>JBBCIV010000228.1:0-5948 GCA_037189665.1 Phycisphaerae bacterium | reverse complement strand
GGGGTGCGCCCGCGGCCCGCGGCCGTGGGGCAGAACCCCCGGCCGTCCGTCCGGACGCTTCACTGCGATGGGCGGGCGGGCGCTGTCGGGGCCGGCGCTGGTGATCGCCGGCACCTCGGCGATCGCCTCCTCGCAGATGTTGGTCCTGTTGCCGTACGTGCCGATGCGGACGGTCGCCCGCCGCACGTGATCAGCCCGACCCGCGGAGAAAGCGATCAGGTGCAGCGCCGAGTATTGGTCGCCCGCAACCGGTACCGCGATCCGGCCTAATTGACCGAGGTTCTTTTCGGTAAAAAAGCTGTTGTTGCTGTACGGGTCCTGCAGGCCTCGCATGGAGGCGGAGATGTCCACGGCCGTCTTTTCGCCGGCGGCGAAAACGAACGGCACGCCGTTGACCGTGCGGTCGCCCTGCGGCACGCTGGCCGGATCGAGCGCGACCACCGCCGCATCCGCGCCGCCGAGGGAAAGGTTCGCCTTCTCTCCCACGACCACTGGCACAAAGGGCGCATATACCGCCGGTTGCGCTTCAGGTGCGGCCTGCCCGACAGCCCACCCTGCCAAGACGAGGGAAACCAGCCAGACGACCAACAAAGAACGGACCTGCTCAATGGACATGCTGTCCCTCGTGTAGTTGAACCTGCGTGAACGAGCCAGACGCGTAGTTGTACCCAGCCTTGCGGTCAACGTTGAACAATCCTTATAAATATAACCTAGGTTATCAAAAGAGGCGTGCGATGCAAGAGTAAAGGCGCGCCGCCCGCCGACTCCCGTCGCTGCCAAGACTGTCCCGGCAACATAATCCAAGCCGGAATTCATCAGCACATTGGCCAGGTATGCTGCCTGCTGCCCGACTCCCCTGGAACCAAGTCCAATCGACGCGAGATTCGCGTAGAAAACAATCGAGGCAACTGTGTGCGATCCCTTGTTTTCTATATATTTGACTTTCCGGCGGTTGCGCTGAACAGATTTGAGTTGTCCGCTTGCCGAATGAGCGTGGAATTGAGATGGCAGTGACGTTAAAGCAAATTGCCGAGGAGGCTGGCGTATCCATTCCCACCGTCCATCAGATCTTGAACAGCTACACCCGCAAGACGTTTTCCGACTCGACCCGCAAACGCGTATTGGCGACCGCGGAGAAGCTGAACTATCGACCAAACATTGCCGCGCGTTCCCTTGTTGCCCAGCGAAGTTTTCTTGTCGGAGTGCTGTTTAACGGCGTCAACAATTCGCTCGTGACGTCCTTCATGCGCGGTCTGCAAGAGTCGGTGCTTGCGCATCGCTGCTCGCCGATTTTCCTGACCCACCTGACCGCCGCGGAAGAGGCTCAGAACCTGCGAAGCGTGCTCGATCGGCGCGTCGATGGACTCATCGTCAACTCCGCAATCGACAAAGACGGCGCGATGAACGTCAATCGCATCGTGGCTGCGGGCGTGCCCGTGGTTGAAGTGTTCGGCCTGGTAGTGCCGGGCGCGCCAAAGATTGTGTTCGACCCACGCGCCAGCGCAAAAGCCATGGCCGAGCGGCTGATCGCAGAAGGGCATAAACGCGTCGCCCTGTTGATCCGCAAGGAGTTCACCGAGACCAGGAACCCAGACTTCAGCGGAGTTTACTGGACGGCCACGCGATTTTGGCAAGGCTACATGAACACCATGAAGGCAGCCGGGCTCCGTCCCCATGTGTGCAGGTACTCGGGCTATGGCGATGGCACGCCCACCACGTCGTTCTATCGCAGAGTATCGAGCGTGCTGCCTGATCTGTTCGGCAATTTGCGGACCGCGCCGACCGCCGTTGTCTGCTACACGGATGCGGCGGCCGACTCGTTGATTCGGTATTTTGAAAGCACGCCCAGACTCGAAAAGCATCATCTCGCCGTGGCGCTGGCGGACAACGCAAAAACGGCCGAATCAGATCGCGTGCAGATTCACCGCTTCCCCTTCCCCGTCGAAGAGGCAGGCCGAGCGGCGGGCGAGGCGCTCTTTGATCGAATCGCAGGCAAGCCGGTCGAAGACCAATCATTCGCGCCGATCACCCAGACTGGCTGATGTCCTCGACGATAGTCCTTTCACTCATCGTCGACCGCTGAAGCAACGGCAAGCCATGAAATCGCTGTGATGAATACCGCGAAGCTCGGCGACGGACGGCCAACATCCCTGCTCTTGAACTTTTTAGTATAAGGTTATACTATGGGGAAATTATCGTTTTCTAGATGTTGACCCCTATAACCAGCGGCCTCCCAACACCGCCGTTTCCAACGATTGCCGGCCGGTCGGTCAAAGTCGCTACGGTGCCTGTCTCAGCGAGGCAAGAGGTTCTTTATGAAACGACTGAAACTAGCCGGCGTCGGATGCGGCAGCCGCACGACCACGTACATGAAGCTCGCCGCCAAGACGCCCGAACGCTACCAGTTGGTCGGCGCGGCGGATCCGATTGCCTGGAAAGTCGATCGCATCGCGCAGATGTCCGATTACGCCGACTTCCGGAAGTTCGCCAGCGCGGATGAACTCCTCAAGGAAGACCGTTTCGCTGACGTCCTGATTATCGGCACACAGGATCAGTATCACGTCGAACCGTGCATCGCCGCCATGGAAAAGGGATACGACGTCCTGCTTGAGAAGCCCATTGCGACCACCCCTGAGGACGTCCTGCGGCTGGAATCCGTCGCCAAGCACCTCGGCCGACGTGTGCTGATCTGTCATGTTCTTCGCTACACGCCGTTCTACCAGAAGGTCAAAGAACTCGTCACGAACGGCGCGATTGGCGAGATCGTAACGCTCCAGGCCAGCGAAGGGGTCGGTACGTTTCATCAGGCCCACTCGTTCGTGCGCGGCCATTGGGGCGTCACCGAACGATCCAGTCCGATGATCATTCAGAAGAGTTGCCACGACCTCGACATCATTCAGTGGATGATCGATCGCCCGTTCACAAGAGTATCGAGCTTTGGTCGGCTCTCTCATTTCACTGAGGCAAACCGCCCCGTCGACGCGCCACTTCGATGCATCGACGGATGCCCGGTCGGCGAGTCATGTCAGTACAATGCCATGCGCTACCTCACCGACCAACGCAGTTGGTTCGGCCACGTCTATAACGGAGGCGAAAATGCGAGTGACGACGACCTTCGCGCCTGGCTACGCACCAGTCCATGGGGCCGCTGCGCGTATCGTTGCGACAATACGGCCGTGGATCATCAGGTGCTGAACATCGATTTCGAAGGCGGCATCACCGCCACATTCACCATGAGCGCATTCGACAGCGGCCGCAATATCGAGATCTGGGGCACCGAAGGCGTCCTTCGCGGCGGCGCTTACACGAAAGAACTCGCCGACTGCGATATCATCGTTCGCCGGCACGCAACGCGCGAAACGACCCGCCACACGGTTATGCCCGTCACCGGCGGCTACTCCAGCCACGGTGGCGGCGATTGGGGCTTGATCGACGCATTATATGACGAGATGCAGGTCGCCAATCCCGACGACATGCACAGTTCCCTGCCCGTCTCCGTACAAAGCCATCTCGTGGGCTTTTCAGCAGAAGCATCTCGATTAACTCAACAAGTCGTCTACGCACAGGCATTCCGGGAGCAACACACTCGAAGCCCCTAGACGAACGATGCCAGCTTGGGCTATCTCAACCTCGTCTGCCAGTATCGTGAAGGGGGGCACATCCTTGGGGCTCAAAATGGATGAAGCTTACGCCCAGTCGATCGTCCAGATCCTGCTCGGCCACGTAGACGCCACCGGGCCGCATCCAGAAGCATCGACTTGGTCGCAACAGGAACTCGCCAATATCTGACTGCATATGCTCTCGGCCCGCCCATCGGATAAGTTGCGATAGAACCCACCCGCCACGCCACCCTGCTCTAGGCCGACGGCATCGTGCAGCGGCGGGGCCAGGTGATCCACGTCCTGGCCCGACGCCTCATCGACCGCACGTCTCTGTTGAACGGACTGTCCCAGGCATCATTGAGTATCGTTCACAACTCATCCAGTACCCATCCCCTGAATAACAGCAAAGTGTGTATCAAACTGTGTATCACGAGTTGGAAAACATGATGAAGATGAGTAAAATGGACCTCCGTTGCTGAAGTGCGTTACTTTGGCATTCGCCGTTAGTTACGATCAAATCTGAATTTACGGGATCATCCGGTATTACGCTCATAACCCGGAGGTCGGAGGTTCGAATCCTCCCCCCGCTATTTTCCATAACCGCCGTAACCGTAAAAGGTTACGGCGGTTTTTCTTTGGACGAAAGGCAGAAATTACGGAAATAAGAGTGCGGGTACGGAAATAGGCGTACCCTAACAAACGCCTTTGGATACCGTGCCTGTTTTCTTTTCCGCGCCCAAACCATCGCGTCGATTCGGTAGTCGCGCCAGCAACATTCCATGACGGCGGTTGAAGTCTCAACCGAACTAATACCTAACAAAAACGGCGATTCTGGGGTAGCCAATCGGGTAGCCAATTTTAACAATCTGTTGACCACCGTCTACAGATTGTTAAAATCTGCGGCATGAGCAACGCCACTCCCAAATTGATCGGATACGTTCGCGTTTCGACCGCCCGCCAAGGTGAAAGCGGTTTGGGTTTGGATGCCCAGATGAAGGCCATCGCCGACTACGCGGCGTCGGTCAACGGATCGGTTGAAACGACCTACCGCGAAGTTGAGAGCGGCACCAACAGCGAACGCCCCCAACTTGCGAAGGCCATCGCCCATGCGAAGCGGATGAAGGCGAAGTTGGTCATTGCCAAGTTGGATCGACTGGGCCGCAACGTCCACTTCGTTAGCGGCCTCATGGAAGCGAAGGTTGATTTCATCGCTTGCGACAATCCCTACGCCAACAAGTTGACGGTTCAGATTTTGGCTTGCATCGCGGAGCATGAGGCCGAAGCGATTTCCGCCCGCACCAAGGCGGCGTTGGCGGCGACGAAGGCAAGGGGGACGCTCCTTGGTTCGGCCCGGCCGAACCATTGGAGCGGCAAGGAACACCTTCGCCTTGCTGCTGCTGCCAAGGCGCGGACGGCGGCGAAGGCGAAACGCGATGCGATGGCCGCGCCGATCTACGCCGAAGTCAAGCCGATCATCACCGCGATGCGCCAGCAAGGGGAATCGCTTCAAGCCATCGCGGATCGTCTAAACAACGACGGCTTCACCACGCTTCGCGGTTCGGAATGGAAGCCAATGCAAGTAAGCCGAATTTTTTCTACGCTTTGAATAGAAACCACTTACGCCGACTACTCTGCCGACGCGAAGGGACTACCGCGCCAGAAATCCGAAGACAACGATGAACGGTCGAACCGCGTCGGCAAAGTAGTCGGCGTCGGCGTTCATTGTCGCCATGACGATTTCGTGTAATACAAGGCGGATCATCGGAATAAGCCGAAGATAGCATTGACAATCATCATGGCAGAGACGGCATCGCATTCGACCGCGATGCCGTTTCGTTTTATGCGGAGGGGGTTCTGCCATGAACCGATTGTTTACACCTGCCGATGCCCATGACGCATTCCTTGCGTCGTTGTCTCATGCCGACTACGCCGATTTGCTGGACCTAATTGCCGCGCCCCTCCCAGCGTCGCCAGCGACCGCCGACGTACTACTTGATTATAATAATAGAAACTTTGGAACATGTTTTGGCTCTCCACGCGAACATGATTCGGCAGAGTCGAATCATGTTCGCCCTACTTCCACCCTTTCCTTCGCAAGCGATGGATTGACGAAAGAGCGGGCGGACGCGGCGAAGCGGACGGATGCGAAAGAGGAGAGTCAATCCATCGCTTGCGGTTCGTATGCCTTCGGCATCCGCTACTACTTCCGCATTCGAGAGACCCAATTCGCCCGCATATCGCCTCACCGCCGACACTGGAACCCAGTCCCCCTGAATAAGCATGTCCAGCCGGCGATCCGGGAAGACACCATCCAACTGAAATACGGATGCGCGGTTGGCCTCGTAG
>JBBCIV010000227.1:0-50532 GCA_037189665.1 Phycisphaerae bacterium | reverse complement strand
GCTGGTTCAACGCATGAGAAACCATATCCAAGTCTGCATATCCCTTAATCAGGCAATCAATGCGATTGGCTCAGTTCATTTCAACGAATATTGAGCCCATTCTGATGGAATGGGAATCCTTTGCCCGCAGCCTCGCGCCGGGCAAGGCGATGTCAAAACTTGCCCTGCGGAACGATGCCGAGTCGATCCTTCTCGCCACCGTGCGGGACATGCAGACCGATCAGAGCATTATCCAGCAATCCAGCAAATCCAAAGGCCACGGCGGCGCCGGGGGCGACGAGAGCGACCGGCTCGACGACGCCTCCGCCATGCACGGCATCAGTCGTGTCGGGTCAGGATTTGACATCGACGAGGTCGTCTCCGAATACCGCGCCTTGCGCGCCAGCGTGCTGAGCCTGTGGCGCGAAAGCCTGCCCCAGCCGGATAAGGACGACATCGCCGACGTCACCCGCTTCAACGAGTCGATGGACCAGTCGCTCGCCAAGGCCATCGGCAGCTACACCAAGCGCGTCGATCAGTCGCGACACATGTTCCTCGCCATCCTCAGCCACGATCTGCGCAACCCCCTCAACTGCATCCGCATGGCCGCCCAGATCGTCTCGCAGTCCAGCCGCGATCCCGACGCCGCCGAAGCCGCCTCCATGATCGAAACCAACGCCCAGGCCATCTCTCGACTCATCTCCGACCTCATCGATTTCGCCTCCACCGGCCTCGGCAGCGCCATGCCCCTCACCCGCTCTCCCGTCGATCTCGAACAACTCTGCCGCGAAGTCGTCCAGGGCTTCCGCTCCACCCACCCCGGCCGCACCCTGCGCTTCGAATCCCACGGCGATCTCACCGGCGAGTGGGATGCCGCCCGGCTCCGGCAGGTCATCACCAACCTGCTCGGCAACGCATTACAGCACGGATCAAACGACGGGCCCATTGACCTGTCGGCCATCTCCGACGCCCGCACGGTCACGCTCAGCGTGCGAAACCAAGGCGAACCGATCCCGCCGGAGATGCTGACCGCGATCTTCGACCCCCTGGTCCGCCATGCCACTACCGAATCCCTCGGCCGCCGCGTGCCCGGAAGCGTCGGGCTCGGCCTCTACATCGTCCGCGAAATCGTCGCCGCCCATGCCGGCACCATCGACATCACCTCCACCGCCGCCGACGGCACCACCTTCACCATCCGCCTCCCGCGGCAGGAATAAGCCTGCCGCTCTGGTGTGTTCACGCGCCGCGACCGTCCATCCGGATCCGCGGCATACGCACATTGGGGTTTGAGGTACGCACACCGCGTTTCCGTGTACGTGCGGCGCGGCGGGATTGGCGTAGGCTTTGGGGGGGCGGGCTTGCATGGAGTGCTGAAAACGCGGTTTTGCTTGTCGGACGCGGGGTGGAAACGGGGAAATTCAGGTGCGGAGTTACGTCGCCTGTGATCATGTCGATGTGGATGACGCTCCGGGCTGCGTTTCTCGCGACCCGAGTCGGCGAAAATCGGGAAGGAAAAGCCGAAACGCGTGCGGAAAGCGGCGCGGAAGAACGACCCGGCGCACGTGGCGGCGGCGCGGGAATTGCGCGACCGATGGCTGAAAGAGTTCAACAGCCGGCGGTCGGCGTTGCCGGAGGCGGCCGGGAAGTACGACCTGACCCGGATTATCGACGATCCGGCGAGAATCGAGGGCGTGGAGGCGAGGCTTCTGGCGGCATAAAGGCACAGCAGGGGCGGAAATTAGCTGTTGCGATTTCCAGTGCGGTCCGTAATCTAGGTAAACCTTGACGCGCGGACCACGGACGGGACGGGGCGTTGGGGATGCCGTGTTTGTTCAAAAATTCAATGTTCTGTCGCGATCGCCGCCGTTTTGCCATGGAGGGCAAATCACGTGGACGCTCTCAAACAGCAGTTGCTGCGCATCCAGCAGCAGCTATCCGGCCTGTCGGCCTCCCAGAAAATGCTTACCGGCGCCCTCGCTGTCATCATGGTGATGACGATGTTCTACTGGGCGCGCTACGCCGGCACCGCCGAGATGACGCCGCTGCTCGACCAGGCGATGACCGCCGACGACATCGCGCGCATCAAGTCGGCCCTCTCATCCAAAGGCGTCAGCTACTCCGTCACCGGCGACCGCATTCTCGTCCCCGCCGACCGTAAGTTTGAGCTGATCGCCGACCTTGGCTACGCGCAGGTGCTGCCGCGCGACATGAAGGATGCGTTTGAGGAATTCGTTCTCGGTAATCAGAACCCCTTCGCCTCGCGCGACCAGAACGACCAACTCGTGAATCATGCGAAGCAGCGGCAGCTCGCGCAGATCATCTCCCTCTGGCCGGGCGTGCGGTCGGCGACGGTGATGCTCGACAGCACCAGCAAGCGCAACCCCACCCGATCGATCGAGCCCCGCGCCAGCGTGGCGGTGACGATGAAGCCCGGCGAAGTGGGCACGAAGAAGATCGCCGACGCCGTCACCCACATGGTGACCGGGGCGCAGGCGGGGCTTCGCGGCGAAAACGTCATGGTCACCATCGACGGCAAGGCCTGGAAGCAGTCCGACCCCAATAACCCCATGCAGGGCGACGACAACCCCATCCTCGCCACGAAGGCGAAGTTCGAAAATTACTATGCCGACAAGATTCTGAGGCAGTTGACGTGGATTCCGAACGCATATGCGACGGTGTCGGTGGATCTGAATACAAAGGCAAGCCAGACCAACACTAAGGAAGTGAGCAAGGACAACAAGGTCGAGGCGCTGCAGCAACAGTCGACCACGACCGAAGAAAACACGACTGCTGCTCCCGCTGGCGAACCGGGGATGAACGCGAACATCCAGATGACGGTCGAGGGATCGAACACGGCGCCGGGCCAAAACAGCACACGGGAAACGACCGATGTGAAGAACCTCGTGGACACCGGCTACAAGATGACCTCCACCACCGCCCCCGCCGGCGATGCGGTGGCGGTGGCGGCGTCGGTGCGCGTGCCGGATTCGTATTTCATCAGCATCTGGAAGCGCCAGAACCCCGGCGCGACGTCTGAGCCGAGCGCCGCTGATCTGGATGCGCTGGTGACCTCGCAACTGCCCGCGATCCGCGCCGACGTGCAGATGGCGACGAACATCAGGGACGACGCCGCCATCAGCGTCGCACGTTACATCGACGTATCCGAGCCGCTATCCGGCGGCGAAGCGACGGCCGGCGGCCTCGCTTCGCTGCCCACCGGCCTGGGCTTCGGGCCGAAGGAGATCGCGATCAGCGTGCTGGCGGTCGTCAGCCTGTTGATGGTGTCAATGATGGTCCGCAAGAGCGTGCCACACCCCGCCGTACAGCCCGCGCTGGCAGGCGGGGGAATCGCTGGCCCTGCCGAGCCGACCGGGCCGATCACCGCGATCGCCGATCTGGTAGGCGAGGTGGGCGAAACCGGCATGATGCTGCCCGGCCGCGAGCTGTCCGACAGCGATCTGGAAGCCCAGCAGGTCATCGAACAGGTCGGCACGATGGTGAAGGAAAACCCGGATGCCGCGGCCAACTTGATCAAGCGGTGGCTGAATCAGGAATAGTAGGAAAGGAGTCAGGAGACAGGAGTCGGGAGCCAGGAGAAAACCAGATATGCAACTTTGCTTCTGGCTCCTGACTCCCGACTCCTGACTCCTTCCCAAACAATGGCCAAGGAATCCGCGAAAGAATCGACCGGCGTTCGCAAGGCTGCCATTCTCCTGCTCACGCTCGAGCAGGACATGGCGGCCGCGGTCATGCAGAAGCTGTCGCGCGAGCAGGTCGAGGAGGTCAGCCGCGAGATCGCCTCGCTCGGCGAGATCAACCCTGATTCCCGCAACAACGTCTTCCGCGAGTTCTACAACCTCGTCCTGGCCAACAATTACCTCTCCGAAGGCGGGCTTGAATACGCCAAGGCGCTGCTTCGCAAGTCGATGCCCGAGGCCGACGCCGAGAAGATGATCAAGCAGGTCACCCAGCAGGTGGCCACCACGCCGTTCGCCTTCCTTCAGAAGGCCGAAAGCGAAAACCTGCTCACGTTCATTCAGGACGAGCACCCACAGACCATCGCGCTGATCCTCGCGCACCTCAACCCCGCCAAGGCGAGCGAGATCCTCGTCGGCCTGCCGAGCCAGAAGCAGATCGAGGTCATCAAGCGCATCGCCAACATGGAGCAGACCAACCCGGACGTGATCAAAGAGGTGGAGCGCGGCCTCGAGCATCGCCTGTCCGACATCGTCTCGCAGACGTTCGAAAAGGCGGGCGGCGTCGATACGGTCGCCGAGATGCTCAACCTCGCCGACCGCAGCACCGAGAAGGGCATCATGGAAGGCCTGGAGGCCGAGGACCCCGACCTGGTCGAGTCGATCCGCCGCCTGATGTTCGTGTTCGAGGACATCCTGATGGTCAACGACAAGGGCATCCAGAGCGTGCTCAAGGAGATCGAGAACGACGTGCTGTCGCTGGCGCTGAAGACCGCCAGCGAAGAGCTGAAGCAGAAGATCTTCAAGAACATGTCCGAGCGCGCCGCGCAGCTCATCGCCGAGGACATGCAGTACATGGGCCCGGTCCGCGTCAGCGACGTGGAGTCGGCCCAGCAGAAGATCGTGGACGTGGTTCGTCGCCTGGAAGACGCCGGCGAGATCGTCATCGGTGGCCGCGGCGGGGCGTCGGAAATGGTCGTTTAGGAAATCCGTGTGGCGTGATGAGTATGACGTGAATCCGAGTCTTTCTTTCGCGTCGCACTCATCACGCATCGTCTGCTATGCCTTTGATCAAAGCCACATCCTCGCTCGCCGCCAATGCCCGGCCGTTTTCGATGGCGGATATCGAGGCGTATGCGCGCAAGCTGTTGCTCAAGGCCCGACAGGACGCTGACCAATTACTTGCCGCCGCGCAGGCCGAGGCGGAGCAACTGAAGGTGCAAGTGACGGCGCAGGCGAGGATCGAAGGGCTTGCCCAGGGTAAAAAAGAAGGCCTTGCCCAAGGCCGCGCCGAGGGGACAAAGGCGGGCAAGGCGGAGGCGTTCGACGCTGAGAAGACGACGATCGTCGAGCTGATGGAGACGTTGAAATCGACGATCGCCTCGCTCGAACAAGTGCAGAACGGCGCGGCCGACCGGGCCGAGGCCGAGGTGTTGCCGCTGGCGTTGACGATCGCTCGAAAGGTGACGAAGCGCATGGGCGCGCTGGACCCGCGCGTCGTCGAGGCCAACGCGCGCGAGGCCATCCGGCTGGTGTTGTCGCGTCACGACGTGCGCGTCGCCATCCATCCGTCGCAGAAGCAACTGATGGAGGAGATCGCGCAGCGGTTGCAGGTCGATTGGCCGCAACTGGAGCGCGTGACGGTCCTCGAAGACGCGAACATCACCCCCGGCGGCTGCCGCGTTACGATGGCGGGCGGGGAGATCGACGCGGAATTGGATACGCAGTTGGACCGGCTCGCGCGGGAACTGGTGCCCGAATCGCCGCAGGACGCGACGCCGGCAACGTTGCCTGAACAAGACTGAATCACTTTGGCAGACCGCGATGTCGACACTCGTCTCCCAACTTGAAGCGATCGAATCCGCGCTCCCGTTCGGCGTGAGCGGGCAGGTGTCTGCCATCTCCGGCCTGACGATCGAGGCGACCGACCTGCCGTTGCCCGTCGGATCGCTTTGCCGCATTTACGCCGGCGGGTCGGACTCGCACCTCGTCATGGCGGAGGTGATCGGCTTTCAGGGGGAGAAGACGCTCCTGATGTCGCTTTCCAACGTCGCCGGGGTGGCGCGCGGGGATCGGATCGAGAACGTCAGCAGCGCCCCGCGCATCTGGTGCAGCGACCAACTGCTCGGCCGGGTGATCAACGGGCTGGGCGAGCCGATGGATGGGCTTGGGCCGATTCCGCGCAGCGTCTCTCGACGAATCGATAACCGCACGCCGATGCCGCTGGATCGAGTGAACATCCGCGAGCCGATCACCACCAGCGTTCGCTCCATCGATGCCCTGCACACCTGCGGCCGGGGGCAGCGAATGGGGATCTTCTCCGGTCCGGGCGTCGGCAAATCGACGTTGATGAGCCAGATCGCCAAGAACACCGACGCCGATATTTCGGTGGTTGCGCTCATCGGCGAACGCGGCCGCGAGGTGCAGGAGTTCATCGAAAACTCGCTCGGCCCGGACGGCATGAAGCGCGTCGTGATGATCGTCAGCACGTCCGACGAAACGCCGCTGCTGAAGGTCCGCGCCGCCAAGGTCGCCTGCACCGTTTCCGAATACTTCCGTGATCGCGGCGCGAACGTGTTGCTCCTGATGGACTCGCTGACGCGATTGGCCCAGGCCCAGCGCCAGATCGGCCTGGCCGCCCGCGAACCGCCGGCGACGAAGGGGTTTCCGCCGAGCGTCTTTGCACTATTGCCGGAAATCATGGAGCGAGCGGGCAAGACGCAGGCGGGTTCCATCACGGGCTTTTACACCGTGCTCGTCGAAGGCGACGATTTCAACGAGCCGATCCCCGACGCTGTCAAGGGGATTTCCGACGGGCATCTGTGGCTCAACCGCGCGCTGGCCGCCAAGGGACATTTTCCGGCGATTGACCCGATCCAGTCGATCTCGCGTGTGCGGGGCGACGTGTGCGCGCCGGAGCAGGTGAAGATGGCCCGCCGCGTGCTGGGGCTGATGGCGGTGTACGAGGAGATCGCCGATCTGGTGAGCATCGGGGCGTTTGTTCCCGGCGCGAACCTCGAACAAGACGTCGCCGTCAACGCACGGCCGCGAATCATCGATTTTTTGAAGCAGGAATCGGCAAAGCCCACCACCCTCCAGCAGGCGAAGGAACAACTCGCCACGCTGAACCAGTGGATCGACCAGATCGAAAAGACGTTAACCCCCAAGCCAAAGAAGTGAGCTAATTCATGGCCCGATTCAATTTCGAACTCGACGGCGTGCTCCGCCAGCGGAAGAACGTCGAACACCTCGCCCAGAAGAACCTCGCCGAGGCGATGAAGACGATGGTCGAATTGCAGGACAAGCTCCGTCGGCTCGACGAAAGCGTAAAACAGGTGAGCGAGGACGTTCGGCAGAATCACTTGGTGGGCGAAATTGAGGTCAGCTTCATCGCGGCGCACCGGCGATATCTGGTGGGCATGGAACGGGCGGCGCTGGACTTGGCGCGGCAGATCGCCGAGGCGCAGGCGAAGGTTCAGCGGGCGCAGCAGCGGTTGGTCGAGACGTCGAAGGAACGCAAGACGATCGAGAAGCTTCGCGACAGGCAGTTCGAGCGGTGGATGAGCGAGCAGACGAAACGCGAAAACGACAATCTCGACGAGGCTGGCATGCAAATCGCTTTTGGCAATCTGACGGACGGCGCGCGGGCGTCGGAAAACTAACGGATCATGGTCAAGAAACTGATCAACCTCGTCAGTGCGGTGCTCGCGCTGAACTTCCTGTTCGCCGCGGGAGGCGTGGGGTATTTGGTGTTTGCGGGGAAGCTGGACAAGGAAAAAGTCCAGGAGATCCGCAAGCTGATCATCGACGAACCGGCTGCGGCGACCACGCAACCGGCGACCCAGCCTGCGCAGGAAACATCACCGCTCGCGCCGATCTTGCGCCTCGACGAAGTCCTCGCCAAGGCCGCCGGCCGGCCTGCGGGGGAGAAGTTGGAGCTGGTCCAGAACACCTATGATGCCAAGGGCGCGATCCTCGAACGCCGGCTTCGCGAACTGGAAGATCAAAAACGCCAGCTCGAACAGGCCAAGGCCGACTACGACGCCCAGCGGCAAAAGATGCTCGTGGAGGCCGAAGCACTGAAGAAACTGCAGGAAGAACAGGTTCGCCTCGCCAATGACAAGGGCTTTCAGGACACGTTGGCGCTGTATCAGGCGATGCCGCCGAAACGGACGAAGGACATCTTCAAAACGCTGCCCGACGAAACCGTGGTCCGCTATTTGCAAGCCATGGAGCCGAGACAAGCCGGAGGCATCTTGAAGGAGTTCAAGACGCCGGAAGAGACGAGTCGGGCCCAGGTCATCTTGGAGAAGATGCGCCAGGCCAATGCCAAGGCTGAGTAGTAATGCCGCAAGCCATCGACCTGGCCGCATCGCTGCAGCGGTCTTCTGCGCCGCCGGCGCGCCAATCCACATCGGCCTCAGCTGAGCCCGTTGAGAAGTTCGACGACGTGCTGGATCGCCAGACCTCGCGCAAGGCCGGCCGTTCTGAGCAAGTCAGGGAGACGGATAAGCCCAAACCCGCTGCCAAGGCCGAAAGGAAATCGAAGTCCGACGACGCGCCGGTCGACGAAGCCGAGCCGGCTGACAAGGGTGCGGAGTCGGACGTCGAAACCAAGGCCGCGGAAGGCGAAGAACAACATTCTGACCCGTCCGGCGACGAATCCGCTGGCGAGCAACTATGGCAACAGGATGAGAATCCGTCCACCAACGGCGATGAAGAGGTCGACGGCAACGGCATTAGTCCGGAGATGATCCAAGCGTTGCTTCCTGAGAACGCCATCCAACAGCCCGGCGTGCAGCCGGTCGCAGACGAGAAGGCCGATACGCTTGCCGAGCCGATCGCTTCGGCGACGACTTCCACGCTATCCGCACAAGCCATGGCGGCGGATTCGTCGGCGGATGGGGGCGAGTCCGAGGCAGAGCAAGACGGCTCGATCAAGTTGCCGACGATCGAAGCCTCAGACGAAGAGGGCGACCTTGCTGACGTGGTGCCGACCGGCGCTAAACTTACCTCCGATGCCCTCGCCTCACTGCCGGCCGACGACACTCCCGACAGCACGCTTACGCAAGCCCTGCAAGCGCCCGCCGTTGCCAAGGCTCCCGTTGCCCAGCCGGTCACCCCGGTTCAGCCGCCGCCGGCGCCCGTCGCCCCCGAGCAGCATTTCGCTGAGCACAACGTCGATCGCATCGTCTCCGGCGTCAAAACTGAACTGCTGCCCAACGGCGGCACGATGAAGATGCGGCTTGACCCTGGTAACCTCGGCCAGATTCAGATCGAGGTCACCGTCGACGAAGGCGTGCTCACCGCATCGTTCCAGACGTCGAACGACGAGGCCACGCGGCTTCTCAGTCACAATCTTCAGAATCTCAAGAACACGCTCGAGACGGCCGGCGTGGTGGTCGATCGGATCCAGGTGAAGCAGGCGAGCGCGTCAGAGCAATCGTCGTCCTCGTCAAACGGAAACTCTGACCAGCGCGACCAGCAGCAGAACCCTCACGACCATCCGTCGCGTCAGGAGCAGGAGCGTCGCGAGATGCTTCAGAAGATGTGGGCCAAGCTGGCGCTCGGCGAAGAGCCGCTCGACCTTGTGGCGTAAATACACGCAGTTATTGATGAAACGAAACGGCAGACAAACATGGTAAACAACGTCTCAAAGACCGCCGTCGGCGCCACCTCGGGCACGCAGCTGAAGTCGGACAAGTTCGCGCTCAAGACCGAAGACTTCATCAACATGATGATCACGCAGCTCCAGAACCAGGATCCGATGGAGCCGGCCAAGAACGAGGAGCTGCTGGCGCAGATGAGCCAGATCAGCCAGCTAGAATCGAGCACACAGCTTCAGAAGACGCTGAAGACGCTCGTGACGCAGAACAGCCTGTCGTCCGCCGGCTCGATGATCGGCAAGATGGTCAAAGGCAAGGACGCCGCCGGCGAGGATATCGAAGGTTTGGTCGGATCAGTGAAGGTCGAAGACGGGGAGATCTTCCTTGAGCTTGATACTGGCAAGCGGATGTCGCTCAGCGATGTGACGAACATCACTTCGCAGGTAGAAAACGCCTCCGCTTCTTAGCCAAGCTACACCTGGCTTTGCCAGGCACGCCCCGTCAGCTTTTCATACGCTTCGACGTAGCGCCGCCGCGTACCCTCGACGACTTCTTCAGGCAGGGCAGGGGCGGGCGGCGTTTTATTCCAGGTCTGCTTTTCCAGCCAGTTGCGAACGAACTGCTTGTCGAAGCTCTCCTGATCGCGACCGGGTGCGTATTGGTCGGCGGGCCAGAAGCGTGAACTGTCGGGCGTGAGGATTTCGTCGATCAGGATAAACGATCCGTCTTCCAACTGGCCGAACTCGAATTTCGTATCAGCAATGATGACGCCCTTGGTGCGGGCGTAGTCGGCGCAGTTGGTGTAGATCGCCAACGTCGTTTGTCGCAGCGCGGCAGCCAGGGTGGGGTCGATCTCCCTCTGCATTTGCTCGAACGAGATGTTTTCGTCGTGGCCCGTCTCGGCCTTGGTGGCGGGGGTGAAGATCGGCTCGGGCAACCTGTCGCACTGCTTCAACCCGCGCGGCAGTTTCACGCCGCAGACCGTGTGGGATTGTTGATATTCCTTCCAGCCTGATCCGGCCAGATACCCGCGCGCCACGCACTCGATCGGCACCACTTTCGTCTTCTTTACCAAGATCGATCGTCCGACCAGTTGATCGCCAAAGCTCCGCACGGCTTTCGGAAAATCGGTTACGTCCGTCGCCACCAGATGATTGGGCACGATCGACCTGGTCTGATCGAACCAGAAGAGGCTCAATTGATTGAGCACCGCGCCTTTTTCCGGAATACCGTTGGGCATCACGCAGTCGAACGCCGAGATGCGGTCGGTGGCGACGATGAGCAGATGCTCGCCGAGGTCGTATACGTCACGAACTTTGCCTTGGCGTTTTGGAAATGGCAGGGCGGTTTGAAGGATTACGCGGTCGGACATAGGCCGATCATCCTACGACAAGCCTCGGGAAGTATGAAGGAAGGCGCGTTCCGTTCAGATCGCCGCCACAACGCCGATGGCAACGCAGATCGCCACGGCGAGGTAGCTCTTCCAGTCTTTCAGCGCGAAGACGACCGGGTCGTCGTTCAGCGCCCCGCGATGGGCGAAGAACCACACGCGGGTAATCCAGTAAGCCAACACCGGACACACCAGCCATAATACTTGTGGGTTGGCGTAGAGCTGCTTCACCGCCGGCGAGCTGATGTAGAGCGCCACGACCATCACCGCGAGATATCCGTTCACCGGCCCGACGACGCGGACGATATCCAAGTCTGTCGGTTGATACGCACGGTCGGGGAGCGATGTGGCGTCGTTCAGCCGCTGGCTGAGCTCGGTATACCGCTTGGCGAACGCCAGGCAGGCGAAGAAGAACATGCAGAATGCCAGCAGCCACTCCGACGGCCAGATGTTCGTCGCCACGCCGCCAGCGATCGGGCGGAGCGTGTACATCGCCGCCAGCGCGATCACGTCGACGAGAAGCCGTCGCTTCAGCCAGAACGAATACAGGTTTGCCAGCGCCAGGTAGCCCAGCATGACCAGCAGCACGTTCAGGCTGATCGACGCCGCCCCGACGATCCCGACGGCCAGCAGGACGATCACCATCTGGATCGCTCGCGGAATCGTCACAGCGCCCGATGCGATCGGTCGATTCCGCTTGGTAGGGTGGCGGCGGTCGGCGTCGATGTCGAGCAGGTCGTTCAGGATGTAGTTGCCCGACGCGATCAGGCAGAACACCGCGAACGTCGCGATGGTCGCCCCGATCAGCGGCCATTCGCTTAGCCGGTGCGAGGCCAGGAGCGGCAGGGCGACGAGCACGTTCTTCACCCACTGGTGCGGCCGCAACAGGCGGAAGAGGTCGCCCAGTGTGTTGTTGTGGATGTGCGCCAGGCGGTGGATCTGCACCTTCGTATTCTTGAACGGATCGAACCGCCGGCCGCCCACCATGCCGGCGACCGCGCTGGCCTCGAAGATGACGATGTCCTGGCCGGAATCGCCGAGGTACTCGAAATCCTTCTCGCCACAGTCGGCGCGGATGGAGACCAGCTTGTTTGCGCCGATCAGGTTCGTGCCGTTCTCCGTGGCGTACACCGCGTCAAAGCAATTGAGATGCTTCGCGACCGCGTCCGCATACCGCCGATGCGAGCCGGTTGCCAACACCACCCGCCGGCCTTCGGTGCGGGCGTTCTTGACGTACTCGATCACCGCCTCCCGGTAGGGCAGATTGGTGACGTCGAGCTCCACCGTCTCCGCGACGATATCCTTGGCCGCCTGGCGGCCTTTGAATAGCGCGAACGCCGCCCGGAGCGTCGCCAGCGGATAGCCGCGCAGCATCGCCAGCGATGCCTGCTGCATCGTGTCGGTGCGGACGAGCGTGCCGTCGAGATCGACGTAGAGCGGTGGTTTCATCACGGGCTTTCCCCAACCCTATCCGATATATGACGAACGGCAACGCGCGATTGGGGAGCAGGTCGGTTATCGGACGGGGGGTGCAGCCGCGCCGTAGGCCTCGCCTGCGTCCTTTGGATCGCGGCCGTAGATGCCATCGGTTTCAGGCGTGGGGAGCGAGGGACGTGCTGTCGGGCCATCGGTGCACCACCACCAGTTCGCGTTGAACGTAAACGTCTCCGGCTGGGTATCGCCACCAATGTTTACGATTGTTCGCACCTGTTGGCGCGAATATTCGATCACGTTTCGCTCGACCTTCACATTCCGGCACGGCACGAACCGCGCATCACGCGATTCCTGGAGAATCCGAAACACCCAACGGCCGGGCGCGCGGATGGTGTTATGGCGAAAGATCGCCCCGTCCACGCCCACGAACGCCGCCGCCGCATCGCTGCCGGTGATGTGGTTATGTTCGACGGTGATGTCCTTCGCCTCGTAGGACGCATCGCGCGGACGAAAGAACTGTACCCCGGTCGATCCGCCGATGTTGAGCGATCGCTGGCCGGCGTTATCGAAGCGGTTGTTCTTCACGACGATGTCGTGCGACCCGCCTTTCATCTGTACGCCGTTGGACTGGTCGAACCCCGCTTTGCCAGTAAAAACGCACCCTTCGATGACGCCGTCGGCACAGCCGACCATGTCGATCGCGCTTCCGCCCCAGCCGCTGATCTCGCAATCGATGATCCGGAAGTCACGCAGGCCGGAGAGTTTCAGCCCGTCGGTGTTGCCGCGCGGGCCGGTATCGGTGATGCGACAGTTGCGGACCGTGATGCCGACCGCCGACTGGTCGGGGTTGTCGCCACCGCCGTCGTCGATGTTCATGCCGTTGGTGGCCGCGCCGCGGATGTGAAGGTGGCTGACGGTGACGTACCTCGATCGCGCCAGTTGCATGCCCGATCGACCTTCGATCACGGCGGGGTTCTTCGGATCGGCCGAGGTCAATACGATCGGCCGGTCTTTCTCGCCCGTGAGCGTCGCGCGAATGCCACCGCGATAGGTTCCCGATGCAAGGCGGATTTCGTCGCCCGGCCTCGCCGTGCTCAACGCGGCCGCAAGGTCGGCGTCGTTTCGTACGTCCACGCTTGCCCCAAGCGACGCCGCCGCGAATACCAGGAAGGAACAGGCCGCCAGAACGATTTGATTCATGTAAACCTCCATCCGCTTTGCCATAGCCTACCACCGTGGGCGTAGAACGTTGGTCAGTTTGTTTCGGGCCTGTTAATATGCAGGGGAAGCGAGGCGGAAGGATTCCCTCACCTCGGGCATAGCGACTGTCAAAGGGTTATGTGGTGCTGAAGTTCGAGATTTACAGAAACGGCGAACGGCTGAGGCAGTTCGGTCCGGTTAACGCGATGGCGGTTGGTCCCGAAAGCGTGCCGTGGACGGGACAGGTGTCATTCCGCGATGAGCACTTGGTCGTCTCGCGCACCGACGACAGCGCCACTGCCGTCTCGCTTCTATGGGATATGGGCGCTCGCGGCGCCTACCAGATGGAGACCACCCGCCTCCCGCCTCAAGTAAAGCCATACGTGCTGAACGTCGAACTGGCCCGGTTTCGGCTGATGAAAATCGTGCAGAAACAGGAAGACTGGAACCTGTTCGACTTCCCGCGGACCGAAAAATTCCAGCAGCAGTTTCGCGAGGCACAGGGGTTGTTCGCAGAAGCCCTTGCCCACCTCGACAAGCCCGCCATCGCCGCGAAGCTGGCGGACCGGTCGATGGATGTATCGCTCGATCTCTCAGAAGACTTGGCCCGATTTCACGCCGAGTTGCTGTTGAACCGGAGGCGGGCGAGCGGCTCAATGCCGAGGCACCTGTTTGGGTGTCGCGTTGATTGGACGATCAACAACCAACGTTATCGCGACGCCGTTTGCGAGATGTGCGACTTCGTCGTTCTTCCCATGCCGTGGAAGATGTTGCAGCCGACGGAAGACGTCTTTCTCACCGAAAAACTGGACGAGTGGATCGAGGCGCTGGCGAAGAAGCGCATTCTTGTCATCGCCGGTCCGCTTGTGGATTTGGCCGACGGGCAGGTGCCGGATTGGCTTTACATCTGGGAACATGATTTTGAGACGCTTCGAGATCTGGCGTACGAATACGTTCGCAAGGTCGTCTCGCGCTATCGCCGTGCCGTGACGGCGTGGAACGTGGTGGGCGGGCTGCACGCGACGACGTCGTTCACGCTGTCGTTCGAACAGATGATCGAGCTGACTCGCGTGCTGGTGCAGCAGACGCGCACCATCGCGGCCAACTCACGCACGATCGTGACGGTGAAATACCCCTTCGGCGAATACCACTCGCACAATCACCCGACCGTTCCGCCGATGCTGTACGCCGAAATGGTGGCGCAGGCGGGGATGCAGTTCGACGCCTTCGCACTGGAGCTGGAAATGGGCGTGCCGCTGCGGTCGCAGTTCACACGAGATTTGTTCCAGCTATCGATGATGCTCGACCGTTTCAGCACGCTGGGCAAGCCGGTATTTCTCACGAGCCTGGGCGTCCCGGCCCGTGCGACGCCTGACTCGGCCGACCAGTCGGGCGGGGCGCTGGACCCGAGCGTGGCGGGGCGCTGGCATGAGCCTTGGTCGCCGGCGCAGCAGGCGAAGTGGTTGGACGAATTCGCTCGTATAGCGCTCAGCAAGCCTTACGTTGAAAATCTCTGCTGGTCCAATTTCACCGACATGCACCCCTCGCTGCCCGCCGGCGGGTTGCTGACCGACATGCTTCAGCCCAAGCCGGCGATGCAGGCGGTGCAGGCCCTCCGCGAGCAGATGGCTAGGCACGCAAAGAAATAGGCGTTTCCACTTTATCCGGCATGCCGTGCGATCCCGCCCATCACCTCGCGTTTACCGCGCGTCAACGCCGGACGCTGATCGGGCTGCTCTGCGTCGGCGCAGTGGCGGCGGGGATGCTCTGGGTGCTTAATCGATCCGTTGTGGCCGATCCTCAACCCGAATCCGGAGCGCGGGCGGCAGAGTTAGCCGACCAGATCGATCTTGAATCCGCCGACTGGCAGACGCTGGCCATCCTGCCGGGAATCGGCGAAAAACGCGCCCGCGATATCCTCGCCAAACGCGACGAACTGCGTCAGCGCCGCCCCGGCGAGCCGGCGTTCAAGCGGCCGGAAGACCTGCTCGTCATCAGTGGTATTGGCGTCGCAACGATCGAAAAAATCCGCCCGTTTCTTTTGTTTCCTGGCTCGCCAACGACCCAGTCGGTGTGGTGAGGTTACGACGGTGGAATGGGCGTCAGCGCTGAGGCGACGTTCTCCGGATTGATCGAGTCGAGCTCACGCGCATTTTCGATCCAAAATTCGCCTACGCGCGTTCGGATGAGTTCGGTGAGGTAGGCGCCGACGCCGAGCGTCTCGCCCACATCTCTCGCGATCGACCGCACGTACGTCCCGCGGCCGCAATCGACCCGGATTGTGGTAAAGGGCCACTCGTACCGGAGTAATTCGATCGCGTCGATCCGAACAACCCGCGGTTCCGGCAGAATCGGATTGTCGCCCAGCCGCACGCGATCGCTCGACCGCATCCCCCCGATTTTAAGGGCACTGTAGATCGGCGGCTGCTGTCGGATATGGCCCACCTGGCGGGCGAGCGCGTCGTTCAGCGCCTCGGCGGTGACTGGCGAGGCGCCCGGGGTGAGCGTATAGGGAGAATCCGGATCGTTCGTTTCGGTGGTTGCACCGAGCCGCAGGGTTGCGACATACTGTTTGGGGCTCGACATCAGGGATTCCGACAATTTTGTAGCCCCGCCGACAAGGATGAGCAGTACGCCGGAGGCGAAATTATCAAGTGTTCCGGCGTGTCCGACCTTCGTCCGGCGCGGCAGGACGTGCTTGACGTGCGTCACCGCACGGGTGCTGCGGAGGCCGGAAGGCTTGCGAAGATTGAGAATACCGCCGATCATGACTTGATCCGTTCCATCTCATTCACTACAAATGATATAGCATGATCTGGACGAAAGAACGAATCGTGGCGGAGCTGAAGGCGCTGGCAAGGAAACGCGCCGATCTGTCGTACAACAACCTGGCGAAGAAGAACCAGGCGCTGGTGTCGGCGGCGGCGTATCACTTCCGGTCTTACCGCAATGCGGTGGAAAAAGCGGGCCTGAATTACGAGGACATCGCGCGTCGGCCTCGCTGGACCAAACAGCGGGTCATCGCGCTGATCAAGACGGCGCGAAAGAAGAACCAGGACCTGAACTGGGCGTCGGTGACCAAGCGTCGCGACGACTTGGGCAAGGCGGCGTTCGCGGCGATCCAGGGCCGGCTTTTCGGCGCTTGGGACCGCGCCTTGGCCGCCGCCGGGTTGGATTCGGACGACGTGTCGCGATATCGCCGGTGGAACAAGAACACCATCATCTACGAACTGAAGGCCCGCGCCGCCGATCAGGACGACTTGAACAGCGGTGCCGTTCAGCGTGAAGACCCGGGCCTCCACGCCGCCGCCCTGCGGTACTTCGGGGCATACGACGAAGCGCTCCGGGCCGCCCGTATCAACCCAAACAAGGTCCGCAAACGTCGCACCCGTCGGGATTAAGCCGGCGAAGGATGCGAAATTCCCAATATCCTGCCCCTTCTCCGGCTAACGCCGGGGAAGGGGAATTTTTTTTCGATGACGCGAAATATTCCCACGTCCGATAACCTGGTCGGTATCATCCTGTCCAAATTTCAGCCGAGGTGGGGATATGCCGATGTTATGGGTTGTATCGACCGCGCGTGTTTTTCATTGGTTACGATCGATCAGTAAAGCGAGCTAACGTGGTTCAACGAATTCCTGCTCTGGACGGCGTTCGGGGCGTGGCAGTGTTGTGGGTGATGATCTACCACTTCACGTTTTACGTTCGAAGTGACGTCGTCGCGCTCGACCTCGTCTATCGCTGGTTTCGGGCGGGCGATCGCGGCGTGGACCTGTTTTTCGTCCTCTCCGGTTTTCTCATTACGGGCATTCTGCTGAAAGCCAAGGAGCGTGCGCCGGCGATAAAGCCTTACCTGACCAATTTTTATTGGCGTCGTACACTGCGGATTTTCCCGCTGTATTACCTGACGCTGGCGGTGTTCCTGCTGGGCGTGATCTGGTTTGTGACGCCGAAGGAGTCGTTGAAGGACAACCAGTGGATGCTTTGGGCTTACGTCAGCAATATGGGCTTGGCGTTCATCGATTCCAGGTTGTTCGATGACGGGCCGATCCGGCTGCTGCACTTCTGGTCGCTGGCGATTGAAGAACAGTTTTACGTTGTCTGGCCGCTGGTGGTGTGGTTCTTGCCGCGGCGCGTGCTGATCGGCCTATGCCTGATGGGCGGCGTATTTTCTGCCGTCGTGTGGTATTTCCTTGTTGCGAAGGGCCTGTCAGCCGCGCCGTGGTATTTCACCCTCTGTCGTGTGGATGGCCTGTGCGTCGGCGCCGCGATGGCGGCGCTAATGCCGGCGGCGAGCGAGAAGGCATGGTTACGCAAGACGCTCGGCGCGGTCGCGATCGGCGGGCTGGCGGTGCTGGCGTTCAGCGTGGTCGTCGATGTGAACAATGTTTTCTCCGGTCCAGCGGTTGGCATGTTTGCGATTCGACAGGCGGTCTCCCACGCCGGCGAGCTCGGCATGGCGGCCGCGGTTGGCATCGTGGCGCTGGGTGGGGCGGCATGGGCCGATCGGCTCCTGTCGAGCGCGCCGCTGACGTTCTTCGGCAAGTACAGCTACGGCTTATACGTGTGGCACTACGCCGTCGTGATGCAGCTCTCGTTTGCGTACTTCACGCCAGGCAAGCTGTCGGGCATGCTGACGGTGCCGGGCGCGCTGATCGCCAGTTGCGCGATCGGCATTGGCCTGTCGGTCGTGCTGGCGCTCCTGAGTTATCACCTGTTCGAGGACTGGTTCCTGCGTTTGAAGGACGCGCGCCCAAAGAACGCGACGGTGGGCGAGGCTCAGCCTCCGGTCGTCGCTGGCGAGGCGGCATTCAGTCCTATTCCCGCGATCGAGGCCACCCCCGAACGGCGTCCAACTGGCGGCGCTGCCTGATCGGCGGGCTTATGCCTGCGGTTTCAAAATGCCCACGATCTCCGCCGCCCGGGTGAGGGTGGCGCGGGTGAGGAGCATCACCACTGCGGGGGGAAACTCCATTTCCGGGTGCTCGTGGTAGGCCGGCGGGATGACGCGGTGCGCGATATCCTGAAGTTCTTGCTCGACCTTCGTCTGGCGCTCATTAATGCGATTGTGGTCGGCGCGGGGGAGCGGGTCGGTCACGTCATATGCAAGCATGAGCGTGGAGACCTGCCAATCAAAATAGCTGTGCGTTGCTTCGGCCATCCCCCGATTCAACAACCGACGCCCCGGCGGTGCAAGTGCAGCGCGCCGGGGCGGTTCGGTGGTGTGGTGGACGGATTCCTTCGATCGACTTCCGTCGCGATCCGCGGCCGTGCCCGACTTAGGCCGCCTTCGCGCCGATGAGCTTGCCGTCGATCGTGGTGAACGTCGCGCCGCTGAGGTTCACGGTGCGGTGGTAGTCCGTGCCGACCTGCGTCTGGGCATTCCATTCCTCGATGGTCTGGAAGTTCGACCCATAGCTGCTGCCGATGTGGTTCACGGCGGCCTCGCCCACCCAACTGGCGACGTTATTGCCGATCGCCCACAGGTTGCCGTCGATGAGGTCGAACGTGCTGAGGCTCGACGCCCCGATCGTCATGCCGGCGCTGCGGCCGCTGCCGATCTTCAGGTTCGGAGCGACGTACATGTTGTTCAACACTTCCAGCCCGTCCACCGAGCCGGTCACGTCGATGAAGCGGCCCGAATCACTGGTGTTGAAGCCGGTGTTGTTGTGCAGGACCAGATCCACCGTGCCGCGCTGGAACGTCGAATCGTAGCCGTCCACGAGGATGGCGGTGAAGCCGTTGGCCTTGATCACGTTATGACGGATCGTGACCTGATTGGCGCCGTGGTTGACCTCGAGGTGCTCGTTGATGACGGTATTGCCTTCGAGGATCGCATTGTAGAAACGCTCCTGCGGATTGCGCAGGCCGTCCGACTTGCCGAGCGGGCCGATCTGCAGCGAGCCGTCGAGGCGGTTGTCGGCCAGGTACGCCCACTCGCCCGATTGAATGTTCAACGCGGTCTTGCGGATGTCCCAGTGGTCTTCACCAGTGCTGCGTCGGTCGATGTTGGCGAAGTCGTTGTCCATCACCAGCACCTTGCTGACGTGGTTGGCGCGCACGATGTGCTCGCGCGTACTGTTGGCGGCCTGGTTGCCGATGATGACGACGTTCTCGCCTTCGACCCAGACCAGGTATTTACGAAGGCCGGTTTCCAGCGGCGACGTGTTGTCCTGGAACATGAACCCCTTCGGGCGCGTGTTGAGGTTGGCGCCGTACATCAGGTTCAGCAGTTCGGTCCGGCGGACGGTGATGTTCGTGCCGCTGGGGGAGAACGCAAGCGGAGTGCTGGCGTCGTTGGTGTCCTGGTTGAACTTCGTGTCGATCGTCAGGTCCTGGAACGTGACGTTCGACGAGCCCGACAGCGTGTTGAAGATCGGCGTGGGCGTGCGCTCGCCGGTCCACTTGATGACCGGGCGGTCGCCGATGCCGTAAGCGCCGATGACGACGTTGCTGGCCTTGAACTTCATGCTTTCGGTGACGGAGAACGTCTCGCCACGCTTGAAGAGGATCTCGGTGTTGTCGCCGACGAGCGACGCGGCCTTGGCGAAGCTCTTGATCGCGCTGTTGGCCGACAGGCCCGTGTTGTTGTCGGAGCCGGAGTTCGAGACGTAGATCACCTTTCGCGCTGCGGCGGTCACGTTGACCGTGATCTGGGCCTTTTGGCTCTTGCCGGCCTTATTGATGACCGTCAGCGTGACCTTGTACTGCCCGGCCGTATCGTAGGTGTGGGCGGCGTTGAAGCCCTTGAGCTTGTTATAGCGCGTGCCGGGGTCGCCGAAGTCCCAGATGAACTGGCCTTCGTGCGCGCCGCCGTATCCCATGAGCGACTTCACCGCATCGACGTGAATGCTCGTACCGGCGGGAACCGTGGTGCTGATGGCTTCGATCCTGGCGGTCGGCGAGGCGGCGTTGGCGTTGTTATCAATGCTCGGGACCGCGGCGCCATTGCCGGTGTTCGTATTTGTATTCGAGTTCGAATTGCCGCTGCCGTCGGTCGACGCGGGCTTGTCGTTGCCGACCGAGGTCGAGCTGGACTTGATCACCTTGAACGTCACGCCGTGGCTCGCCAGCACTTCGCCGGTGTTCTTCGCAATGCTGTGCGCGGTAAGCGTGTGCGTGCCAACGGTGAAGTTCATCGCCTTGTACGACGTGAAGCCATTATCGCCGCCGAGTGCGTAGGGGGCGGCGTGTTCGATGCGGTAGACCTTTTTGCCGTCGTAGTCGAACCGAACGCTCGACTCTCCGTCGAGGTTGGCGCGAATGTTGAGCTTGGACGGCAGCTTGCTCAGGTCGAGCACGTCGCCGGTGTTGAGGTCGGTGTAGCCCTTCACCACGTTGCCGTTGGAGGCGTCGATCAGCGAGAAGCTGGTGACTTTCACCACTGACTTGCTCTGGGTGGCGCTGGCTGGCTTGTTGTCTGACGCGACGGTCATGCTATCCCGGCCACTGCCGCCATAGACGCGGTCGTAACGGTCGACGTTGACGAACAGGTCATCGCCGCTTTCGCCGTACATGAGATCGTTGCCGTCGTTGCCGTGGATGGTGTCGTGCCCGGCGCCGCCGTAGATGCGGTCGTCGCCGCCGTTGCCGTGGAGCATGTCGCGCCCGGCGCCGCCGTAGATGGTGTCGTTGCCGGCGCCGCCTTCGACGTAATCGTTCCCGCCGCCCGCGATAATCCTGTCGTCGCCGGCGCGGCCGTAGATCTTCACAGGCACGGTGACGCGCTGGTCCACCTCGATATAGTCGTTTTTGTCCCCGCCTGTGATGGTGATCGACTTAATGCCGGCCAATTGCCGGCTGCTCTGCTGGCCGTTCACCAGCGCCATCACGCGCCCGTCCACCTGTTTCACTTGGATGGAGTTGCTCTTGTTGGCAAGCCCGTTCACGATGAGGTGGCCGCTTTCAAAACTGACGCTCGAAAGCATCTGGCGCGTCTCAAGCGTTTCGACTACAGCATTGTCGATGACGGATGAATTGGCGAGTTTCATACTCATGACATCGAGTCGATAGGCATGAGAAAGTAGTGAAATATCCCCTTACCTACCCCAACAGCGCAGATTTTCTCGCCCCTTCGGTCGGCGTAGCCTGCACAGACGGAAGCGTCCTCGTCTGATAATCCGCATGCGATCAGTACTGGCAGGCGCGTCCGATTTGTCTGCGCGTGCCCGCAGGCCGGCGGGCATCATTGCGTCCCCGACCGCGTGTTCATCGCACAGTTAATAGTGTTCCGCCGTGGGTGAGGGTGGCGCGTTCGGATTTGCCGTCGACGGTAATTTGATAGTCGCCCAGGAAGCCACGGACGACGGCCTCACCGTTGGCATTGGTCTTCGCGGAGGTGTCGGTCCACCACGTCCGGTAAACCAGATCGACGTACGCCTTCCCGTGCGGCCGCAGGTTCCAGTCTTTGTCGAACAACGCGGCGTTCGGCAGCCAGTGTCGCTGCGACCAGAAGCCCCAATGCAGAATGCCGTCCATCCGCTCGTGGCTGAAGCAGACCGTCAGGAAATCGCGCATGTAGTCGGCCCGCAGTTTCTCGTCATTGTTGAGATTGATGTCCAACTCTGTCACCTTGAACCGCTTGCCGAAAACGCTGAACCGTTCCAGCACCTCCAGCAGGTCTTCCGGCGGGATCAGCACCGCGCTGAAATGGCCTTGGAAGCCGATTCCCTCAAACGGAGCGTCGTTGTCGGCGAGATACTGAACCGTCCGGTAATAGTGTTCGAGGTGGTTATTTCGGCGAGGGCCGCCTTCGAGCACGCCGTAGTCATTGATGTAGAGCTTCACATCCGGGTCGGCGGCGCGGGCGAGCTTGAACCACTCGACCATTTCGGCGTCGCCAAGGATCTTCATGAACTCGGTGTTCGAATAGGGCTCGTTGAGCACGTCCCAATCGACGAGCCGGCCCTTGGTGTGGGTGACGGTATCGGTGATGTGCTTGCGGATCGCGGCCCGCAGCGCTTCGGGATCGTCCTGCAAAGGGCGCAAGTGCCCGTTCCACCGGAACGCCGGCCACACCAGCACGTGTCCGCGGGCGGATAGGCGACGCTCGGCCAGCCAGTCGAGATCGCGATCGACCTGTGCCAGCGAGCCATCATGAATACGGGGAGCTTTCAGGCTGTTCTCAAATACGATGGTGTTGAACAGCTTTGCCAACTCGGCGCGATAGCGGTCGGCGTCCGGTCCCTTGGACGAGATGGCCTCGACGGCGATGCACGTGCCGAAGCCGAAGGCGTGGCGCGTCATCTTCACCTGCACGTCCACGTTTGATCGCGGTTTGCCGGAGGCGTCAAGGACGCGGATGGTCAGGTCGCCTTTCCGCAGCTTGTCGATCCGCTCCTCCGCGGCCTTACGCCACGGTGCGTCGGGCTCGCGGCCTTTGTAGGTGACAAGCGTGCGAGGCAGGGCGTCAGGCTTGATGCGCTTCCCGAACGACACGACGCGCAGGTCGGCCACCTCGATCGACTGCCGCGGGTAGCCCAGCCAGATCACCGCGTTGGCCTCGCCGGGCTTGAAGTCGCGCACCGAGGCGAACGGAATGCGGGCGTACTTCCACTCGCTGCCGACGCCGACGGGCAGGGTTGCGCTCTTATGATGGTTGCCGCTGCTTTCCTCAAAGTTGAACGTGCAGACCGCCTCGCCGGTCATCGAGTCGTTGCACCGCACGGCAAATTCAGCGAAGAGCGTGTCGCCGGCAGCGATGGGGGCGGTTTGTCGCAGGACGATCGAGACGGACCACTGCTCGCCTTTCACGTCAGTCGTGGTGACGCGGACGGCTTCCCTGAACGGCTGGCCTTCGACGGGCACGACTTCGCTCGAGGCGAAATCCCGCTTTGGTGGCGGTCCCATTGTTTGGCCGCCCAGGACGTCGACGGAGCCCTCGGGTAACTCCGTCCGCTGGGAAAAACTAAAGGTGACGAACATCAATACAACGAGGAGGAATGTAAAAGCGGGCGAAATGGGAGACCTCCGGAAAGCGATCGGGAAGCGGCGTGTTGAGCGCGATGGAGGACGGTATGATCTCCTGTCCTATGACCACCGACTCGCCCGCGCCGTTCCACGGCAATATCAGCTACCACGCGCAGCACTCGCCGTTGGGGGCGTTCTTCAGTTTTACCTGCGGATTGTTTGGCTCGCGAGGTGGCTTTGGCCTGCAGATCGGGCGGCCGGGCGATCAGGACCTGTTCATCGGCGTGAAGGACGGCGACCGTAGAACGGATGCGCCGCTCCGCTGCCTGCCGTTCTTCCAAGGCGCCGCCGAGAGCGAGGCGGATCGGTACGATGTCGAAAAGAAGACCGCCGCCCCGAAACGTCCCGGTCTTGAAACGTATCGCCGGGAGGACATTCAACGTCGCTACGGCTGGGCGACCGATTCCTGGACGACGCCGGACTTCACCTTCTCGATCTATACGCCGTTCTTCCCCGTTCCTGAAGACGGCCAGGGCGAAGGGCACCAACTTGCGATTCTCCCTGCCATCGTCGCCGAACTCTCGCTGGACAACACGGCCGGCAAGGCCGAGAAGACGGGTGTGTTTGCGATCCGCTTTGCCCAGCACGGGGCGCGGCTGTTCGACAACGCGTCCGGCTTCGCCTGGCGCAACGAACAGGGCGTTCAGGCCCAGATCGTCGGCGGCGGGCCGAACTGCCGCGTTGAATCGCTGATGCGGTGGACGGTTGAAGAATCGCTCCGCGATATCAACGCTCGCCACGCCCTCGGCAACACCCCCGGCATCGCCTTCACCGTGCCCGCCGGCGAAAAGGCGACGCTACGACTGGCGATCGGCGTACACCTCGAAGGCGTCGTCACATCACGCCTGCGCGGAAAGTATTTCTACACCCGCACCTACGGCGGACTCGAAAGCGTGCTCGACGCCGCCCTTGCCAGGTTCGACCGCCTGAAAGATCAAGCCGAACGACTCGACCGACAACTGATGGCTGGCAAGCTAAGCGCAGATCAGCAGTGGCTCGTTGCCCACTCCACGCGCAGTTACCACGGCAGCACCCAACTTCTCGACGTCGGCGGAGAGCCGTTCTGGATCGTCAACGAAGGCGAGTATTGCATGATGAACACGCTCGACCTGTCGGTCGATCACGTCTTCTGGGAGCTGCGGCAACACCCGTGGCTGGTGAAAAATCTGCTCGACCGCTTCGTGCGTCACTACAGCTATGTCGATCAGGTGAAGGTGCCGAAGTCGGCGATCCGGGCGTCGTTCACCAACATGACCGACGCCGAGTCGAGTTCCGGCGTGCCGCGCAAGCTCGGCGAGACGCTTCCCCTGGACGCCTTCGATCTCAAGCCCGGCGGCATCTCGTTTTGCCACGACATGGGCGTTCACAATCAATTCTCGCAGACGGGGTATTCGTCATATGAACTCCCGAACCTCGTCGGCTGCTTCAGCTACATGACCTGCGAAGAACTGTGCAACTGGATTTTGCTGGCGACGTCATACGTATCGCATACGAACGACCTCGATTGGGCAAGGCAAAACGCCTCGACCATTCGCGCGTGCCTCGAATCGCTGACCAATCGATCCGGCGAGACAGGCTTCGTCACCTACGACTCGACTCGATGCGAAACCGGCGCCGAGATCACCACGTACGACTCGCTCGACCATTCGCTGGCCCAGACGCGCAACAATCTTTACATGGCAGTGAAGTGCTGGGCATGTTACGAAGGGTTGAAGTCGCTGCTCGGCAAGCTGGGCGACGAAAGCGTGCTTCAGGCCGAGCAACAGGCCCGCCGTTGCGTTGAGGGCGTGCTGAAACACGCGGGAGACGACGGCGTGTTTCCGGCGGTGTTCGAGAAGGACAATCCCGGCAACGCCAGCCGCATTCTCCCTGCCATCGAAGCGCTGGTGTACCCGGCGGTGTGGGGAACCGACGTGTCGGCGTACAAGCCGTTCTACGACGCGCTTGCCCGACATACCTCGGCACTGCTGAAGGACCCGCAGAAGCGGAACTTCTTTGCCGACGGCGGGATCAGGCTGTCGAGCACGAGCGAGAACTCGTGGATGAGCAAGATCGCGCTGTTCCAATACGTTTGCACGAAGGTGCTGAAACTCGACGCCGACTCCGCCATAAGGCACACCCTCGCTGCCGCCGATGCGGCGCATGTGAAGTGGATGACCGAGGGCGAAAGCGCCTACTGGGCCTGTAGCGATCAGTTCGTCAACGGCGTGGCTAAGGGTAGCAAGTATTACCCTCGCATCGTTACGACTGTGCTGTGGATGGAAGAGCCGAAACGATAGCGCGCGTGTTCACGCGCCGGCAATCGCGGCGATCATCGTTTTCACGTGTTCCATCTGGTCGTCGCCGATCATGTGCGGATGGTTGGCGTAACGCTTGAGCTCCACCTTCGCGCCCATGCCTGACAGCACGCGCGACGTCTCTTCAACGCGCGTCCAAGGCACGTGCGGATCGGGGTCGCTGGCGCCGAGGAATACCGGCGTGCCGGCGAGCGAGCCGGGATAGTCGCGCGGCGTGTCGGGCGGGCCGATCAACCCGCCGGTCAGCGCGGCCACCGCGCCGTAGCGACGCGGGTGTTGAGCGGCGAACTCGCTCGCGAGGCAAGCGCCTTGGCTGAAACCGACGATCGCGATCCGATCGCTCGCTACGCTCTGTTTCAATAGCGCCGTGACGATCGATTCGACGCGCGATAAGGCGGAATCGAGATCGGGTTGGTTCTGCGCGATCGGCGCGAGGAACGAGTACGGATACCACGTCCGCCCGGCCGCCTGGGGGACGAGATAGGCGACGCCGGGGACGTCGATCCAGCGCGCCAGCGCCAAAAAATCTTCCGCCGTCCCGCCGCGGCCATGGAGGAGGAGGGCGACGGCTTTCGCGCCGTCCACCTCCACCCCCGTGTGCAATAAGGGCATGTTGTCGTGTATGCCGTTGTTGTTCACCGCGCCCCCACCAGTGGCGGGAGGGCCTGTTCGATGTCGGCGCGGTGCTTCTCGTACTGGCTCGGCAGCTTGAGCGCCTGGCCGAGCGTTTCGAGCGGTTCGTCAACGGTCATGCCTGGGCTGTCGGTGGCGATCTCGAACAGCACGCCGCCGGGCTCGCGGAAGTAGATGGAATGAAAGTAGTTCCGGTCCATTACCGGCGAGACGTTGAACCCGCTTTCGCGCAGGTCGGCCTGCGCGGCGAGGTGTTCGGGATCGTCCTTCGCGCGGTAGGCGACATGATGCACCGATCCCGCGCCCAACGACCCACGGCCAGCGTTCGGATCGACGATTACGTCCACCACCCGGCCATGTGCGTCGCCAGGGGCGACGAAACGATGTCGGTCGCCCTCGGCCGTCTCTCCAGCGAGGTACCCCAGCTTGCCTGTGAGCACGCCGGCGGTCGCGTCGAGCGAGCGTTCGAGAAGCGTTACCGAGTGAAACCCGCGCAGCGCGTACTCCGCCGGAATGTCCGCGACGACATAGGCAGTCAGCGGGCTGTCCTGCTCGACCAGTTCAACGATCATCCCGTCGGGGTCTTCGATGGCGAGCACGGGCTGGCCGAAACGCGTCTCTTCTGACACGACCTTCACTTTCTGCGAGGCGAACCGCCGTTTCCAGAAATCGGTCGCGCCGATCGGGATGTTGTAAGCCGTCGCGATGACGTACCCCGCGCCCGGCTTGCCACGAAACGCGCCGGGCCACGGGAAAAACGTCACGATCGTTCCCGGCGATCCGCTTTCGTCACCAAAATAGGTGTGATAGCTGCCGGGGTCATCGAAGTTGACGGTTTTCTTGACCAGCCTCAATCCGAGCACGCCGGTGTAGAAATCGTGGTTTCGCTGTGCGTCCGATGCGATGGCGGTAACGTGATGAAGACCTTTTGTGACCATTTTCATGCGTCCTTCGCGTAACTATAGGCGGGCGTGCGGCTTGTTGCCCACTTGGGGGGCGTACGGAGACGGCCCAAACTTGTGAGTTGCACCTTGTGGCTGTAGGCTGCTTCGCCGTGCAGATGAACGGTTGCGTCTATCGATCGGCGGTGCGGTCCTGGTGCCTGCTTGGGGCGGCTTTATTGCTCGCCGGCGGGTGTGCCCGGGGGCCGCACGTTATCCCGGCTGACAAGCAGGTGGTGATCGATCGATCGGAGGTTGAATACCCCGCTAACCTCTATCTCACCACCCATCTTGCCGGCCTTACGGCGCCCACTGCGGTGGCATTCGATATCAGTGATCCGGACTATCGGGGCTCCGTCCTCATCGCCGAAAGCGGGGTGGGCGATCATGACGTTCAGATCTACGGCTTCAAGCCCGACGGGACGCAGTTTTACATCTATCCCAAGGGATCGACCCTCCCGCTGATCGGCCAACGCTTTCGGCTTTACGCGCCGGTGGGGGGCATGGCGGTGTCGGACGGGAAGATTTACGTTTCCCATCGCGACGCCAATGGCTTCGGCGTCATCACGGCGTTTGATTACGAGGGCAATCACACCACCATCGTCGGCGACCTGCCCGCCCAGGGCGATCACGCCGTCACCGATCTTGCGATCCACCCCGACAACGGCCGGCTCTACTTCGGGCTGGGATCGGCGACGAACAGCGGCGTCGTCGGATTGGATAACTGGAGCAACGGGTGGGTCGATTACTACCCCGATTTCTGCGATAGGGCCCTGACCAACCTCAAGTTGAACGGCTATCGCTTTACCACCCAGAACCCTCGCGGCGGGCTGTTTGGCGGCGACGATATTGCGGTGACCGCGCCGTTTCAGGCGTTCGGCGCATCGCGGCAGCTCCGCATTCCTGCCTCGTCCACCGGCAAGCCGACGGCCGCGATTTACTCGGTCGGGATTGAAGGCGGCGACCTGCGGGTGGAGGCGCACGGGATTCGCCTCCCGCGCGGGCTGGTGTTCAACGAATACGGCAACCTGTTCGTCACCAACAATGGCATGGAGCTCCGCGGCACCCGGCCGGTGAAGGATGACCCGGACAGCCTGCTCCGCGTCATTACCGGCGGGCAGGTGTGGTTCGGCTGGCCCGACTATTCCGCCGACCTCGAAAAAATCGACAACGCCCGCTTTCAGCCGCCGCAGCAGATGATCGCCAAGACCGGCTATCCCGAACTCGCCATGCTGCTCGACGCCGAAAGCTCAGGCCTTCTTCCGCCGGACCGCAACGCGTTCCTGCGCGCGGTCTTCCCGCCGCTTTCGGGTGCCGCGAAGATGACCTTTATCACCGGTGCCGCAGCCGAGCCGTTTCAGTCGCTTCGCGGCAGCCTGATCGTCACCTTGTCGGGCGACCGCGCTCCGTTCGCCACCAGCGGGCAGAAGCTCACCGGACCGCAGGGGTTCACGGTCAAACGCGTCGATCTCGATTCCAAAGAGGTCCGCGATTTCGTCTTCAACACCAAGCGTTTGCCCGCCAGCCGTACCAGGGACCTGAAGAACGCGATGGAACGTCCGATCGACGCCAAGTTTGGCCCGGACGGATCGCTTTACATCCTCGATTTCGGCGTGATGGAAGTGGAAGACGGCAAGGAGCGCGTGAAGGCCAAGACCGGCAAGCTCTATCGACTTGGCCCGCTCGCCGAGCCCGCGACGAAGCCCGAACCCGATGCGGAATAAAACCCGTGCTGCGTTTTTGCTTACGATGAAGATTGTTGTGTGATCGTCTGGATGTTGCCCAGCGATTGCTGTTGCGTCTGAAGTTGCGCCAGCGAGCTTTCCAGCCCCGAGAACTGCCGTTCCAGCCGCAGCCGCTTGGCGGCCAGTTGCGCGTCGAGAGCCTTGATGCGGTCGTTAAACTGGTCGGTCCGCTGATCCAGCGTCTTGTTCTGGCGCGTCACGATACCGTTGACCGGGTCGATGAGCTTGTTCAGCCGTTGTTGCATCGACACGCCGATGCCGCCCTTGATCGAGTTCAGGGCGTTTTCCACCTTCAACTGGTTACCGCTGATCACGCCGTCGACCTGCGTGCTCGTCAATCCGAGATCGAAGATCAACTGGCTGGCGTTGAGTTGCTGCAACGCGAACTCGCCTGAGCCCGTGGTGAGGTCGGTGAGCTTTACCCGGCCGTCGTCGGTGATCTCGGCTCGTAGTTTGGCATTGGCGGCGGCGTTAATGCTGGAGATGATCTGGCCCAGCGTCGTCACCTGTCCGATGGCCACCTCGATCGTCGTGCCGTCTTTCAGTGTCGCCTTGAAATCGGGCACGCCATCGCCGGCGGTCTGTACACCGGCGCCGCGGTTAAGCAGGTTGAGCCGCGTGGTGTCGGCGATGACGTCGCCGGTTTCGGTGAACAGCGCTTCAACCGATTCGGGGTCGTCGGCATAGGCGGCGTCGAACTTGCCCTGGTCGAACTCCAGCCGCCCGCCTTCGCCGACGCGCAGGCCGATGTCCGCGAGAATGCGGTATTTGCCCGCCGTCGGAACGACGGTGCTGATCATATTGTAGATCTCGTTTTCGACCTGCGTGATCGACATGTCGCCCAGCAGGACGCCGCGTTCCAGCGTTTCGGTGTCAAACTTGGTGTACTCGTTGATCTTGTCGACCAACTCGTTGAACTTCTCCGCAAACGCGGTGAGCGCCTCGCCCACGTTGCCGACGTCGCGCGTGATGTTGACGGTCACCGGCTCCTTGCTGATGCCCTGAAGATCGATGTTCACGCCTTTGATGACGCCGCCGATCTGGTTGCGGCTGGCGGTGATGAGCAACGGCTGCGCCGCATCGGCAGTACCGACGAAGACGGCGGCATCCTGCGCCTGAACGAGCGTGCGGGTATCGAGGTTAGTCGTGCCCACGTCGAGCGTAACGCGACCCGCCCGGCCGGAATCGAGGGCGTTCAGCGATAGTCGAAACGGGGCTGAGCCCGAGCCGTCGTTGAGGATTTGCGCTGTCACGCCGTAGCCGAGGTTGTTGATCTTGGTTTGCACCTGCGCCAGCGTGTCGGTCTCGGTGATCTCGATCGTCTTTTCGCGTGATCCGTCGATGGTCGTCGTGGCGGCGGTGCCCAGGATGCCGAGGTCTTCGGCAGTGGTGGAGTTGTCGTCCTTCACCATCATCTTCCCGCCGCCGCCGGTGTTGTCGGTGAGCAGCAGGCCGTCGCCCTTGGCATTGATGGACGCGACCACCTTGGTTCCGTCGGCGAAGGCGGTGTTGATCTTCTTGACGACGTCGCCGAGGTTGAGATCGACGTTGGTGTCGATCGCGATCGTCCGACTCGTGCCGTCGCCCGCCTGGATGGTAAACCGCCCGCTCGCCACCCCGCCTCCGCCGTTGTAGCTGGAGAGAGGGGAAGCTTCGCTGACCCACTTGCGCTGAAGGTTCGCGCCTTTCACCACCGGCTTGGCGGCGGTGAACGTGCCGGCGAGGCCGAGTTGTTCCGCTCCGGTGCCGGAGACATCCGCGATGACCAGGTCGCCGGTCCCGCCGGTGGTGTCGGTCACCTGCAGGCCGTTGCCGGCGCTGTTGATCTCGGCTTTGATGCCCAGGCCGGCGTTGTTGATGACGTCGATCGCCGTCTGCAGCGTTTGAGCGCCGGACAGGTCCACCGAGCCCGACGAACCATTGCGGTTGGTGACGCTGATGGTCCCCAGCGTGATGCCGTTGCCGCCGTTGAGCGTTTTGAGCAGGACGGTGCCGAGGCGCGAGAGCACGGCGTCGCCGGTGAGGGTGGCGCCGGAGCCGTTTTTCTCGATGCCCAGGTCTTTGGCGGCGGTCGATCCGGCGATGCCCGCGACGCCGAGCGTCCCGCCGCCGCCGGTGTTGTCGGTGAGGGTGATGTTCTTGGAGCCTGGCGCGATCGACGCGGTGAGCTTACTGCCGCTGGCAGTGTTGATGGCGTCGATCACCTCGCCCAGCGTGGCGGCCGTTCCGATGTCGACGGTGGCGGTCGAGCCGTCGCGGTAGGTGATCGTGAAATCGGGGCCCGACCGATTCGAGACGCCGTTGCCGTCGTTCAGCGTCGAGAGCTTGGTATCGCGGCCGAGGTATTGCAGGGACGCACCGGTGATCTGTCCGAGGATGTTTGACCCCGCGATGCCCAGGTTGGCGGCGGCAGTAGTGGTGCCGATGTCCTGCACGACCAGGTCGCTGTCGAGCCCGCCGGACTGATCGGTCAGCACGAGTTGGTCGTTGTGGATCGACGCCTTGACGTTGATCTCGACGGTGGTGTTGATCTTCTTCACCACGTCGTCGAGCGACACGGCGTCGCCGAGATCGACGACCGCGGCCTTGCCGGTCATGTCGGTGATGCGAATCCGCCCGCGTGAGATGCCCGCGCCGCCGCGGAGGTCGGACAGCAGGTTTTCCTGCGTCACCTCGCCGCCGCCCACTTCGATCGTCAGGGTGCCGGCGCCGACCGGCGCCTTGTCGGGACTGGAGAAGCCGCGGCTGACCATCTGCTGAGCCTGCACGAGCCGCGCGACCTGAAACTGGTACGACCCGACCGCCGCGCCACTGCTGGCGGAGGCGGTCAGCACGTTTTCGTCACTGCTTGTAGCGGTGGCGGCAGCAAAAAAACTGGGCTTGGCGAACTGCTGGGCGGAAATACGCAGGGAAACAAGCCGGGTGGAGACGTCGGTGTAGGCGGTTTTCTGGGTGGTGATCGCGTCAACGCGGGCCTTGACCAAGTCCTTCTTGCGGGACTCGATCGTCATCAGTTGATCGATGATGTCCTTGGAATTGAGGCCCGAGACGAGCCCGACTCCAGTGGTGATTCTGCCCATTGTTGACCAGTGCCGCCGGTCTCTTCGCGTGCGCACGCGGGAGAGAAGGGCCGGCCTCGTTCCAGTCGAGTTATACGATTCCTCCGCGCTCGGCGCTGGAACAACCCGAGCGGTACGCACGCATTAGCTAGTCGTCCAGGATGCTCCCACGATACAGCATCCGCCAATCGCGATTATTAGGATCGGCAAAGTCGTCGCCGGCTTTGGAGTCGGTTTCTTCGAAGTTTCGTTCTGCCCGCTTGGCGCGGTCAAGGGCCCACAGGAGCATGAATTCCTGCTGCATCCGGCGGACCCGCTTGAGAGCACGCGCGGTTTCGATCAACTGCGAGATGGTTTCGCCGGTCGCTGCCGTCATATAGGGGATTTATCGGAACACCGGAGGGGTTGAAATGAGGAAAAAGGCCGAAATCGCGGGGCTGTGATGTGAGCTGGCGATCTTCTTTCCGTCGGGCTGTCCCGTTCGCCATCCTGGGGCGAACCGAAGTCCGATAGCTGCTACAATAGTTTCAGGGCATGTCCGCCGAGGTTGTTTGGGTCGGGGTTGCGCTGGGTGATTGCACGACGATTTCATTCTCGAAGGGTTTTCCTGCTTCACGGGGCGTTGCTGCTCGTTGTATTGGTGGTGGCGTACATCTCCACCCGCGCCCAATACCGATCGATGCACGACCGGCAGCTCGAGGAAACGCGCGTCCAGCAGCAGGTGTGGGCCCGAACGACGGCGATGCTCATCGAGCAGAACGTTCGTTTGATTGCGACGGCATTGCCGGATCTGGATCGCCAGCCGTCGACCGGCGAACTGCTTCCGCTGCAGTGGATTCGCGCCGCCGCGGCGTTTGACCGGGCGACCGGCGAGCCAGTGTCCGCGCCGGAAGTGGCGACCCAAACCCTGCAGCCGCGGGTGGCTCGCCAGCGTGAGTTGCTGTCGATCAACCGGCCGACGATCCGGGTTGACGGGGTCGATATCTTGCTGGCCGCGCCGACCGACGATCCCCGTCAGGTCCGAGTGGCGTTGTTGTCGGGCGAACAGCTGTCGACGGAATTGTCGGCCCTCAACGCCCGCATGGCGGAGGCCAGCAGCTATCTTGGCATTGAAGGTGGGATGACGTTCGCCGGCGCGGGGGAGGCGCCGGCGGGCAAGCAGTTGAACGAGTTGGTCGGCGACGACGAGGCGCTTCAGCAACTGCGGGCACTGATTGATACCGGCAGTGCGGGGTCGGCGGTCGCGGTGATGGGGGAGCAGCGGCGACTGACGTTGCTGACCGTTCAGCCCGTCGCGCCACTACCGGGCGTAAAGTGGTATTTGTTGACTCGACGCGAGGGCGTGGACGAACAGATCGACCTCAACCTGCGGCCGCTGGTGTGGCAGCTTGCCAGCGGGGCGTCGATGATGGTGATCGCGGTGGGGGTGGTGCTGCTGTCCACCACCGTCAGCCTCTATCGCGGCCGTCGGCGGATCGAAGCATTGCGGATGGAGATGATCAACCGCGATCTCCAGAAGGCCCGCAATATCCAGCTTCACTGGCTACCTGAGCCCGTTTTGCACGCCAACGAATATGAGATCGCCGCGGAAAACCAGCCGGCGTCGCACATCAGCGGGGATTTTTACAACTGGTTTGATCTGCCCATCGACGCAGATCATCCCACCCATCGCACGGCGGTGGTCATCGGCGATGTCAGCGGCCACGGGCTGCCGGCGGCGTTCTTGATGGCGACCACCCAGTTGATCATCAAGAACACGCTTCCCAGCGTTGTCGATCCCGGCGTCTGCCTGACCGAACTGAACCGCCAACTCTGCGCGCTGGCGTACCAGGGTCAGTTCGTCACGATCCTGGCGATGGTGGTGGATCACGATACTGGCGAGGTCGCGCTCGCGTCGGCGGGTCAATCGCCGCCGCTGTTGAAGCGAGATGGGATCGCATCGGAGGTGCCGATCGATCCGCAGCTGGTTGTTGGCGTTGACGATTCGATCGTTTACGACACCTTCCGAGCTGCCGTGAAGCCCGGCGACGAAATCGTGCTGTTCACCGACGGGGTGGTCGAATCCGCGAACGACGCCGGCGAACAGTTCGCGCTCTCGCGCCTGATCGACGCATTCCAGACCGCGCCGGTCGGCCCGGAAAAGACCATCCACAGCATCCTCGGCGCGATCGCCGTTCATCGGCAGGGAGGCGATCCAAACGACGACCTCACGCTCGTTGTTCTGCGCCTCCGATCCAATCGTCCGTCGCCCGCCGATGCCTCCGCAGAAGCGGCACTCGTGTAGTCAGAATGTCGATTTAAGTTGGCATTTCGCTGACGATTTCACTTGTTGATCGGTTGTAACTTCCGTCAATGAAAAAGGTTAAATCTATTGCCTATTAAAATGTAATAAAAATAGGGATCATATTGAAGATACTAATCCGATAGGTAATATGGGAACCATGACTTCGGTCCATGCCGAACCTCTCTCGCCGCAGATGTGTCGCCGTCGCAACGACGGTTGTCGACGCTGAGCTGGCGCGCGGTCTTCCCATTTCGACAATTTGGTTTGCCTTGCCGTCCGGTGTTGGACGCAGGCGCGTTCAGTCAGTTTCTGGAAGGAGTTTTAGATATGTTGGGTACCGTCCGTTCTACCATCGCCGCCCTGGCCATCGCGTCTGCGGCGAGCTCTGTGATGGCGCAGGAAGCGCCGTCCGGGAAGATTCAGGATGAGATCGAATCGCTGCGCTCGCGTCTGAGCCGGCTCGAGCAGCAGGCCGCGTCGAGCGAGAGCATCGCTCAGGCGCAACAGTCGGTTGCCGCCGATGCCGAACGTCGCAGCCAGTTGCTGCAGTCCGGCGGCGTCACCGCGGGCTACGACAAGGGTTTTTTCATTCAGTCGTCCGACGGCAAATTCTCGCTTCGCCCGGGCCTTCAGTTCCAGTTCCGCAATATCACCAACTACTCGGAAGAAGCCCAGTCCGACGGTGACGACAATATCGATTCCGGCTTCGAAGTTCGCCGGGCGCGTTTCCGCTTCGACGGCAATGCGTTCACGAAGGACTTGAAGTACAGCTTCGTCTGGGATACCGCTCGTCAGGGCGGAAGCGTATCGTTGCTTGACGCGCTGGTCGAGTACAAGTTCGCCGACGAACTCTCGGTGAAGGCGGGTCAGTTCAAGGAAGCCTGGACACACGAAAAGGACGTCTCGGGCTTCCGCCAACTGGCGGTCGACCGAACGCTGGTCGACGCGATCATCGGCGGTAATGTCACCGATCGCGTGCAGGGCGTGGCGCTGATCTACGGTTCGAATGAGAACCCGCTGCGCGCGGAGGTCGCCTTCCACGACGGCGCCAACAGCAAGAATACCGACTACCGCGACAGCGACGGCGCGGGCAACACCCGTCCCGACGCCAACTACGGCGTCGGCGGCCGCGTGGAGTACAAGTTCGTCGGCGACTGGTCGGCCTACCGCGACTTCACCGCCAAGGGCAACAAGAACGACCTGTTCGTCCTCGGCGGCGGCTTCGATTACACCGAGGCTGGCGACACCGGCACTTGGCGCGGCACCGTTGACGTTCAGTGGGAAAACACCACCGGCTGGAATGCCTACGCCGGCGGTATCGTGGCCTTCACTGATGGCGAAGACGACGTGACCGACTACGGCTTCGTCGCCCAGGCCGGTTACCTGTTCGACCCGGCGTGGGAAGTCTTCGGCCGGTACTCGATCCTGCTGTTGGACGAGGACGTCAACGACAACGACACGTTCAACGAAATCACGGTTGGCGTGAACTACTACCTCGGCGACAACGGCTCGGCCGGCCACGGGGCGAAGCTCACCGTCGACCTCGTTTGGCTCCCCGACGGCTCGCCGTCGGCCCAGACCGGCGTGGGCTACACCGGCAGCGACGAAACGCAGTTCGTCCTGCGTGGTCAGTTCCAGCTTCAGCTGTGACGCACGGTTCAGCTTCTTCCAGTCCCAGGTGCGGGAGAGTGCCTCCGCCTCTCCCGCACCGGGCAGGAAGCCGCGACAGATTGCGGTCGGTTCGCCGCTTCGCGCCAAGACCGGGCGCGAAGCGGTTTTTGGAGATGTCCCCATGATTGCGATAGGAACGCCCGTGGCAGACCGCACTACCGAAACGTCAACCGCCGATTCCCTGCTCGACCGAGGCGCCTTCGGCGTCGTGCTGAAAACGCACCGTCGAGAAGGGTATGACGCGGGTTACCGACGCGCGATCGCGGACGTGCTGGCGGCCTCCGTGTTCGTCGCTGAAAAGGCGCTCCGCGACACGCACGCCACCAGCGACGACGCACGACGGGCGATGTACGCCTTCATCGAACTGCTGGAGAAGGAGACGCTCCGATTCAAGTCCGATGAATCGTTCATCGAGGGCGGTGGGATCTGATCCGGCTGCGCGCATCACGGCGATCGTCCTTGCTATCGCATGAACGTTCGATGACACTCCCTGCGACCGCCGATAGTTTGAAAGCTATCGGCGGCCAGCGTTTGTGGGAACCTTTGGACATGCTTGGGAGTCGCATATGCGAAACGGAATGCGGGCATTGGTCGGCGTGATGATGGGGACGTTGGTTTTCACTGCCGCGGGCTGCGGGGGCGATACGCCGGAGTCGCTCGCCCAGGAGCAGACGACGGCAATGAAGCAATTCGTCGATATTCTGAAGTCGGTGAAAGACAAGGACACCGCCACCGCCGCCAAGGCGAAGCTGACGAGCATGGCCGACTCGCTCAAGAGTCTGAAGAAGCGTGTTGACGCGCTCACGGACGAACAGAAGAAGGAAGTGCACAAGAAGCTTGAGGAGCAACTTCAGCCGATCATGGGCGAGTTCATGGGTGAAATGTTCCGCGTCGCCTCGCTCGGGCCGGAAGTTCAGAAAGAGCTCGAGAGCGTCCAGACGGCCTTCGAAGGCCTTCAGTAAACGCGATTTACTATTAACGAAGCCGTGGGGCTTGCTGTGTGCCTTTGGACGTCAGTTCGACGGAAAAGTACGGAGCAGGTTTCGCGGCTTCTTCGTTTTCAGTTCACGGTCGGGTCGTCGGGGATGCGATCCGGATCAACGTATTTGCTGAGGTTGACGCGCGTGTGGAGGCGTGGCCAGAGGTGCTCGTCCACGCCGAAGACCTCCTCGGCGGTGGCATCGAGAAGGCTCCAACTGCCTTCTTTCAATTCGCCTTCCAGTTGACCGGCGGCCCAGCCGCTGTAGCTGGCGAAGAGTTTGAACGGCTCGGCCTCGGCGCGAAGAAGTTGCTCGATGGCCTCGCGGTCGGTCGTGACGAACACCCCGCCGACGGGCTCGTCGCCGCCGACGGTGGGGTCGCCGTGCAGCACGAAAACCGGCCCCTGGCAGGGCCCGCCGACATAGACGGGCAACTCCACGTCGCGTGCCGATTCGATCGCCTCGCCCAACGCCGTGCCGATCGTGACCGACATCGGTTTGTTGACGATCAGCCCGAACGCTCCGTCCTGATCGTGTCGAACGATCAATACGATGGATCGAACAAAATTGGGGTCAAGCAGCGGCGGGGCCGCGATGAGAAATTTGCCGACGTAGGATTCCACGTTCGCACATTGAAGGCGGGATGACGGGAAATCTCAAGCCGGAAAGGGTTTGCGAGGCGTTGCGCGCAGAGCGAAAGGGCGATAACGCAGCCGTTCAGTCCATCCATTCCACTTCGGCTGACGTACGGGCGGTGACCTTCCGCTTGCCGACTACTTCGCTCAGGCTGTCGCTGAAAGTGAAGTGGCGATCAAGACGGGTGATTTTCATCACGTCCATGACGTGCTTGCCGGGCTTGCAGAGGACCAGCGTGCCGTGCTTGCGGCTGACCTGGTCGCGCAGGCCAAGCATCATGCCGATGACCTGGGAACTAACGAATTCAACGCCCGCGAAGCTCACCGCAACTCGGCCGCGCGGGGGAAGGGCGTCGACCAGCTTGGTCAACTCCTCGCCGGCGTCGGCGACGGTGATCGGGTCGGTCAGGCGGTCGCTCGTAAAACGGATGACCAGCCAGTGGTTCACTACTTCGTGCTTCACGTTTGCCATAGGTATTTCGCGATCGATTCAGTCCACTATCGTCCGATGAATCGCCTTGCGTCCAACGGAATGCCATGCGGCGTGACGTCGCACCTGAACCGAGTTAGTGCGGTAAATTGCTGCACCACTTGCAGTTACAGCCGGTTTTGGAGCGGCTCGCGGCTTGATGATCGGACGTAAGCGGGCAATGTTCGGCGGGGTCTTTGGCCTTTTCACGGCAGGGGCATCCGCAGCCGTCGAGGAGGGGGTCGCGATGGGGCTGTTGCAGGAACGGGCGGCCGCAGTACGCGCGGTTGCACTGGATCACCCGCAAAGGGCATCGCTCGCAGATCTCCGCCCGGGCGGCCCACTGCGGGTGCTCCGCGGCCCAGCCGCGTGCCCGCACCTTTGCCACCGTCGCCTTGGCGGCGGCGCGGAAGAGGGGGAATAACGCCATCGCGATGACAGACATCTCTATCCGTGTTATCGGACGCCCCTGCCCCGCAACTTCAGGAATCACGCGCGATGACGCCCCGAATTACGCGTCCTATGCTGACGCAGACATGCGTCGCGGCGACCTGACATGGCGAATCGGAACGATGGGCTTCGGCTATGCCCCCTGGCGCGGCCCGTTCTACCCTGCCGGCGTGCGGCAGGCAGACCAACTGGGCTACTACGCCAGCCAGTTCGATGCCTTGGAGCTCGACACAACCTTCCATGCCATGCCCACGCCGCAGCGGATCGAGCAGTGGGCAAAACAGGTAGACGACGATTTTCGATTTGCCGTCAAAACGCCCCGCGTCATCACCCACGAAGGCCCGCTCGACGCCCGGCGAGAGTTAACGCAGGTTTTCCTCGATACCCTCAAGCCAATGGGCCGCAAGCTGGGAGCGGTGCTGCTGCAGTTCCCGCCGACGTTTGATCCGGGACAACGAGGGGCACTGTTGCGGTTGCTGGATTCAATCCACACCGATGCGCCGCTGACGGTTGAGCTGCGCCACGCAGGGTGGTTTACCTCGCCAATACGCGAAGATCTTGCCCATCGCGGCATCGCGCTGGCGTCGAACGACCAGTACGAGGTCGCCCAGCCCCTCATCGTAACGTCTGGCATGTTGTACCTGCGGCTTATCGGCGTACACGACCGATTCCCGCAGATGAACCAGGAAGAGCTCGACACCGACGACCGCCTGTGCTGGTGGGTCGACCGCGTCGAACGTCTCGCGCCTTCCGGCGCGTCAGTCTGGGCCATCGTGAGCAACGACTACGCCGGCCACGCTCCCGCGACGGCGAGGCGATTGAAGCGAATCCTCGGTTTGCCGGAGGGGCCTCGAACGTTGCATCCCGGGCGATCGCTCTTCGATTAACGCAACACGCTCGCTCCCTCACGGCCGCCGCGTCGCGGCGGCCGTGAGGGAGCGGCTCAGTTCGAATTGAAAGGAGTCAGGCGGAAGGAGGGCTACTGCATGCCATCCTTCGTCTCGCCGTCTTTCTTGGTTTCCGATTTCTTTTCGACATCCTTCGCCTTGCGCTTGGCGGCTTCTTCTTCCTTGATGCCTTGCAGTTCGAGTTTCTGCTCGTCGGTCAGCAGGGCGGCGATGTCGGCTTCCTCCTGCTGTTCGAGCTTTTTGCGGTCTTCCAGGAACTTGTCGTGGATTTCCTTAATCTTGATCTTCTGCTCGGCCGTCAGGGAGGAGAGCTTGCCCCAGATGCCGAAGACTTTCGGCCCTTTGACTTCCTTCTTTTCCTCTTTCTTGGCGGGCTTCTCCGTTTCCTTTTTCTCCGGCTTGTCGGCAGCGCCCATGTCTTCAGCGAAGGCGGGCGTTACGAAACCGGCCGAACCGATCCCCAAAACGAGCGCGAGCGCAGCACACTTAGTCCAGGACATGCACGTTCTCCTTTATGTGTAGATAACCGCTATGCAATGATACCGTTGCCGCTCGCCCGCGTTGAGGAATGCGAACGTTCTCAACATGCATACGTGGGCGAATGTGGGAATATTGTGGTTGACCTTACGATCGCGGGGCGGCGGTTTCGACCTGGAGGTCGAGTTGCTCCTTCAGCGGCGCCAGCTCCGAGATGATCTTCGCCAGCACGCGGGTTTGGCTTTGCATCGCGTCCACACGAAGGATCTTTTCCGGCGAATAGACGTCGAGGATCGGCCGCGTCTCGTTTTCGTAGATGCGGAGGCGCTTTTCGATGACGGCATCGTTGGCGTCGTCGAAGCGGTTTTCCTTCAGTGCGCGGCGTTTGAGTCGCTCGACCATCTTGGTGTGGTCGCTGGAAAGGTGGATCACCTTCAACACGTCGATGGTGTCCTCCAACAGCCTGGCCTGATTGACGTTGCGCGGCATGCCATCGAGGACGAGGATCTGCGTTTCAGGGTGGAAGTCGTTGGTGAACTCCTTGCCCTTGATGAACTGCTTCCACACGCGGATGACGACGTCGTCCGGCACGAGCTGGCCTTTGCCGGCGTACTCCCAGAACAGCCTGCCGGCCTCGGATTGGAGATCGAGAGAGCGGAAGATGTCGCCCGTAGAACTATGGTAGAACCCCGGGACGGCCCCGAGGATCTTGCCTTGCGTGCCTTTCCCTGAGCCCGGCGCGCCGAACAGCAGGACGGTTTTATACCGCACCACGGGGGCGTTGGGATTACAGCAGGGGCAGTTCGGGTCCATGCATGGCCGGGCGTCGCTCATATTGAGGACACATTAACACACAGCGAACGGACAGATCGATCCCGAATTTCTCGGTGTGGCAAAATGTTCCCGGTTGTGGCGAGGAACGGGCTAACGATTATGCCGGCCTGCGCGACGATTACGCCTTTTCCGACAAGAGGTTATCGTTCTGCTGCGGGTCAGGGATAGAACGATTTCAGGTCGTCGAAGTAGCCGGGGTAGGTCTTGTTCACACAAGAGGGGTCGTTGATTCGCACGCCCGCGCTCTTCGTTCCCGCCAGCGCGAAGCTCATCGCCATGCGGTGGTCGTCGTAGGTATCGATTGCCGCCACCTTCAGTTTTTCCGGAGGATGGATCGTGAGGGCGTCGCCTTCGATGTCCACCTCTGCGCCAAGCTTCGTCAGCTCGTTTTCGAGGGCCGCGAGCCGGTCGGTTTCCTTCACTCGTAGCGTGTGCAGCCCGCGGATGGTGGTCGGCCCGTCGGCGAAGAGTGCCACCACCGCCAGCGTCTGCGCGGCGTCGGGCATGTCGCTCAGATCAACATCGATCCCCGTCAGTGATCCGGGGCCGCGGATCGTGATGAAATCGGGGCCGAACGTCAGGGACGCACCCATCTGGTGCAGCACGTCGGCGAACCCCACGTCGCCCTGCAACGATGATTTGCCAAGACCCTCGATCGTGATCTTCGATCCCGGATGCAGCGCCGCCAGCGCGAGGAAATACGTCGCGTTCGACGCGTCCGGCTCGACGGGATAGTAGTCCTGCGCGTACGCGCCCTCGGGCACGATGATTCGGCGGGGCGTGCCGGTGTCTTCGTCACGTTCGAGTTCGACGAAATGATGGAAGCGGTCCATCAATCGCATCGACATGACGATGTACGGCCAACTCGTCTGCGGGCCGACCAACTCGACCTGCACTTCGTGCTTGGCGAACGGGGCGATCTGGAGAATCGAGGAAAGATATTGTGACGACGTCTCGCTGCCGTACTTCACCAGCCCGCCGGGCAGGCCGTCGGCGATGATGCGGACGGGCGGGTAGCCGTCGTTTATCGTGTGCTCGACGCGGACGCCGAGGTTCCGCAGCATCGACACCAGCGGGCCGATCGGACGTTGGCGCATGCGCGGGATGCCGTCCAGCACGTATTCGCCCCTGCCCAGCGCGCACAGCGCGGTGAGAAAGCGAATGGTCGTGCCGGAGTTGCCGCAGAAGATCTCCGCCGACGAACTGGGGATCGTTCCGCCTTGGCCGACGATGGCGATCTCGCGGGCGGCCTCGTCAGCGGTGACGTCGAAGCCGAGCTGCCGCAGGCCGTCGATCATCACGCGCGTATCATCGGCGAATAGCGCCCCGGTCAGCCGGCAGGGCCCGGTCGAAAGGGCGGCCAGCACCATCGCGCGGTTGGTCAGGCTCTTGGAGCCTGGCGGCGCGAACGTGCGGTCAAAGGCGTGCGTCAGCGGTTCGATCTGCAGTGAGCTCATTCCGACGGCCATCCTAAAGGATATCGCCGAAACTTTCCCACCTGCACGGCGTCCAAGTAGCATACGACTAAACCAACTACGGAGACTCCATGCGCCACCTTGCTCCCCATTCGTTCCTCGCCATCGCGTTTGCGTCCGCCGTCGCCCTTGGGCAGAATGCGCCGGACATGCCGCCTCAACAGCAGACGCTACCGGTGAAGAACGTCGTGCTCTTCTCGTCGGGCGTGGGATACTTCGAGCACTTCGGCCCTGTCAAAGGCCAGGGCCAAACCGAGCTGCGCTTCAAAACCAATCAGATCAACGACATCCTGAAATCCCTCGTCCTCCAGGATCTGGACGGCGGCAAGGTGTCGACGGTGCAGTATCCGTCGCAGGACCCGGTGGAGAAGACGCTGAAAAGCTTTCAGGTCGATATCACCGGCAACCCGCCGCTGTTTCAGTTGTTGGGCCAGCTTCGCGGCGCGAAGGTGACGGTGACGGTCGGGAACGAAACCTATCCAGGCACGATCCTCAATACCGAAAAACGCCAGGTTTCGCCCGGCCCGGACCAACCGGCGATCGAGTCGTGGTTCATCAGCCTGCTGAACGGCGCTAGCGTGAAGCAGATCGAACTGTCGAAGGTCACCGACCTGAAGATCGAAGACCCGGTGCTGCAGGACGAGCTTGCCCGGGCGCTGTCGGCCTTGGCGCAGGCGCGCGACCAGGACAAGAAGTCGGTCGTGATCAATTTCGCCGGCGATGGCGAACGGCGCATTCGGCTGGGGTACGTCGTGGAGTCGCCGGTCTGGAAGACGAGCTACCGGCTCGTGCTGGCCGACAAGGATGCAACGCTGCAGGGATGGGCGATCGTTGAAAACCAGACGGATAACGACTGGGACAACGTGCAGCTCAACCTCGTCAGCGGCCGGCCGATCAGCTTCGTGATGAACCTGTACCAGCCGTTGTACATCCCCCGGCCGACGGTGGAGATGGAGCTGTACCAATCACTACGGCCGCAGAAGTATGAAGACGGGGTGAGCGCGAGAGGGGCCGCAGGGGGAAGAGCTCGCCTTGCTCCCGGTGCCCCCGCGCCTGCTTCGGCGCCCGCTCCGATGCTCAAAGCGGAAACCGCCACGGAGGCAAGGAAGCTATCTGAACCTCTCGATGCAACCGCCTCCGTCCAGTCCGTCGCGTCGGCGGCGAAGCTCGGAGAACTGTTCCAATACACCGTCGGCAATGTCTCGCTGCCGCGCCAAAAGAGCGCGATGATCCCGATCGTCTCCGACAAGGTCGAAGTCGAGAAAGTTTCAATCTATAACGCGGCCGTCCTGCAGAACCATCCGCTTAACGGCGCGCAGGTCACCAACAACACCGACAAGCATCTGCTCCAGGGCCCGATCACCGTGTTCGAGGCTGGCAGCTACGCCGGCGACGCCCAGATCGACAACGTTCCCCCAGGGCAAAAACGGCTGCTGAGCTACGGCATCGACCTGCAAGTGCTTGTGCAAACCAAGCCCGAGTCGGCCTCCCAGATCGTGACCGGCAAGATTGTGAAGGGCGTGCTCCAGCTCACGCGCAAGAACGTGCAGTCGATGACGTACACGATCGACAACAAATCCGACCGCGATAAGGGCGTCATCGTCGAACATCCGGTCATCTATGATTGGAAGCTGGTCGGCACGGATGAGCCGTTCGAAACGACCCAATCCCTCTATCGCTTCAAGGTGCCGGCCGCCAAGGGTGAGCAGAAGGTGTTCAAGGTGGCGCAGGAGAACGTCAGCCTGCAGTCGCTGGCGGTGCTGTCGTTTGATACGCAGACGCTCACGTTTTTCTCCAGGCAGGGCGAGATTCCCGAAGATGTCCGCAAGGCGCTCGCCGAGGCGATCACCCGATCGCAGGCCGTCGTAGACCTGAACCGCCAGTTGCAGGAAAAGCAGGAGCAGGTCGAGAAGATCACGGAAGAGCAGGCCCGCATTCGCGAGAACATGAAGACCGTCGAGCGGAACAGCCAGTACTACAACCGCCTGCTCGGCAAGCTCAACGAACAGGAGACCGCCATCGAAAAGCTTCAAGGCGAGAGCGACGGCCTGCGTTTGCAAATCGAGGCGGCCCGCAAATCGCTGGAGGAGTTTGTGAACGGGCTGGATGTCGGTTAAACCAGCGGCGGGGAGTGGCGGCTCGCACGGGCGTGGGGGCCGCGTTCAACAACGATGGTATTCAGCACGCCGCTGTTCCTTTGCTTCTTTCTCCCGGCGTCGCTGTTGCTGTATTTCGTCTCGCCGCGCGCGTTTCGGCTGGCGCTGTTGACGTTGCTGAGCTACGGCTTTTATGCGTGGAGCGGGCCGTGGTTCCTGTCGCTCCTGATCTGGACGACGCTGGTGGACTACGTCGCCGGCGCGCTGCTGGCCGGCGACTTCGGCCGTGAGCCGTCGCGGGCGGGTCGGCGGGTGATCCTGGGCCTGTCGATCGCCAACACGCTGGGCCTGCTTTTGTTCTTCAAGTATGGCCCCGCGGTGGCGGCGGGAGTGGGCGGGGAAAGCCCGCTGGTGCAGCTTCTTGCGAACGTCGCGCTGCCGGCGGGCATCTCGTTCTACACGTTCGAGTCGATCAGCTACGTGCTGGACATCTATCATCACGGCGCGCGGTCGGCTGCGAGTGAGTATTTGAAACGAGCGGGACCTGCTGCCACTCGCTGCCAGCGAGCGGCTTGTCATGTTCGCGGGCTGGTCGCGTTTGCGTGCTACATCTCGCAGTTTCCGCACCTGGTGGCGGGGCCGATCATCCGGTTCCAGGAGTTGCAGATGCAACTGCTGCACCCGCGAGCCGGCGTGCGGCGGTTTTCGCGCGGGATGACGCGGTTCTGCATCGGGCTGGGCAAGAAGGTGCTCGTCGCCGACACGCTGGCGGCCGCAGTCGATCCGATCTTCGCCGCCGGCGGGGGGCACGTCGGCTATAACTGGTGCGGGGCGGCGGCGTTCGCGCTGCAGATCTACTTCGACTTTTCCGGCTACTCCGACATGGCGATCGGGCTGGCGCTGATGCTCGGCTTTCGCTTCCCCGAAAACTTTGCCTCGCCCTATAAGGCCGCCACGCTTACCGAATTCTGGCGACGATGGCACATGACGCTGTCGCGGTGGCTTCGCGATTACATCTACATCCCGCTGGGCGGCAACCGGCGCGGGCCGTCGCGCACGATGATCAACTTGTTGCTGACGATGACGATCGCCGGCGTGTGGCATGGGGCGGGGCTCGTTTTTCTGGTCTGGGGCGTGATGCACGGCGTGGTGCTGGCGATCGAGCGCGCCACCGGCACTGCCGCCTCGCCCGATCGTCGTTGGCGCCCTGGCCGGCGGGCGGTGACGATCCTGTTTCTCCTGGTGTCGTGGGTCGTCTTCCGCAGCCCCTCGCTGGAGGCGAGCCTGACGATGACGGTGATGATGTTCAACCCCTTCGCGCTCGACTACAACCTCGCCGCCCATGCCGCCATCACGCACTGGTCGTTCCTCGCCGCGATGGCAGTGGGAGCGGCGATCGTGTTCTTCGGATGGCAGTCGCAGAAAATGTCGAAAAAGATCACGCCGACGGTGACCGGGTTTGCCGGCATCGTGTTTGTGGTGTCGATGGTGGTGATGCTGATGCGAACGTCGGTGCCGTTCCTGTACTTTAAATTCTGATGCCCACGCCCGCCGCACATCCTCGTTGTCGCCGTCATCGCCTGACGGCGGTCTGGCTGCCGACGCTCGTACTAACGACCGTGACGCTGATGGGCGCCTATCACTTGATCTTCGGCGTTCGCGCCGCCGACCTGGCGCGCTGGCGGGCGATCTGGCGGGAGGAGTCGGCTCAGGAGGCGCCGAAGCAGATCGAGGCCGACCTGAACGTGCGGTTCATTCCCGGCATGGCGGCCCGAACGCTGGCGTTCGGCGTGCCGATCCGCGCAATGCAGCCGACCGGCGGCGATCACGTGATCGGATCGGACGGCTTCGTCTTCGTCCGCGAAGACCTCGCCGTCGCCTACGGCCGATCGTTTGTCGATCCCCGCGAACATCGCCCGCGCGATGCCGCTGCCACGCTCGTTGCCTTCTCCAAGCGGATGCGAGAGCGCGGCATCCATTTCATCGTCATGCCTGTACCTGCGAAGGTGACGATCTGCCCTGATCGCGTCGATCCCGAGTACAAGCTCTCCGACGGCCCGCTCTTGAACAAAGGCCATCACGCCTGGATCGATTCGCTTCGCAGCCAGGGAGTGGAGGTGATCGACGTCACCGACGCGCTCTGGGCCCGCCGCGGGGAAGCGCCGCTGTTCTTCGCGACCGACACGCACTGGACGCAGTTCGCTATGCGCGTCGCGGCCGCGAGCATTGCGCCGCGCGTGGACGAACTCGTCGGCGATGCCATTCCTCGCCAACGCTTCGAACAGAAAACCTTCCGCCATGCCATGCGCGGCGACATCAGCAATCGGCCCAGCACGATGGAAGAAGACGTCGTCGAAGAGCAAGTGCGACTCGTGTTCCCCCAGGCTTCGCCTGACCTATTCGGCGATGACGCGCCCGTCCTTATTCTTGGTGACAGCTACGCCGAGCAGTTCGCGCGAAACCAGGCCGGCTTTGCCCAGATGCTGTCCCTCGAAACCGGCCTGCCGGTCCAGTCGGCTGCGCAGTTTGGCGTGCAGGCCAGCCAGATGGTCCGCCAGGCGACCGCCCGGCCTGAATTGCTGACGAAGAAACGCGTTGTGTTGCTCGCCTTTTCCATTCGCAAAATCCAGTGCAACGACTGGTAGGAAACACCCAGTTTGCCGGTCACGTCCGCAAATCGTACGTCTTCTCCGGTGTGACGTTTTAGAGATTCCGGAGGTCGCGATGCGATGGTCGTGGCTTGCTTGTCCCGCAATGGCACTTTCCCTGTTTCTAACCCCTGTTCCCGCGCTTGCGGGCGATGTATTCGAAGGTGCTTGGACGATCAGTTTCACCCCTGACAACAACGCCGAGTCCGCCGGCGCGAAGGCGTTCAAGGACGCGGCGTTGTTCCACAACAACGAGTTGTCGTTCGAAGCGCTGGCGATGTACGGCTTCAATACGGTTGCGTACGCGCTCCAGGGCGACAACCAGGATGTATTCACCGCCAACATGACCAGCCAGACCCAGGGCAGCCTGCAATGGGTCGGCCGCAAGTCCGGCGGCAAGGTTAGCGGCTTGCTCGTCTGGACCAAGCCCGACGGCAGCACGCACCGATATACGTTCAGTGGTGGTGCGTATGAGCAGCAGGAATAGCAGGAATGCGAAGTGTGGAGCGTAGTAAAAGGCGGCGTTCCCGTCTGCCTTCGTGAACGCATTTCACATTTCGCGTTCCACGTTCGCCATTTTCTCCCTGTGCCCGTTCCGTCCGGGTGACGTGGAGCCCTCCCAGCACGGCGTATCAGGGAAGGTGAAGCGTCGCCCGGACTCCTTCGCCGGCCTGCGCGCATGGCACGAGCGGCGGCGAGGCGTATCATCGCGGCATGATTCATCTGGAGGGCAAGCAATGCGTGTTGTCGGCGCTGGTGGCGCGTCGTCGTCGGATCGAAGTCGTGCTGCTGAAGCACGACATCCCCGCCGCCAAAACCGAGGAACTCCTCGCCGCCGCCGTCGAGGCGAACGTGCCGGTCAAACGCGTTAGCGGCGAAGAGCTCACCGCGCTCGCCCACGGCCAATCGCACGGCGGGGTGATCGCGGTCTGCTCGCCCAAGCCGCGCTGGACCGAGGACCAACTCCTCGACCACCTCTTCCGCCTCACCCGGCCGCCGCTGCTCCTGATGCTCGAGGGCGTCGACGATGCGCGAAACCTTGGCTTCACCATCCGCAGTGCCGATGCCGTCGGCGTCGATGCCTTATTGATCAAGAAACATCTCTGGGACTTCGACGAAACCGAGGTTTCCCGTTCCAGTTCCGGCGGCCTCGAACGCCTGCCGCTCGTGCAGTTCGAAGGCGTCGATCTGCTGACCGCGATGCAGAAGCAATCGATCCGCCTGTACGGCTGCCTGGCCGGCGCTAAGCGGACGATCTTCGACGTCAACCTCACGCGCGGAGTCTGCCTCTGCATCGGCGGTGAAAAACGCGGAATCTCCGGCGCGGTCCGGCAGATCTGCGATCGGTTCGTCACGATCCCGACGATCGAAGGCGCAAGCTCGCTCTCGCTCTCTCACGCAGGCGCGATCGTGATGGGCGAAGCGCTTCGCCAGCGTCGAAAAGCAACGGTGACGGAATAGAGATTATCTGAACGGCGCAGTCGAAAATTGCATGATGAATTGTTTCCCGGCGTTTGCGAAACGTCGTTGGAGTAGATGCGGGCATGCATCAACTGCTGCGCTACGTCGAGATATCCACGCGTGAGAACACGGGGTGATGCCCGCATACCCAGTTGATAGCCCGGTGGCGGTGTTGGATGGCGATCTGGGTGCGGATGCGGATCGCCGGATCCGCACGGGTGATGGGCTGGCCGGCGATGGCGAGGTCGCCTTCGATGGTGGGGAGGCTGCCGAGGTCGATCGGGCCGAACCACGCATCTCGACACATGCCTTCGAAGTCCACCGGCCGGGGGGTGAGTTCGTACTCTCGCAATCGCCAGTGTACCGCCATCAGCCGGTCGGCGGCGGCGCGGAGGTCCAGCTCGCTGCGAAGCTCGGCCGAATCGATCACGAAGCGGGTGTCTTCCCGCAGCATGCCCAAAACGTCGGCCAGCTTCTTCGCCTGGACGAAGTGGTCGTGCGCGGGCAGGTCTACCAGTCCCAGTGACCACGCCAGCACCAGCACCGACTCGAACTGCTGCGACAATTGCTGCGCGTGCTCGCGCGAGATATCGCCCAGCGGCTGGTCGAGGATGTAGCGTTCGTATTCCTCCAGTTCGTGGCCGACTTCGAGCGTCCAGAACCAGTCGCCGAGCTGGGTGAGTCGCACCTGCCGTTCGGGGCGTTCCTGGTTGATGTCGAGCACGCCGCGGTACGCGACGGCTAGCATTGTGTACATTCGCTCGGCGACGCGCCGGGCGGTGGGGGGCTCGTGGTCGCCGCTTTCGAATGCCTCTTCCTGCGGCTCATCGTCCTCAACCCCGGCCGGAAATTCGGGGATGACGGGCAACTGGGCGTCGGGATTGCTCTTGCCGGCGGCGGTGAGGATCTCGCGGCTTTCGCAGTCGAGCACGCCGGCGGGAATGACGAAGATGCCGTCGATCAGCCGGGCGACCAGCGTCATCGCCTCGATGAACTCGCCGTATTCCGAGAACGCCGGCTCGGCGGTCATTTCGAGGCAGACGGAGAGGTGGGGGATGAGGCGTTGCAGGTCACGCTGGCGCTTCGGGTCTTCCGCCGGCAGTTGAGCGATCCGGCGGACGAGGTTGGGCGTGGTCTTGCGGAAGAAGAGCTGGTCGATCTCCCGCGTCTTCAAAACCATCGTCAGCCGGCCGGACGAGCCCCCTGATGAACCGTTGCGCGGCGAGATGATCAGTTGCCGCCAATCTTCGTCCGCGCCGACGACTTCCACCGGCAGCCCGCCTTCGCGCAGGGCGGCCACCGCGGCGGCGGGATCGATTGTGATGCTCAGTAGGCTTCCGAACTCCGACACGCCGGGAAGTGTAGCCGCCGGACGAACGCTTTCCATACGCCCTGTTCGGGGCAGTCGTTTTCAGAACCCGATGCTCGCCCCGCCGTCCACCGGCAGCACCACGCCGGTGACGAACCTGGCGGCAGGCGAGCAGAGGTACACCACGGCGTTCCCGATGTCGTCCGGCGAGCCGAAGCCGCCCATCGGCGTGCGGGCGAGGATGCGGTCGCGACGCTTCGGATCGCCGTCCAACGCCTTGCGGAGCATGGGCGATTCGATCCAGCCCGGCGCGACGGCGTTCACGCGCACGCCCTGCGCGGAGACCTCGGTCGCCAGCGATCGCACCATGCCGACGTACGCGCTCTTGGCGGCGGAGTAGGCGATCACGTTCGGGATGCCCATGAAGCTGGTCATCGACGCGATGAAGACGATCGACCCGCGGCCGCGCGACGTCATGCCGGGCAGCACCGCCTGGCTCATCGCATGCGCGCCCAGCACGTGGGTATTCAGGACCGCCGAAAAGTCGGTCACGCTCGTCTCGACCGCCGGCTTCTTGAGGTGGATGCCGGCGTTGTTGACCAGAATGCTGATCGGCCCGCCGGCCGCGACCTCGGCGCGGGAGACGACCGACGCAACGTCGTCAAACTGCGTCACGTCCCCGCACAGCGCGCACGTCTTCGGTCCGATCTCCGCTGCCGCCCGCTGAAGCTCCGCCTCGCGCCGGCCGACAATGATGACCCGTGCGCCGGCTTGCGTCAGGCACCGCGCGATGCCCTGTCCCAGCCCCGTTCCGCCGCCGGTGACCAGGGCGACCTCGCCTTGAAGGGAAAACGGATGGACGTCCTGACTCATATGTTGCTCCTCCG
>JBBCIV010000226.1:0-6453 GCA_037189665.1 Phycisphaerae bacterium | reverse complement strand
TCGACGGCTCGAGCCCCGACTTCTCCGTCGAAGACGACGTCGTCGGCCGACCCTGCGCCAGGTCAACGTCCGACGCAGGAGGGGGATCCACGGGAGGAGGATCAACGGGAGGGGGATCGGTCGGAGGAGGGCCGCCGGTGCCGTAGATGTTGAAGTCGTATAGCGAAAAGCCGTATTTCGTCCCGCGGGCCAGTCCGAGCAAGCGCACGTATCGCCACGCGGTCGTATTGGTGATGGCGATGTCGTCCACCCCGCCGTCGCCGGTCGTCGTCGAGAACAGGTCGGTCCAACTGGTGGCGTTGTCCGAACCCTGGATCTTGTAACTCCTGCCGTACGCCGCCTCCCAGTTCAGCCGAACGCCGCTGAGCACCGACGCCGAGCCCAGATCGACCATGAGCCACTGATCGTCGGCGTACTGGCTACTCCAGCGTGTGGTCGCGTCGCCGTCGGTCGCGAGGGCCGGATCATGGCTGGCCTTCTCTACCGACGACGCGGTGGTCGCCTTGCCCTGCGCCAGATCGGTGTCCGACGTCGGCGGCGGCGGATCGACCGGCGGCGGCGTGACCGGGCCGGTGGCGGAATTGATCGTCAGCGAGTCGACGTTCGCCCCGCCGGCGCTCGTTGAGGCGACCGCCTTGATCGAGACGGCCCCGGCAGGCAGGTTCGTGATGAACGATGTCGTCGCCCACGTCGCCCAGCCGCCGGTCGGGCCGAAGTTCAGCGTGCCGGCCAGCACGCCGTTGATGTAGATGTCCAGCGGCCTTGCGCCGGTGCCGTTGGCATAGCGGAACTCCAGCGTGGCGGCGCCGGCGCTGGTGCGGTTGACCGAATAGGTCACCGCGGAATCCTGCCCGCCGTAGTCGGCGTAGCCCGCCCCGGTGTAGCCCGCGTGGCTGCTCGACTTGTACGTCCCGCCGGAAAGCGTCGCCAGTTCGGATTGTAGCGTCACGGACGTCACGGGCGCGGTGACGGTGATGGTCACGTCGCTCGTGGTGGTGAGCGTGCCGTCGGTCGCGGTGAGGCGCAGAACGTAGGTGCCAACCTGATCGAACGTCGCGCTGGTGGCGGCTTGATTGGCATTCGCGAAGGTCGCGACGCCAGGGCCGCTCTGCTGGGTCCAGGCGATCGCGAGCGTGCTGCCGTCGGGCAGGCCGTCATCGCTGGCGGAACCGTTCAACTGCAACGTCTCGCCGACCGTGACGCTCTGATTGCTGCCAGCCGACACCGTCGGCGCCTGGTTCGCGAGCGGGTCCGCCGCTCCGGGCGATCCGCCGACCGCGGCGCTCTGCTGCCATCCGGCGCTGGTGCTGAGCGACGCCCCGCCGGGCGCGACGACCATCGAGTAACCTTCGCCGTCGGTGCTCTTGTACCAGTCATCGCTGTAGGTGAAGTCGGCCAGCACGAGCCCGCCGGGCGCGGTGAGCGTGATGCGCTCGCCGGCGTTGTCGAGCTTGCCGCTGTACGCGCCGGCGATGTTATGCCCGGCGCCGTAGAGCGATTCGAACGCGGCCTGGTTTCGGACCACCAGCACATACGCTCCCGGCGCGAGCGTGAGATCGCCGAAGACGAAGTCGATCCCGCCGCCAAAGGTGATGTCCTTGAGCGATAACGGCGTCGTGCCGCTGTTGCGCAGCTCGACGAACTCGAACTCGTCCTTGTCGTAAGCCGATCCCGCCGGGGCGACCGGGTGGTACATCATCTCGGTCAGGCGCAGCGCCAGCGCCGCGCCGACCGCAAAGTTCGCCTGGCTGGCGGCGGACCACTCCGAAGCGGTCTTCACGCGGGCAAAGACGTTGGCGGCGCCGTTCAGCACGACGCCGTCGGCGGCGTTATAGAGCTTGGCGCTGGGGCTGATCGCGCCGCCGGGCAGGCGCGGGTCGGCGCCGTCGGTCGTGTAATAGATCGCGCCGGACCCGTTCGGATTGGCGAGCGTGAGCTTATACCCCGGCTCGATCAGGCCGCCGGCCTTACCCAGCGTGGGCGCGTTGACGGAGGGGAAGTAGCCGTTGGCGCGCATCGCCTGCACGAGCCGATCGGCATTGCCGGGGATCAGCGCCCGGATTTCGTTGACCGCGGCCTGCCAGTGGACATCTCGCGTGCGCGGCGTGCTGGTGATCGAATCGCCCCACCGCGCCGACTCGGCGATGACGGCTTCCCTGATGAAATTATTGAGCGCGTCGAACCGGGCCAGCGCCTCGCCGTCGGTCAGCGCCCCGCCGGCGACGATGGCCTTGTTCAACCGGTCGGCGAGCAGGGTTTTGAAGTCGCTGCTCTTGATGAGCGAACGCCACAGCTTGATGATCGGGAAGTTGGCCAGCCCGGCAGCGCCGGGGCGAAACTCCGGATGCACCCACGCCCCGTTGGGGATCGGCATGCTTCCGTTGGCGACGTTGAACTGGAACTCGGCATCCCAGTTGAAGAACTTGAACGGCATCTGCCTGGCGGTGTCGCCGCCGGCCCACCAGTTGTTCTGGGGCCAGTCGGTCACGCCGTGGTAGAATTGGCCGAGCAGGTAGTCGGCGAAGTTGCTCACGTCGAGATAGGCCTTCATCTCGGCGTAGTTGGCGGGCACGCTCATGTCCTTGGCGGCGAGCGTGTTGAGCATGTAGTTCCAGCGGGTGGGATCGCCGTTTTTGACCTCGAGGTCGTGATTGATCGCGAACCAGTCGTCGTCGGAGCCGCCGTAGTAGATCTCGCCGTACCCTTCGTTGGTACGTTCGGCGGCGTTGTAGAGGCCCATGTAAAGGCCGTTGATGTAGAGGTGGACGAAGGTGCCGTGCGTTCCCTCGCCGCTGAGCGCGACCTGCGTCTGCCGGCCGAACTCGTCCTCGGTGAAGGTGGTCTTGTTGATCGCCGCCGCGGTGGTGGACCAAGCCTTGTTCTTCCCGCCGCGCAAAACGATCGTGTCGACCTCGTTCGCCGCCGTCTCTCCGCCGACGGGGGCGCGTTGGAAGAACGGGCTGTCGAACTTCCCCTTCCCGTACTTCTTCTTGAAGTTGATGCGCATCGACGATTTGAGGCGCGGGTCCGAGTGCGCCTCGATCTCGGCGTCGATCTGCGCGTTGTCGCCGGGGTTGGCGAGGTCGACGTACTCCATCGAAATGGGCACTTCGACGTCCTTGGTCGTGTAGAAGCCCTGGCTGCCGAAGATGCGGTCTTTCGGCACGCTGACGAAGATCGACGGGATCGACTTCAGGGCGTTGACGATCTGGCCGGAGTAAGCGGGGTTGTTGACGATGTCCGGGTCCATCTCCCAGTCGAACTGCTGCGGCGTCGGCTGGAGCCCGTCCTGCAACAGCGGGCTCGGATAGCCGGCGACGTTCTTCGGCTGCCGGATCACGTCGTTGAGATAGACGTAAGTATGCGTGCCGACGGTCGAGGGCGTCGCATCGCTCTTGACCGCGAACGCCCGCACAACGGTCGTGGTCGTGATCTGGATTGGCCCCGGATACAGGTTCGCCGGCAAGGCGGTCGGGACGCTGCCGTCAGTGGTGTAGTAGATCGACGCGCCAGCGGTGTCGCTGGCGAGCGTGAGGTTGAACGCCGACTCGTAGAACCCGCGCGCATGGCTGAAGGTCGGCGTCGCCACCTGCGTCACTTCCGTGGCCGTGACGCTCATCGGACCAACCACCTGCGGCACGTCCACCGCGAACGCTGCCCCGGCGAACATCGCGCGTTGTTCGAGCAATTCCACCAAAGACGCGCGCAACAAGGCCCGCTTTCGAACGATTTGTTTCGTATTTCCGACAAACATAATCCCACCGCTCCCTGACAACCTCGTCGCCGACGCTATTTCAAAACGGCGCGGCAGCGAACAAACCCCAAACGTAGTGTGTGGATTTGATTGTCGCGAGCAGCAGCGCAAAAGGCAACCGTTCGCGCCGTCAGGCTTGCGTTGGGTGGACTCGTTGGGACGTGTGACTGGGCGATATGGGTGAGATATCCGGCCGGCGGGCCGGCGTTACTCCATCACCCAGCCAACCGGGCAGATGAAGTAGGTGCTGACGAAGCCGCCGTTTTCGAGCTTGGCGTCGACGGTGGCCTTGTACGCGGGGTAGTCATTCTTGCCCTGCAACAACAGCGGTTTGGTCGTGCCATCGGGCAGTTGGGCGGCGCCGGTAATCTGGTAGTCGGCGGGCGGGAGGTCGTGCAGATTGTCGTTGGGCGTGAGATCCTTCGGCCGCCAGGCGCGTTCGATCGTGACGGGCTGTAGTTCGCGGCCGTCGATGGTCTTGCTCTTGGGCGTCAGCACGAACAGCAGCTTCGTCCCTTCCGGCGGAACCGACGGAGCCTTGTTAATATCGCTCCGCCACGTCTGAAACCGCATGCCGATCGTCATGCCGTACCACTGCGTGTGATTGTTCGGATTGCCGTCGGTATCCGGCACCTGGCCGGCGGTTTTCCAGACGAAATCCTGCGTGATCGGCTCGGCGGAATCGCGATCTTTGTAGGCGAGGTTGCCGACCGGCACGAGTTGGACGTCGAACGTCTGGCCGTTGAACTTCGCCTTCACGAACGATCGCCCGAAGCGATACTGTCCCGGCGCCACCTTCTGCGAATACGTGCCGTCCGGCTTCACCGCGGGACTGTAGCCGACCTTTTCCCCGGCGGTGCTGACGCCGTTGATATTGACTGTGATTTCAAACGACGGGTCGATCGGCTTGCCGTCCTGCCCCGTCACCTTGCCCACGATCACGCCGGCGGCGGGCTTCACCTGGCCGCTTTCGGAGCCGCCCGACGACTCGGCGTCGCCGCAGCCCCCCGCGAACAGAATCGCACTGATCCCGACGCCGACGAGCCACCAGCCTGATCGCATTCCGGTCCTTGGTTGAAATGATACTGCGGACGACGCGCACACGACCCGCCCGCCATCGCTTGCCCACTCCATCGACGAAACGCCGCAGTAACTTTAACCCCGCATTACGCAATCAGGGCCGGACTCGAGTGGAGTCCGGCCCTGACCTTTGCTTATCGAATCGAAGCGGCGGGTTATCGAACCTGACCCGCTTACTTCATCTTCGCGGCCTTGGCGCGGACGCTTTCGAGGTCGCCCACGTAGAGGAACGCCTGCTCGGGAAGGTCGTCGGCCTCGCCGTTGATGATCGCGTCGAAGCTCTTGATCGTGTCTTCGCGCTTCGTGTTGACGCCCGGGAAACCGGTGAACTGCTCGGCGACGTAGAACGGCTGGCTGAAGAAACGCTCGATCTTACGAGCGCGGCTGACGATGAGCTTGTCCTCTTCCGACAGTTCGTCCACGCCCAGGATGGCGATGATGTCCTGCAAATCGCGGTAGCGCTGGAGCATCGTCTGCACCTTGCGGGCGACGCGGTAGTGCTCGTCGCCGACGATCTGCGGGTCCAGCGCGCGGCTGGACGAGGCGAGCGGGTCCACCGCGGGGTAAATGCCCTTCGAGGCGATCGAGCGCTCGAGGTAGATGAACGCGTCGAGGTGGGCGAAGGCGTTCGCCGGGGCCGGGTCGGTCGGGTCGTCGGCGGGCACGTACACGGCCTGCACCGAGGTGATGGCGCCGTTCTTGGTCGAGGTGATGCGTTCCTGCAATTCGCCCATTTCCGTCGCGAGCGTGGGCTGGTAACCCACCGCCGACGGCATACGGCCGAGCAGCGCGGACACCTCGGAACCCGCCTGGGTGAAGCGGAAGATGTTGTCGATGAACAACAGCGTGTCCGCGCCGGTTTCGTCGCGGAAGTATTCCGCCATCGTGAGCGCCGAGAGCGCCACGCGGAGACGGGCACCCGGGGGCTCGTTCATCTGGCCGAAGACCATGACGGTCTGGTCGATGACGTGCTTGCCGGTCTTGCCGATTTCGGCTTCCTGCATTTCCATCCACAGGTCGGTGCCCTCGCGGGTGCGCTCGCCCACGCCCGCGAACACCGAGTAACCGCCGTGCTGCTGGGCGATACGGGCGATCAGTTCCTGGATGACGACCGTCTTGCCCAGCCCGGCGCCGCCGAACAGGCCGGCCTTGCCGCCGCGGATGAAGGGGGTAAGCAGGTCGATGATCTTGATGCCGGTCTCGAAGACTTCGGCCTTAGGCGACAGGTCGTTGAAGTCGGGGGCCTCGCGGTGGATCGGGCGCGACGCGCTGGCGTTGACGGGGCCGCGCTTGTCGATCGGCTCGCCGAGGAGGTTGAACACGCGGCCGAGCGTTTCCTTGCCGACCGGCACGCTGACGGGGCCACCGGTATCGACGACGTCGAGGCCGCGCTGGAGGCCGTCGGTCGAACCGAGCGCCACGGCGCGGATACGGCCGCCGCCGAGGTGCTGCTGGACTTCACCGGTGAGCTGCAGGTCGCCGCTGCTGACCTTGATGGCGTTATAGATGCTGGGCAGCTGATCTTCTGGGAACTCGGCGTCAAACGTCGAGCCGATGACCTGCGAAATTCGTCCGGTGGCCGGCATAGCGTCTCCTGGAGTCGATTTAGATTTATTGAA
>JBBCIV010000225.1:0-2692 GCA_037189665.1 Phycisphaerae bacterium | reverse complement strand
GCGAAATGATGAAATTTTTATCTTCAATCATGCTTTTATTTGTTACTATATATAACTGTGATGCCACCTCCAACCGCTGACTCCGAAATTGTCGGAACCGCGCCGATCCCGTATGGTTCTCAACCCATGGGAGACAGGCGGACAAACGGTGGCCAAGCGCAAACCGAGAAACGGGGAAAACAAAAACAGTCGGCGGTCCTGCAACAGGTTCGCGAGCAGATCGTCCGCGGCAAGTGGCAGCCCGGACAGCGGATGCCGTCGCGCGGCGAATTCGAGCTCGAAACGGGCGTCAGCCGAGTGACGGTGCAGAAGGTCTTCGATAGGCTGGTTCACGAGGGGTTTATCGAAGTGCAGGGGCGTCGGGAAACCCGCGTCGCCCAGTTGCCGCCGCATCTGACGCGGTATGCGATCGCCTTTCCGTATCATCCCACCGACACGGAAAACTGGAGCCGCTTCTGGAGCACCCTTGCGGACGTCGCTCGTGGCATCAAGCGGCCGGACGGCACGCCGGCGTTCGACGTTTACTACAATCTCGACGGCCACACCGACGTTCGCGAGTACCGCGACATGCTTACCGCCGCACGGCATCACCAGATGGCGGGGATGATCTTTGTCGGACTTACGCCCAGGCTGCGGAAGACGCCGCTGCTGCTCGAAACTACGATGCCGCGCGTGCTGATCTCACGAAATTCGACGCTTACCGAGGACACGCGCGTCTCCACGGTTACCGCCGACACCGCCAATTTTTTTGACAAGGCGGTGGGGCACCTTGCCAGCAAGGGATGCAAGACCGTTGCGGTGTTGATGGTGGGCGAAGAGATGATCGAAAATGCGCTGATGCCCGCGTTGGCCAGGCATGGCCTGACCTGCCCGCCTTACTGGCTGCAACTGATTCTGGCGGAATCTCGGCGGACGGTGGGGTCGCTGATTCACCTGATGCTGCGCGATCCTAACCACCGACCTGACGGACTAATCATCGCCGACGACCACTTCACCACCCCCGCAACCGCCGGCCTGTTCGCAGCCGGGGTACGCGTTCCGCAGGATCTGCAGGTGGTCGTGCACGAGAACTTCCCCTCGCACGGAGAATCCCCGCTGCCGTTCACGCGACTCGGTTTTGACGCGCGAGAAACGCTCGCCAACTGCCTGCGGCTCATCGACGACGAACGTAAAACTGGCGCGACCTCGCCGGTCGACATCCAGGTTCCCGCCCATTTCGTCGGCGACCTCACCCGCTGAATTAAAAGATTCTGACCCGCACAGCACTTCGTCATGCGGGCGCAATCATAAAAACAAAATCATAAGTAAGTTTTCGATGTTGCATTTTCATGATAGTGATGTATATAGTTTGTGTATCGAGTTCGCGACGGCCTGAAATATCGCTGCGGATTTGATGTAAGTCAGCGTGAATGCGCCCGCCGGCCTGCTAGGCGAGATGGGGCATTTACTACGCTGGAAACTGCCGAACGTGCGCGTTTCCCCGGTTCATATCTATCACCGGAGGATCGCGCTTGATGCGGAGACAGGCTGCGGTTCGTGGCGAAAGGAGACATCATGTCAGTGCGTGATTTGCCCGGGTGCGCGCGTCAGATACAACGCCGGTCTTTCCACCGTGGAATCGGCTTCACCTTGATTGAACTGCTGGTGGTGATCGGCATTATCGCGTTGCTGATCGCGGTGCTCATGCCGGCGCTCCGCAAAGCTCGCGAAGCATCAAAACGCGCCGCCTGCGCATCGAATTTGCGCCAGATTGCCCTCGCCCACGCGATGTACGTCAACGATTTCAACGACTACCTTCCCGGCACCGAGGGGTGGAATACCGCGACGTCGGCAGAACACAACAAGGCGCCGGAGCTTCTGGAGTTCTTCGCGCGTTATCTGAAAGTGCCCGATCAATATCCGGCAGGAGCAACGCCGAGTGCCTATGGGCCGATCTGGTACAACCTCATCCGAAAGCTTCCAAAGGTGCTCGAATGTCCGGCGATCGTGAATCGCCCAGCGACCTATTCCAGGCAGCCGTATGCCTATTACATGATGAGCCCGCAGGATTACCGATTGAAACGCACGAAGTACATGCGGGTTGGCACTAAGCTAAGAAAACCGATTCCCAGCACGAGCGGTTTGCCGGCGCTCTTTGCGGATCGATGCAACGTACTTCCTACCGCGGCGGGCGGATTGGCTGAAACCAACCATTGGAAGGATGGCGGACCGGCAGGCGGTAACGTGGCGTCGGCGGATGGATCGGTCATGTGGTTTCCCTATCGTAGCAATGCAACGGTCGCCGACTATGACGCTTACGTTGTCAATGGAGGAACATGGGGGGCCAATATCGCGATTCCCAGCAACGCGATCTTTGTTCAAACACTTGGCGATGGGAAAGTTAATTTTGGTCGTAGCGATAACGTCGTCTGGGGTAAAAGCAATGCCGGTTTTCTGGCCGCATTCCGTTGAATTTTTTCGTTTTCTACACGTGCTGACATCGTGACGACCGACACCGGCCGCTGAAATGGAGGCCGGTGTCAGTTCGTTTGTCTGCGATACGTATTTTCGATTGTGAAGCGGAAGTGGCTGTAAAAAAGGTATCGAAGATGATCAACGATAAAGTAGTACACGGATTCCGTGCTGCAACAACTGTGATGGTCGCGTTTGGGCTGGCGGTCTGCGTTGCCAAGGCTGACGCCGACCTGAAGAT
>JBBCIV010000224.1:0-6825 GCA_037189665.1 Phycisphaerae bacterium | reverse complement strand
CGCCAACGTTACGCTGCTCTTGAAGGACGGCGCAACGGTCGTCGGGAGCGGCGCCTCGTCGGGAGTGGGTGGAAACATTAGGCTCGATACGGCATCGAACACCAATCTGAAGATCAAGACCGCCGTTGCCAACGAGTTGTTTGCCCTTACCAGCTCAGTTAAGGGGGGCGCTGCAAACAGCATTATCACCATTGAAGGGCCGGGCACGGTTGCCCTCCGCGGCACATCGCAGGGAACGGACGCGACCGGGACCTATGTCGGCTCATGGAAGGTAAAGTCCGGCACGCTGAGCATGGAGAGCTACAGTCCGACCCAGGTGCCGGTCGGGATGGTGGGTGAGGTTGCGCGACCCATCGAGCTGGCCGGCGGAACACTGCGTCTTGGCTTTAATACCAATGCCACGGTCCGTCTGGGTTTGAATTCAGGAGGGATTCCCGGGCGATCCGCAATTACCGTTACCGACAGTAGCACGATCATCGCCGAACAATTCACGACGTCGGACTATAACGGCGTCAATCGTCCCACCAACAACTTATTGACGCGGGAAGTCGGTACCCTGGCTATCGACGGCTCAACCCTCAGCGTCACCGGCGGACGATTCGGGAATAGCGGATCGCCCACCAGTGACGTCACCGCGAAGGTCACCATGCAGGCGACCACCTTGAGCGGAACGCCGACGTTCAACGTCTACAACGGAACGGCCGGCAGCGCCGCGTCGCTTGCCGAGCTTGAACTCGGCGCGGTGGGCGAGACCGGCGGCGCGCATGGTTTGATCAAGACGGGCAACGGCCTGCTCAATCTCACAAATGCCGCGAACACCTACACCGGGCCGACGACGGTCAACGAGGGAACGCTTCGGTTTGCCGTCAACGGGGCGCAGTCGACCAGTTCGATCTTCGTCGCCGCCGGCGCCACGGTCCGCATGGCCAACAGCGCGGCGACGACGACGACCGCGAACCTGTCCGGGTCGGGCTTGATCACCCTGCCCAATTCGCTGACCAACAGCCTGACCATCAAGGGCAGCAGCATCAGCCCCGGCAGCAGTGCCGGCATCCTGACGATCAGCGGCGCGCCGGTGGAACTGGCGGCGGACGGAGAAGAGCTGGCCAGCCTGCACATCGAGGTCGTCGGCGGCAACGAAGTGGTGGGAGTGGACTACGACCGGCTCGTCATCGAATCGACCCTCGCGGGCCTGGAAAACGCGAATCTGTTCGTTGACCTCGTCGGTGTTACGGAAGGCGACATGGCCGGCGACGTACTGACGATCGTGACGTCCACCAGTGACTTCACGGGGCAGAGTTTCGCCTCGGTCACCTTCTCGGAAAACTGGTCCGGCGACGTCACCTACGGCGCGGGCTCGATCACGCTCAGCAATCTGGCGTTGGTCCCGGAACCGGCCTCCATCGGCTTGGCGGGTGGCCTGGCATTGTTGCTGGGTCGTCGCCGTCGCTCGAACCAGGACTGATGTCGAGGGTCTGAAGTTTTACATAGGGGTTGATTTACCTCTCGTGGCGGCTGGCGACGGAAATCCGCGCCGGCCGCCGTGAGAGAGGGCTTGCTGTCCCTGTCCAGCAGCACTGACCGCAATCGTTTGCACCATTGATTCATTTTTACCAGCTAAGGAGAGAGCACCATGAAGATCCGTTTTGTCCCCGCGGCTTTTACGGCAAGCGTCATGCTTTGCACGGCAGGTTTTGCCCAGACGATGCTGTACCAGCAGGGCTTTGAAACGCCGCTCGCCCAGAACCCGGAACTCGAGTCAGGATCGAGAACCTTGGATGGCGTGACCTATCCAACGCAGGCGATTGTCAGCCACATGCCTCGAGAGGGAAGCAAGAGTCTTCGAGGGAATTTCAATCGCAACTACGTCGATCCGATCACGGGCCTTCGCGGGCACGAGTTCACGAACATGATCGTCGATTTTAAGAAGGTGCCGAAACTCAAAAACTGGTACGCGACGACGGACCAGATCTACGTTAGCTGGTGGTTTAAGCTCGACCAGGTCAAGTGGAGGGGAACCGATTTCAATAGCAGCGATCCGATCATGGTGTCGGGCAAATTCGCTTATCTCCTGATGAATAAAAATCCGGCGACATCTTATTACTTCACCATGAATGGGGGGGCGACCGGGCAGGGAACGGTGTCGACCAATGACTCCGGTTGGATGCAGCAGTGGCAGAACTTGTACAGTCGGCCGTCGCTTTCCTCGCTTCGATCAGGCAAGTCCTTCGGCGCCGACGGCCAATGGCACAAGCTGGGTTTCTACATCTACAAAAATGAAGCCGGCGAGCGACGGCTGAAGTGGTGGATGGATGACCAGTTGATGACCCGGGATATTTTCGAGAACGGCAGCGGCGATTATCGAATCTCCGACGATTTCGTGATGGACGGAATCCAGTTCTGGCACACCGCCACGGGGAATCTGGGCCTGTCCACTTCGGTTGGCGCGCCCGATCAGTACCTCAACGGCTGGCAGATTGATGATCTGCAGGTTTGGGACGGCATCCCGCCAGTGCCCGAGCCGGGTGCGGTAGCGTTGATTTCAATTGGCACTCTACCTTTTGGACGGCGGCGGCGAGGCAGGTCTTCATAGTAATCGTGATGCCATTCTCGGACGTTTGACGTCCTCGCCTCTTGTATTTCATCTATTCATCCATTTATCTATATATATCCTATGCATGATGGTTTCCCTGCGTCGGTGGCAAAATCGGCGGTGGGGTGGTGGGGATGGCTCTCTCCTGTTGTCTTCGCGCGCTGGGGTGTGCACAAGTGCCCTGTGGCCGGTATCCTGCAACGCCCCTGCGGGTGGCCGGCTGTTTGCGGGTTGCCTGCGCGTGATGTCTTTGAGGAGATTGCCGCATGCGTATCAACGAAACCGTTCCCGACTTCACCGCCGACACCACCGACGGGACGATCCGCTTTCACGATTGGATCGGCGACGGCTACGCCATCCTGTTCAGCCACCCGAAGGACTTCACGCCGGTTTGCACGACCGAGCTGGGCTACATGGCGGGGATGATCGACGAATTTAAGCGTCGGAACGCCAAGGTGATCGGCATTTCGGTCGACCCGGTCGAAAGCCACGTCCGCTGGAAGGGCGACATCGAGAAGGCGACCGGCAACAAGGTGACGTACCCGTTGATCGGCGACACGGACCTAGCGGTCGCGAAGGCGTTCGGCATGCTCCCGGCCGAGGCGGGCGATACGTGCGAAGGCCGAACCCCCGCGGATAACGCGACGGTGCGGTCGGTTTTCGTCATTGGCCCGGACAAGAAGGTGAAGCTGAGCCTCACCTACCCGATGACCACCGGCCGCAACTTCGACGAGATCCTGCGCGTGCTCGACAGCATCCAGCTCACCGCCAAGCACAAGGTCGCCACCCCCGCCCAGTGGAAACAGGGCGACGACGTCGTCGTCACCCCGGCGGTGAGCGACGAGGAGGCGAACGAGAAATTCGGCGGATTTGAGCGGGTTCTGCCTTACCTGCGGACGACCAGGCAGCCCAAGTAGGCCCGCTGGCCGGGTTTGAAGGCATCACAATAGGCTTGCGCTCGGGCGGCGATGGCGCAACTGTTGCCGACGGGCCGGAAAAGGCGTCGGCCGGGGCATGTTGCGCAGGCCGTAAGTCGTTGACAGAATTACTTCTGGGGATGAAGATGCGGCGTAAGTTGCTCGGTGGCCGACGGGCGCCACAGGCGGAAGATTTTCGGGCCAACCGGATGGCGAGCAAGGCGTCTAGCGAAGTGCGTCTCAAGGCGAACTTCACGCACGTAACAGCCAAGGTGGGCGTGGCGTCCATACCGAGCAGAGAACGATTGACCGCTGACGTGGTGGTCAGTGCCCAGTTTTTCGACCAGATATGCACCCCTAGAGGCTGAGGAGAAGCGCATCATGTCCCGTGGCCGTACCCCGCGCGAAGCGGCGATTCTTCGCCGCGCCGTCTCCAGTTCCATCGAGTCGCTCGAACCGCGCCGCATGCTTACCACGCTGTTTGGCGGCGACACGTTCGACTACCTCGACGCCGAGAAGAACGTCGTTCGCATCCAGCTGGTGGGCGACATCGTTGCCGAGTTCATCGCGATGCGCATTCGCGAGTCGAACAACACGCAGGTCGTGCGCGATCTGGTTCCCGCTCCGCCCGACCCGGATGATTTCGACACCGTCGACGGCGCCGATTTGTTCCACATTTACATCGCGGCGGCATCCCGGGACGCGCAGATCATCATCACGAACATGACCGATGATCGCGATGAGGCCAATCCTTTCAGCGAGTCGGTGGGGCAAATCCAGGTCAGCCCGTCGGAGGGCGGCGAGAACATCCGCGTTACCCCCACGGGTGGCGGCCAGGTTTATATCGGGGCTCGCACGCGCGATATCGAAGCGATCGAGGGCAGCGACGAGGCGGACCTGCCGATCACTTACACCTCGCGCCGGGCCGACTATGGCGTGCGGCCGGGCAGCAGGGGCATTTACGCAGGCGTGCAGACCGCCGAAGGCGTTTCGTTTGACAAGCTGCTCATCGGCGGCACGGTCACCGGCCGGGTGTATCTCGGCGGCAGCCTCAACACGTTCTACGCCGGCGATCTGCTTGTCGGTGATACCAGCGGCACGTTTGGCACGTCCTCGAGCAATCTGCCGAACAACTTCTTCGTCGCCGGCGATCTGCGAAACTTCTTGGTCCAGGGATCGGTTGGCACGGTCACAGATCAAGATTACCGAACGGCTGTCGATATTCGTGTTGGCGGAAAGCTGGGCAACTTCAAGGTTGGCGAAACGAATCATTCTGTCGTCGAGGTCGTCAATAACCCCGATTTGCCGTTGAACAACGCGCCGTTTGAGGAAGTGGAATACAAGCTGCTGAACGGGGAAACCGTTGGCGAGGCATTCCTTCGCGGCAATTTGTCGGGCGCCTTCTTTGACAACGATTCGCTTACGGATCGGTTCTTCGGTTCGTCATTTGCGAGCTCGTTGACTGGCAAGGTACGGGGGATTGATTTCGCCGGCTCGCTGGATTCGGAAGCCGGCGATTCGGTCGATTACTTCTCGCTTCCGCTCATCGCAGGGCAGGAAGTCATCATCCAACTGCTGAGCGATTCGTTCTTCAATCTCGGCGTATTCGATCCGCTCGGCCGATTGATCCAGACCGACTTCACGAGCGGTGTCGGCGGCGGGAACAACAGCCAGTTTGTACTGAAGGCGACGCTGCCCGGCACCTACCAGCTTGCCGTAACCACTTACCATAACTCGACGTTCGGCGGGTCTTACGTGCCGGCCGCCCCTGCGGCGGTCGTCAGCGAGGGATTCGGCACCTATCAGGTCGTCGTCCAGAATTACGGCGAGGTGGCGTTTGGCGGCGCGTCGGTGGGCGGCGAGACGAAGTTTGCCGATCAACAGACCGGCCTGCTCGTCCGCACCGGCGACATGGGCACGTGGGAGTCGGGCGGCGATTTGCTGGCGACCTTCTTCTCGCCCATCTCGATCGCCCGCGGAAACCTGCGTCACCTTGGTGGCGCCAATATCGGCACGGACATCGAGTACCAGCCTGATCTGCTGGTCCCGCGCGGAAGCGTCGGCCTCATCCGAACGACGGCCGACCTGAATATCAATCCAGGCGCCTTTGGCTTTGGCGACGAGCCGGTAGCGACAAACGCGGTCGGCTTCGATTATCAGTGGCTCGACGTTGCCGGCAACATGAACGCGAACCTGAGCGCGAACCGTGCGATTGGCACGATTCAGGTTGGCGGAAACGTGGGGACTGTGCTCATTTACGCCAACGCTGATCGTCGTGGTCAGGATGGCCGCATCGACTTGATCGATGTCCAAGGCGATTTCGGCAACGCCCTTTCAGGTGGCCCTGGCTTGTTCACGGGGCTTGGCGGCAACGTCAAGTACATCCGCGTTGGTGGCAATACCTTCCGCGACCGTGCGTTCGGCGGTCGTCAGGACGTCACGCAGTTGTACCCGCTCAAGCAGCCGATCATGTTGCAGGACGATTCGGGTGCTCGCGCTTACCTGACGCCGACTACGATCATAGATCGCGCTGCCACGGCGCCCGGTAACGGTAACGGTAATGGCAGCGGATCGTCTCAGACGACTTGGGAAGGCCAGATTGAGGTGACCGGGTATCCCGTCCGCGAAGCGGCGGGCCTAGTCATCATCAAGCTTCGAATGGGCACCGGCTTGGTGCTGAATGCCCAGGGCAACACCGGCCAGTTCGACATTGGCGAAATCGAAACGGAGTTCTCCGACGCCACCCCCTTGGTCTTCAACGAGGACACCAACCGCATCGAGTTCGATAACCCGACGACGGGTACCGGCAATGGAAACGGCACCGGCGGAAATACCGCTCCGCAGCCATCTCGACTGACGCCGAATCTCGGCCTGAACTTCACCTTTAACGGCAAGATTCCCGTCAACGTGTTGTCCCTTCAGGCCGGCATCGACCGCCTGACGCCGGGGCTGTCGTCGATTTCGACCATCACCAATAACACGTCCGGCGAGCTTGTTGGCGTCCGTGCTTCGTCAATCGGCACGGTTATCGCCCAGTCAGTTGGCGTGCTGCACAACACCACCGGCGTCCAGCCGCGGCTGATGTCGAACTTCGATGCGGACGACATCGTCTTTCCATACGACAGCTATTCGTATGGCGTGTACTCGACCGGCCCGATCCGCCAAATCTTCTCTCGGGAGGACATCGGCGTGGTTCGCAGCAACGAGGAGATCGGCGAGATTCGCGCCAACGCCGATGGCAAAAATAGCGGCCCGCATCTTGAAGGCATCACGGCGCCGATCTACGGCTCGGTGATCCAGGTTGTCAATGTCGGC
>JBBCIV010000223.1:0-4793 GCA_037189665.1 Phycisphaerae bacterium | reverse complement strand
TGCCGATGCCGCTCGAGTCGAGCAGGACCGCCGCCTCCACCTCGCCGGACGCCACCATGCGGGCGGCGGGCATCGCGAAATCGGGGTAGTCGCAGGCGTTCGTGCCGTCGCAGCCGAGGTCGAGCACTTCGTGGCCCTTCCCCTTCAGAAACGGAACGATCTTTCGCTTGCACTCGTACCCGCGATGGTCGCAGGCTATGGCGACCTTCATGGTTCCTCCGCCTTCTTCATGAAATGATCTTCTTCTCCCTCAGCCGGTTGCGGATCAGGCCCTGCATGTGCTCGGCCAGCTTGCGGTAGGTGGCCACGTCCGAGCCGATCGGATCTTCGATGTCGCCGTCGGTGTCGAGCAATTGGGTTTTCGACGCGGCGTGGGGCGACATCGCGCGGATCGCCTGCGCGTGCGACCGGCCCATCGCAAAGACGGCGTCGGCGGCGTTCAACAATTCGGGCGTCAGCGGCTGGGAGCGATGGCGGCCCAGGTCGGCACCCATGTCCTGCACCGCTTCGACCGCCTGCGGCGTCGCCCGCGTACCGGGCAGCGCGAACACGCCCGCCGACACCACCGCGATGCCGCGGGCGTCGAGCTGCGATTCGGGAACGCCCAGCCCCTCGGCGATCGCCTTGCGCGCCAGCGCCTCAGCCATCGGCGACCGACACGTGTTGCCGCTGCAGACGAAGAGCACCGTGGTGCGGAGCTGCCGCTGGATGATCCGGTCGTCGAAGACGCCCACGCGGACGATCTCGTAACGATCGTCATGCACGCGGAGGAGCGTCGAAGGCTTGCTGAACCGCGTAGGGCCGGCGTCGATCGCCAGATCAGCCGGCACGCCGGCCAGATCGGACGGAAGCTGCGACGTCACGTCGCCCAGCTTGGTGAGCGCCACGGGATGACTGACGCGGGAAACGACTTCGCTGAACACCGGGTGGTCGGGGCAGCGAAGCGTGATCGTGTCGTTTTCGAACAGTTCGTTTTCCTTCAGGCCCAGTTCGGAGGCGATCCGCTTGCGCTCGTCGGCCGGCACGTCGAAGATGAGCCCGACCGGGCCCGGCCACAACTTGCGGACGAGCCGCTCGGCGAAAGGACTGCGTTTTTTGACGTAGTCCCAGGCTTGCTCCGGGTCGGCGAGGTGAAGCGTCCACGGCTTCTGCTCGTTGGAGGCGCGGAGGGCTTCAAGCTTTTTGCGGGTCTCCGGCAAGTCGATCCGCCCGGCGACGCCGTAGACGGTCTCGGTGGGCAGGACGACGAGCCCTCCGCCCTCCAGCACGTCCGCGCCGCGCTGGAGGGCGGCGTCGATATCGTCGGACTGGAGGATGTTGATCAAGTCAGCGGGCATCAGGTCGTGCTGGGGATTATCCGGGGGGGGTGTGAAGATAGTCAAGCCGCCCGGCCGGCGAACCGCGATTTTCAACCGCCGTTCACGCCCGCAGGGTCGCGCCCGCCTGATCCGCAAGGGCTTTGACGACCCGGTCCACCACCGCCTGCACCTCGTCCGCCGTCAGCGTGCGGCCGGGAGCGCGGAAGGTGAGGCGGAACGCCAGCGAACGGTGATCCTTCGGCACGGGATTCCCCTTGTACTCGTCCACCAACTGCACCTGCTCCAACAGTTCCCCGGCGGTGGTGCGGATGGCGGATTCCAGCGAAGCGTACGACTCGCTCGACTTCACGACGATCGCCAGATCGCGCGTCGCCGGTGGGAGCTTGTTGACCGGCTTGTAGGTGATCGGAGCGCCGTACGCCGCCTCGACCGCGGTCAGGTCGATCTCGAACGCGTACAACGGGAAGCTTTGCCGTTCGACCTTCACGAGTGTCGTGTCGATCGCGCCCAAATGCCCGATCACCGCGCCATTCAATTGAACGCTTGCGGTTTCGCCGGGCTTGTAAGGCTTTTCCAATGCGCCCGCGAACGTCACGCCTTTGATGCCGATCGACTCGAACAGGTCTTCCAACTCACCTTTGACGGCAAAGAAGTCGAGCTTCGCTTCGCCCTTCCATACCGCCTGGCGCGCGATCCCACCCACCACTCCGCCCAGCGTCTGGCTGCCGGGCAGCTTGGCGAAGGTGCGGTCAAGCTCGAACAATCGGATCGTCGTCGCGCCGCGGAAGATGTTGCGCTGCGCGCTGGCGACCAGGCCCGTCAGCAGCGACCGGCGCAGCACTGCCATTTCCGCGGTCGCGGCGTTGCTGAGCGTGATCTCATCGGGCGGCGTGCCGAGCCACTTGGCGCTGGTCGCGCTCTCGAGCGGATCGTTCTTGGTTTCGTACCAGCCGATGCTGACCAGATGCCTGGCGATCGCGGTGCGGAGGCGCGACGACCTGGCGTCCTGCCCGCGCGTCGGGGCCGCGACGGCGGCGCCCATGGGGATGTTGTCGTAGTCGATCAGCCGAGCGACGTCTTCGATGAGCACGACCGGGTCGTTCACGTCCACGCGATAGGTGGGCACGATGACGTTCAGCTTGTCGTCCACGCCGTAGCCCAGCTTGGCGAGCGACGAGCGGATCGTCGCGTCGTCCACCGGCATGCCGACCATGCGCGAGGTGCGATCCGCGGTCAGCGACAGCCGTTTCGGTTCGATCTTCTTCGGATAGACGTCCGTCGGCGTCGAGGCGAGCCTGCCGCCGGTGAGATCGGCGATGAGGTTGCAGGCGCGCTTTCGCGCCCAGTCGAGCATCGCGTTCGGATCGACGCCGCGCTCGAAGCGGTACGACGCGTCGGTGCCGCCGGCGCCGTCGATGCGGCGAAGCGTCTTGACGTTGCCGCGCACGTGGACGGGGTCGAAGTACGCCACTTCCAACAACAGGTCGGTCGTCTGCGAAGTCGTCTCCGAGTGCTTGCCGCCCATGATGCCGGCGAGCGCCTGCGGCCTCTCGGCGTCGCAGACGCACAACGGCTGTCCGTATTTGCTCGTGATGGGCTTGGGGCTGGCGAGCAGGTCGAGCGATTCGCCGTCGCGCAGCTTGCGGACGACGATTTTCCGCCCGGCGAGCTTCGCGAGGTCGAACGCGTGCGACGGCTGGCCCGTCTCCCACATGACGAAGTTGGTGATATCGACGACGTTGTTGATCGGCCGCATGCCTGCCGACAAGAGCACGCACTTCAACCAGCCCGGCGACGGGCCCACCTTCACCCCGCTGAACGCGGCGGCCGTGAAACGCGAGCAGAGCGCCGGCTCGTCGATCTGCACCTCGATCGGCTTCTCGTTCCCGGCCGTCAGTTCGGCCAATTCCGGCCACTTCGTCTTCACGTCGAAGATCGCCGCGATCTCGCGCGAGATGCCGAGGATGCCCAGGCAATCCGGCCGGTTGGGCAGCACCTTCAGTTCGATCAGGTATTCGGGGATGTCGATCACCTCGACGATCGACTTGCCCAGTTGCGATTCGTCTTCGGTGTGATACAGCCCTGAGCCGCGCGCGATCAAGCCCAGTTCGCCGTCCAGGCAGATCATGCCCGTCGATTCGATCCCGTGGAACTTGCCCGCAGAGACTTTCTTCCCCGTCGGCAGCGTCGTTCCTGCCAGCGCCACCGGCACGCCCCAGCCCGCCTTCACCTCGTGCTCGCTGCCGACCAGCACGCCGATGAGCTTGCCCTTCTCGATCTCGATCTTCGTCGCGAACATGCCCGGCGCGTCGGCGATGGGCGCGATCTCGCGGACGAAGCCAATGCGAACCGGCTTCAATTCCGTCTTCAGTTCGGCCTCGGCTTCCACTTCCAGCCCGGCGCGCGGCATGGCATCGACCAGATCCCGGTGCGGGATCGGCTTATCGAGATACTTAAGCAACCATGCAGTGTTGAGCTTCATTTCAGTAGAACGGCCGTCTCGGCCGTTTGCGTTGCGAAACACGGGCGGGATGCCCGTGCTACTAGAATTGAGACAAGAATTGCTCCTCGTTCTCGTAAAGATGCCGGATGTCGTCGATGGCGAAGCGGCGCATGGCGAGCCGGTCCAGGCCCATGCCGAAGGCGAAGCCCTGGTAGACGTCGGGGTCGATGCCGCCGTTTCGGAGGACTTCGGGGCGCATCATGCCGCTGCCGAGCAGTTCCATCCACCGGCCGCGCCACAGCACGTCCACCTCGGCGCTGGGCGTGGTGAACGGGAAGTAGCTCGGGCGGAATCGCAGTTGAATATCGTCGCCGAGCAACGCGGTCAGCAGCGAGTACAGCGTCGCCTTCAGGTCGGCGAAGCTGATGTTCTTGTCGATGCAGATGGCGTCGAGCTGGTTGAAGATCGGGTAGTGCGTCGCGTCGATCTCGTCGCGACGGTAGCACCGCCCCGCCGTCATCGCGCGGATGGGCGGCTTCGAGCCGAGCATCTTCATCGCGCGGATCTGGAAGGCGGTGGTGTGCGTGCGCAGGACGTGGCCGTCCTTCGTGTAGAAGCTGTCGTGGCTGTCGCGCGAGGGGTGCCAGTCGGGGGTGTTGAGCGAGTCGAAGTTGTAGTACTCCTCCTCGTACTCCGGGTAATCGTCGTAGCGGAATCCCATTCCGACGAGGATGCCCTTGAGTTCCTCGAATACCTGGTGGATCGGGTGACGCCTGCCGACGCCCTGCCGCAAGCCGGGCATGGTGACGTCGATCGCGCCGGCGATCTGCACCTTGCCGCTGGCGGCCAGCTCCGCCTTGCGGGCGTCGAGCGCCGCCTGGGCGGCGCTCTTGGCGGCGTTGACGACCTGCCCGAAGGCGGGCTTTTCTTCCTTGGAGAGCGTCCCCAGGTGCTTCATGAACTTCGTCAGCACGCCTTCCTTGCCGAGGAAGTGGATGCGAAGCTGTTCGAGCTGGTCCGGCGACCGCGCG
>JBBCIV010000222.1:0-20898 GCA_037189665.1 Phycisphaerae bacterium | reverse complement strand
CCGGGTTTGATTGTCGTATGAATGCGTTCAGCCGAGCCCGTGAAGGGCGGTTGGCTTAGTAGCGTTCGCGACGGCCGCCGCCGTAGCCGCCACGGTCGCCACCGCGACCGCCGCCACCACCGCCGCCGTAGCCACCACGACCACCGCCACCACCACCGAAGCCGCCGCGGCCACCGCCGCCGCCGCCACCACGGTTTTCCTTCGGCTTGGCTTCGTTGACGGTCAGCGCGCGACCGCCAATTTCCTTGCCGTTCATGCCTTCGATCGCAGCGGCGGCCTCATCGTCCGTGCTGAACTGCACGAAACCGAAGCCCTTGCTGCGGCCGGTCTCGCGATCGGCGATGATCTCGGCGCTCTCGACATTGCCAAACTGGCTGAACAATTCCTGCAACTCCGACGAATCCGTCTGGTAGTTCAGGTTTCCGACGTACAACTTGCGGCCCATGGTATCTCCTTGGAATTGGGCCCAAAACCCGGTTTTACTTTCCCGAGTTCAGCGAAAGGGGTCTAGACATTCCGACCCAGGAAGGCGGGCAGACACAGACAAGTGACGCGGAAACACCCTGGCGAAACCCACCAGAGAAGGATGCGAGAACCTGTTCGGACTTAACCAACCGACCCGAATCATAACTACTATCTGGCGAAATGCACAAACCAAATCAATTGGGCATTTTTTGTAGGCCCCCGTTTACCCGCCGCGACCCCGCCCAAGCCGGGTTGAAGGTGACGATTCCCTCGACCGAATCGAGAATGTCTTCAATGTCTTCGGCACCTGTTTCGGGGTGCCGATAATCGAAACCGGCGTTGCCGAAAAGGGGATCCAACCCCGGGCCGCCATTCAGATAACCGGCATCGTCGCCGCCGATGAGAAAATTCGTTCTACTGCCTCCCGCCAGCCGGTTTCGGTCGTTTGCGCTCAGCAGTCGGTCATCGCCCAGGCCGTCGTCCACCCGCTCGTCGCCGACGCCGGCGTGTTTACGCGGTCATCCCCCGCGCCGGCGAAGATGGCGTCCGCCCGGGGGGAGCCGAGGATCGTATCGTCCCCCGCGCCGCCGGGCGCTTCGGCGGCCTGATGCGCGGCGTGATGAACTGACGAAACCGATGGTCTTTTCAACGCGCCGCAGCCGGCTTGTCGATGGGCCGGGCGACGGCGGTCATCTTCGCCAGCCCGCGGCGGGCGATGTACCAAAGGATGGTCAGCACGCCGAACGTCACCACGATGCCTCCCGCGATCCACCGCCAGTCGGCTGCCTCTTCGCGCGTCAGTTGCTGCAAATGCGACGCCGCATACACGATCGCCGCCGTACGCGGGAGCATGCCGAGGAACGTGCCGAGCAGGTAGATCCAGAGGTTGACCCGCAACGATGCCAGCACCAGGTTCGTGATCGCGAACGGGCTGTTGGGCGGCAATCGCAAGAGTGAGACGATCAACAGCGTCTTCGCCGGGCCGCAGCCGAAGAGGGCGTTGGCGATCGCGTTCCAACGAGGCTTTTCCTTGACGATCTGCGTCACCCGCTCGCCCGAGGCGCGCCTGGCGATCGCATACCCCAGGCCCGCCGCCCCGACGAAGCCGGCCATCGCGCACGCCAAGCCGATCATTGCCCCAAACGCCCAGCCCCCCAATGCCGCCGTCGCATAGGTCGGCAACAACGCGCAGCCCGCCAGGATCCAGAAGCCGGCGACGTACGTCATCATGCCCGTAACCCCCGCATCGCGCAGCCATGTGCCGATCGCATCGATCCTCGCAAATAACACGATCGATCCCAGCGGCGGCAACGTGGCGGTGATGGCGCCAAGCCACGCCACGGGGCCGAGGCGTTTGAGCGTTGAGCGGCGGTCATGTCCAGCGGAATCGGCCATGGGGGGACGCATCATAGCGGCAATCGCTCGAATGGCGCGATATGCCGTGAAGGCACAGGCGTCAGTCGTCTTCGGGGAGTACCGGAATGCTCACGCCGCGCGGCGTGGGGATGGCGTGGGGGGCCTGAAGGATCGGCACCTCGGTCAACTCCCGGACCATCGCGATCTCGTCGCAGTTCAGGTTTTTTGGGCAACGGACGCAGTCGCTCCATACCTTGAGCGGCAATGTTTCCTTCTGCACGACGACGAAGCCGAGCTTTTCGAAGAACCGCTGCTCGTAGGTGAGCGACATCAGCTTGCGGATCTGCAGCCGGCCGGCGTCTTCGACGCACCATTTGACCAGGTCGGTGCCGATGCCCTTGCCGCGGTGGTGGTCGTCCACGGCCAGCGATCGGATCTCGGCCATATCGGCCCAGATGATGCCCAGCGCCACGCAGCCAACGACTTCGTCATCAATGAGGTACACCGCGAAGTCGCGCAGGTCTTCGTAGAGTTGCGCGTAGCTTTTGAAGAGCATCTTCCCCAGCTCGGCGTGGCTGTTGATGATCTCCTGAATTCTCGGCACGTCGGATAGGTTGGCCGGGCGTATCATTGCTGTAGCGATCAGTCTCCTAGTGGAGACTATATCAGAAATTGGGTCGGCTACAGACACGCCGCCCGATGGCGGATTCGCCTGTTTTTCGATTCGAGGTGTGATTTGCGATGTGTTGTTGAAGCATTGGAACAGCGAAGCCTGTTTGCCATCACCATTCCCGGCACGAATATCGAGATTCCGAACCTGCCCGGGATCGACATCAACCTGCCCGGCAGCAAGACGTCGGTGGTGGACGTGATCAACGCCGCCCGGAAACGCTACGGCGTGCCGGGAATGGTGGCTGCGGTGATGAAGAACGGCGTTCTGGACGAGATGGCGTCGGCCGGCACGCGGCTGGCGGGCAACAGCACGCGCGTCGGATGGGGCGATCCGATGCTCATCGCATCCGGCACCAAGGCGATGACCGCCGTGCTGGCGGCGAGGCTGGTGGAGCGGGGTTACATCCAGTGGACGACGAAAATCGTCGATGTCTTCCCCGGCTATGCCAACGGCCGCATCCGTGAAAACTACCTGAACGTCACCCTCGAACAACTGCTCTCCCACCGCGGCGGCCTGCCGACCGACCTGCCGCTGAACCTCACCGTCGCCACCGCGATAGCGGAAGGCGATCCGAAGACGATCCGCGGGAACTATCTGCGATCGATGCTCCGCGAGCGCGCGGTGGGATTGCCGGGGACGTACAACTACAGCAATGTCGGATACATCGTGGCGGGGACGATGATGGAATACGCCTTGCGCGAGCCGTACGAAAACATGATGCGGCGGCTGGTGTTCGAGCCGCTCGGCATGACGAGCGCCGGCTTCGGCTGGCCGGGATCGAGCAGCGTGCTGGATGCGCCGCGCCCGCACAGCGTGACCGGACAGCCGCAAACGCCCGACTCCCTCCTGCGTTTCCCGGCGGTCTACAACCCCAGCGGCGGGGTGCACGTCAACGTCATCGACTGGGCGAAGTTCGTCGGCGTGCAGCTCGGGTACGGGCCAAAGCGATTCCTGACGCCCGCCACGATCGAAAAGCTCCGCACGCCCATCGGCGACTACGCGCTCGGCTGGAACGTCATCAAGCGCAGCGGTGTCACCCTGCTGCAACACGACGGCACCGACGGTTATTGGTACAGCAGCGTACTGGTCAACCCGTCGAAGAAAACCGCCATCCTCGTCATGGGCAACCGCGGCGGACTGGCGGGCGAGCGCGCCGTTCACGATACGCTCATGGGCCTGCAAGGACGGCTGTTCAATTTTTAGAGCGTGTGCCTTTTTGATGTAGCTGCGACGCCTGCGTCGTCGCCCATTTCCGTATACGGGTTGCTTGACAAGCAGAATCAGGCGTCGCAGCTACACCAAGAGGTTCGTCGTGCGAGCCCTTCGACTTCAGACTTTCGTCAGCTCCGTATCGAGCTGGTTGACTTGCCGCGAGATCTCGCGGTCGTTCTTCATGTCTTCGCCGACGGTGCGGACGGCGTGCAGCACCGTCGTGTGATCCCGGCCGCCGAAGTAACCGCCGATTTCCTCAAGGCTGTAGCGCGTGTGCTTGCGGGCCAGGAACATGCAGACCTGACGGGGGAAGGCGATCGACTTGTTGCGTTTCTTGCTTTGCAGGTCGCTGAGGCGGACGCCGTAATATTTCGTCACGCTGTCGAGGATCTGCTGGATCGTCACGCGGCGGGGCTCGGGCGTCTCGGTGTCGCCGAGGGCGGCCTTGGCGAGGTCGAGGTCGATCACGTTGTTGTTCAGCAGGCTCATGCCCTGCAGCTTGGTGATCGCGCCTTCGAGCTCGCGCGTGTTGTTCTCGATCTTGCCGGCGACGTAGCAGAGCACGTCGTCGTTGATCTCCACCCCGCGAAGCCGCGCCTTGCGGCGGAGGATCGCCACGCGCGTTTCGTAGCAGGGCTTGTCGATCCGGGCGACGAGCCCCCAGTTGAAGCGGGAGACCAATCGATCTTCCAGTTCCGGGATTTCGCTCGGCGGGCCGTCGGCGCTCAGGATGATCTGCTTGTGTTGCTGGTAGAGGGTGTTGAACGTATGGAAGAACTCCTCCTGCGACCGGTCGCGCCCGCCGAGGAAGTGGATGTCGTCGATCACCAGGACGTCCACCTGGCGATAGCGGTAGCGGAATTCGTTCATCTGCCCGGCTTCAACCGCGGTCATGAACTGGTTGATGAACGAGTCGCACGACATATACAGGATCTGCGCGTCGGGATTGCGTTCCAGCAGCTTCTGACACGCAGCCTGTAGTAGGTGGGTTTTCCCTAGTCCCACGCCGCCGTGGATGAAGAGGGGGTTGTAGGCCTTGCCGGGCTGTTCGGATACCGCGACTGACGCCGCGTGGGGCAGGCGGTTGCACGGGCCGGTGATGAAGGTGTCGAACGCGTAATCCGGGTTGAGCGGGACGGGGGTCTGGCCTTCGGAGAAGACCCCGCCGCGCGGGATGTTGTCGCAGTGGAAGATGACCGAAACGAGCCTTCCCGTTGCCGCCTGCGCCGCCGCCGTGAACGGCTGCTGGCACTGCATCTGGAGGAAGTTCAGTTGCGGGAGCGTCTGCGTCTTGATCTGGATCATCGTCCCGTTGCCGTACTCATGGGCAACGAGAAGGTCAAACCACACCCGATGAAGGCTTGGATGCTGGCTGCGCACGATGCGGAGGACTTCCGCCCATGTGTGCGAGTCGAGCAACGCATGTTCAACTGAACGGCGCACGGCGCCATCCCGCGGTGCTGACAATGTGGTCGATTGCATTGGCTCACGTTTCTTTTCTTCTAACGGCAATTTAAGCTTCGATCTTCAGTCGGAAGTGCGTTCCGCCGCGCGCGAACTGCAAACTGTGTGATCTGGCGATCAACAGCGCTGCCAAGGCCCCATACTGCGTCTGCGACCCCTGTGCCCGAGATTATGTTGCGGCGTTTTCTTCATCGTTTGCGGCTCGCGGTGACACGTCACCACAAATCGCGAAGCGCGTGTTATATGCGCTTGAGAAATCCCGTCAATGACAAAATCGCAAACACGCGTTTTCACTCGGAAAAAACAGGTTAATTCGCGCGCCTGTCGAAATCGTGCGGTCACTCGCCCCTGCGCGACGGAATCGACATGCCGAGCGCGTCGAGAACCTGTTTCAGGTCGCTCCACACTGCCTCTCGTGTCTGTCGGGTGTACTGACGCAATACGTAGGCGGGATGGTACGTGGGCATGACGCGAATGCCCCTCCACGAATGCCACACGCCGCGCAATTTGCTCATGGATAATTTTGATTGCAGGATGAACTGGCTCGCCGGCTTGCCCAGCGTCACGATCGCCTGCGGGCGAACGGTTTCGATTTGCTCGATCAGGTAGGGCGTGCACGTCGCGGTTTCGTCCGGCGCGGGCTCGCGGTTGTTCGGCGGACGGCATTTGACGATGTTGCAGATGTAAACCTGGTCGCGACGCAGGCCCATCGCGTTGATCATCTTGTCCAGCAACTGGCCCGCTTTCCCGACGAACGGCCGGCCTTGGAGGTCTTCGTTTTCGCCGGGGCCTTCGCCGATGAACATGATCGCGGCGTCCGGATCGCCTTCGCCGAAGACGGTGCGGGTGCGTTTTTCGTGCAAACGGCATTTAGTGCAAGGACTTACGCTTTGCTGGTCGAGCGTCTGGAGCCGGACGATTTTCTCCGCCCGCGGCAATACCGGCGAGGTAATCGGTTCTGAAGGAAAAATGAATCCGGTCGGCTCGGGTTCGAAAAACATCGGCGCGCTGGGACGAGGCCGGGGAGCAACCGGCGGCGATGGTGCGGCAGGCGGCGCCTGAACAGGGGAAACCTGTGGACGCGGCGCAGATCGTTGCTGCGGTGCAGCGGCGACCGGTCGCGGTGGAGCGGCGGGTACGCCGGCTCGCGGCGCGAGTTCGATCGCGAGCGATCGAATGCCCATCGCCCGTTCGGCGCGCAGCGCAAGACGGGCGCGGGCCTTGATGCGTTCACCGATATCGTCGGACACACATCTACGTTAGCGGGCGCGCGTCACAAGTCAAACGCACGCGCGCGCGGCGAGGGTCAATCCGCCATCACGCATCGGCCGACCGCCCATTGTCGCAGTGCATCCATCTTCTCGCGCATCGTCACGCTCAGCGGCGGGCTGGCGCGCAGGGAGCGGATGATCATGTCGGTGCTGAGCAGCGAGTTGCGCGAGTACGCGTCGTAGATCGACGAACGGATCGCCTGCTCGATTTCCGCGCCGTTGTACCCCTCGGCGGCGGCGGAGAGCTGGTCGAGGTCGAACAGCTCGGGATCGCGGTTGCGCTTCTTCAGGTGAATCTCGAAGATCTGCCGCCGTGCGTCGGCGGCGGGGAGGTCGATGAAGAAGATCTCGTCGAACCGGCCCTTGCGAAGCAGTTCGGGCGGAAGGGCGCTGACGTCGTTCGCGGTCGCGATGAGGAACACCGGCCGGGTGTGCTCCTGCATCCAGGTGAGCAGTGTGCCGAACATCCGCTTGCTCAACCCGCCGTCCACGCTTTGGGCGGCGGCGGAGGCGAAGGCTTTTTCGATCTCGTCGATCCACAGGATCACCGGCGACATCATCGCCGCCTGCCGAAGGGCTTCGCGGAGGCGTTTTTCCGATTCGCCGATGTACCGATCAAACAGCGCTCCCACATCCATTCGGACTAACGGCCGTTTCCAGGCGGTGGCGACGGCTTTGGCCGACAGCGATTTGCCCGCGCCCTGTACGCCGAGCATCAGAATGCCGCGCGGCGGCTCGATGCCGAACTCCACCGCCTCGTCGCTCATCGCGTTTTCGCGCAGCCCGAGCCATGCCTTCAGGTGTTTTAGTCCGCCGATCTCATCAAGCGTGATGAGCGTTTCGACTGGCTCCAGCACGCCGATGCCGCGCAACGCCCGCTTTTTGAAGGAGATGATGCCCTTGAGGTCGGTCGCATCGATCCGTCGGTCATCGGCGGCGGTTTCGACGATCGCCTGCCGGGCTTGCGATCGGGTGAGGCCTTGCAGGTTTTGAATGATCGCCTCGAGGTCTTCCTTTCGCAGCTTGACGTCGATCGACCGCTCGTTGTGCAGGTCGCGAATCGTCTTGCGGACGATCTGCTCCAGCTCTTCTTCGCCGGGCAGCGACAGGTCCATCCGCGTGGCGATCGCCTTGATCGCCGGCGGGAATTCATCCGCGCCGTCGATCAGCACGAGCGTCGATCCCACGCCCGCCAGCTTGGGAATTAACTCGCGAAGGCAGCGGAGAGTGCGTTCGTCTTTCAGATGCCCTGACAGATCAAGCATGACCACGATTGAGTTCGCCGGCGTGTGCATCGATAGATGCGCCATCGCGCCGGCGGGGTGGGCGGTGTCGGGGATGGTGGCCTCGTCGCGCAGCAACGCGTCCTTCAAACCCTGTGTGACGCTCCACTCCAGGCCGTGGCGATGCTGTTGCATCGCTGTTGTGCGGACGACGTTCATCGCGTGGTCTTCCTCGTACGTCGGGATGAGCACGCAGGGGTGCCTGGCGTCGAGCAACTGCTTGAAGCAATCGAAGTCGGATGACGGCATTCGAGGGATTTTATCGGACGGGCTCAAGAATTCATTGGGGTCGCGTCGATAAACCAATGGGCCGAGGAATCAGTGCGAACGTGGGGCTGTATTGTGGAGATCGATATGACGGTTACGGTTGATTCCGAAACGCTCCCGGTCGAGCAATTGGGCCTTGCCACGCTGGGCGACGTCCTCAGTCATCTGCAGACGCAGAACCGGCTTGTGACGCAGGTGCTCATCGATGGCTGCGAGCCGGATTTACAGCACGTGCCGCAGTTGCGCAAGCGAACGCTGAGCGGCCACACGGTCTTCATCGAAACCACCGCGCCCCGCGAGATTGCGCTCGACGTGCTCGACCAGATCGACCGGCAGATGGATCAGGCCGACGTCGCCCGCGTCAGCGCGATCGACCACCTGACCGCCGGCGAGCCGAACAAGGCGCTTCAGAAGCTCAGCGGCTGTTTTTCCACCTGGCAATCGGCGCAGGAAGCGATTGAAAAGATCGCCCAGCTTTTGCGCGTGGACCTGAACATGATCCGCGTGGACGACATCACGCTGACCGAGGCGCTTCAGGCGTTTGCCGACCAGTTGAAGTCGATTCGCGAAGCGTTGGAAACGCGGGACTACGTGTTGCTGGCCGACACGTTGCAATACGAAGTCGGGCAAACCGTTCGGCAGTGGCGTGACGCGCTGGCGCAGTTCCGCGATATCGTTGCCTGATCTCTCCTGTTCTGCTCGCGTTTGGTCTGCCCGTGGTACAATGCCGGGATGGCCGACACCGTTCAGCAGCTTTGTTTTGAGGGTCAGAACCGCCTCCTTGCCACCGACTACCTGGCGGCCGAGGAGGTGCTGGTGCGCGCCGAGGCGATCGCGCTGGCGGAGAAGGATTGGGATTCGCTGTCGCGGTTGTACATGCCGCTGCAGGAGGTTCGCCGGCAGCGCCGGCAGCGATGCGGGGAGGGCGTCGTCCGGCTGGATCTGGCCGCGCATACCGCTGCCGATGTGATCGACGCCGATGCGATTGCAGGTCAATACACGCACGGACAGCTCCTGGTCGCCGGCTTCGGCACGATCGAGCCGGCGGTGCGGCTGCGGGAGATCGCCCATCGCGAGAAGCGGTATCTCGACGTATTCCTCGGCGCCAGTTATTGGGTGGGCGGAACGGTGGTGGTGGCGATCGTGCCGACCGATCGCGTGAAGCTGCCGGAAGACGGCGAGTATTCCATCGACGAGCTGACGCGCCGGCTTCCGCCGCACAGCCTGGTGATTCCGCTGGCGGAGTTGCCGAAGGGCGAGCGGGCGGGCTCGACCGAGACGTTTGCGCAAACGATGGCACTCTGGGAACGGCTGCACCTTCCTTACCTATCATTGGCAGACGCGACGACCGATCCGGCGGCCCGGATCGAGGCGTATCGTCAGACGATCGCGGTGGACTACGCGTGCGAGCTGGCGCACCAGCGCCTCAGCGACACGGCCAGGGTCCTCCTGCGGTCAAAGAAAAACATGGCCTGAGCGCTCACAACTTTTCGAGGGAGGTTGCTATGCCCATTTTTCGTGGCGGCGGCGGCGGAAGTCAGTTGAAGATGCGGCTGATCATCGCGGGCGTGATCGCGCTCGGGGCGATCATCGCGTACATCAGCAAGTTCGAAAAAGACCCGCTCACCGGCGAATACCGCGCGGTGGCGATGCAGCCGGACCAGGAAATCCAGATGGGCCTTCAGGCCGCGCCCCAGATGGCGGCGCAGATGGGCGGGGTGGTCGATCCGCGAACCGATAAATCCGCGGCGCACGTGGCGGCGGTGGGGCACAAGCTGGTGCAGGCGTACAAGGCGAACGAGAGCCCGTACGCCGGCAAGTTTCAGTTTCACCTGCTGCGCGACGACCGAACCGTGAACGCCTTCGCGCTGCCCGGCGGGCCGATCTTCATCACGCGGGCGCTCTACAGCCAGCTCGAGAACGAAGACCAGCTTGCCGGTGTGCTCGGACACGAAATTGGGCACGTGCTGTACCGCCATGCTTCAGAACACATGGCCAAGGGACAACTCGGACAACAGCTCGTCGGCGCGGTGACCGTCGGCGCGGGGGATTACACGGCGGGTCAGTTGGCGAACGCGGTGAACCAGATGATCCAGATGAAGTACGGCCGCGAGGACGAACTGCAGTCCGACAATTGGGGCCTCGAAAACATGTACGCCGCCGGCTACGACCCGCGCGAGATGGTGCGCGTGATGGAAATCCTGAAGCGCGCCAGCGGCGGCGGGGGCAGCGGGCCGAGCATCTTCGCGACGCATCCGAACCCCGACCAGCGCATCGAGGAAATCAAGGCGTACATTGCAAAGCGCTGGGGCAACGCTTCGCGGCTACAGTGATTCGTCGTCCGCCGGCGCCAGCAGCAGGAGTTGATCGGCGATGAAGCTGCCGAAATTCCGCGCGTCGTCTTCCAGCAAGGTGATCTGCTGCTCCGCCTGGCTGACAGGCAGGCGGAACCGCTCTTCGATCGGCTGGGCCGTTTCACGCAGGGAGACGAACGCCTGGTTCCACTCGGCGAGATCCTGCGGCGAAGGCCTGGTGCGGAAGGGGTTTCCAACGATCGACGTGATGACCAGCACGATCGCGGCCGCCACCGTGCCCCAGGCGGCGATCTTCCGCAACGTGACGGCAAACGGGTCGGGCCGCGCCGCATCGATTGCCGCGGCGCGAAGGCGGCGCTCGCGGTTCAACCGTTCCATCGTCCAGACGTGAAGCGATTCGTCGAACGCCGGCGTCATCTGCTCGTCGGCCTGCTGCTTCATCGCGCTTTTCAGGTCGTCTGACATACATCACCCGCTTTCGCTGATATTTTCACGTTGTGTTCGTCGGCCAGCGTGCCGACGTGAGGAGCCAGCTTCTTTCGAGCTCGGTGCAGGCTCGTCTTTACCCACACCCACGATCGGCCGAGCACTTTGGCGACGTCGGGCGTGCTCATTTCCTCGACGTAATGCAGCCACACGGCGCGGAATATCTCTTCGCCCAACTCGCGTTTCGCGATCGACCAAAGCCGCGATGACCGCTCGCTCATCGCGGCGCGGTCGTGTGGGTTGTCGTGGCTTGGAACGTCGATCTCCTGGACGTCCGCGCTGCTTGCCTTGGGCGAACGCAGGCGGTCGATCGTCAGCCGTTGGGCGATGACGAACATCCACGTCTTGAAACGGTAGCGGTCGTCGTAGCGGTGCAGGTTGACGTACGCCTGCACGAACGCGTCCTGCACGACGTCTTCCGCGTCCGCCTGGTGAAGCGATCGGAGCGTGAAGCGGATCAGCCGCACCTGGTACCGGCGAACCAGCGCCTCGAAGCAGGCCGACGAGCCCCCCTTTGCCTCAGAGGCAAGCTGCTCGTCGGACCATGTATCGAGAGTGTCGGCCATCGGAAATCGCTGGGCGTGCATGCGCACGCGGACGGGGGGAATTACTTCAGATTTTTCTCGATCTCGCCGGTGGCCCGGTCGAGCAGTTCGCCGACGTTCTTGAGCGGGACGTTCCAGTCGATGTCGATCAGGCTGCCGCTGGCGGTGGTGTTGAGATCGAGGATCGCGTCGGCGACGAGCATGGCGTCGGGATCGTCCTGCGCCGCGAAGCTGACGGCCGCCTTCAGGCCGTCGATCATGCCCTTCACGTTCGTCGCGGTCTTGTCGTCGTCGGCGGCGATCTGGCTCTTCACCTTCACGCCTTTGATCGGGTCTTCGGCGACGGTGATCCACGCGTTCTTTAGCTTCTGGATGATCGGCGACCGCGCCGCCTGCTGGCCGATCTCGCTCAGTTGATCGCCGGCGATGTAGACGAGCACGCCGGCCTTGTCCTGCTGGGGTGCGAGCAGGGCGTTCTTCAGCGGATCCAGCTTTCCGCCGATCGTGTCCAGCGCCGCGACCACGTCGTCCTGCGACTGCCCGACGACGATCCGGCTGTCGGCAGCGAAGCCGGTGTGGATGGTCTTGCCCTTGTCCTCCCAGCTGTGCAACTGGTGTCCGCCGACGGTGGCGCTGGCGTAGGTTTCGTTGAGGGAGACGAGGGTTTTGAGGCGCTCGGCGTTGACGTTGGCGCGGATGACGACGATCGCCTCGCGTTCGCCGATCGTCGAACCGAAGAGCGTGACGTCGTGCAGGTCTTCGGGCAGCTTGACCTGGCCGATGCGCTCGATGTCACGCTTGCCTTTGGCGTAGTTGGCGTTGGCCTGCAGCTTGGGCTCGACGAGCTTCCACGTGTCGGATTTCGCCATTGCGTCGACGTCGAGGTGGATCACCCACTTCGCGTCGGCGGAGACCACCTTGGGGTCAAACGGGCCGGCCTGGGCAACCGGCGCGAGCCCGACGAGGCCCGCCATCGTGATCGCCGCGGTACGCTTCAAGTTAAAGTTCATGTTCATCCCTTTGTTGTTCACAGTGGCTGATACGGATCATGTCCTCAAAAGGTGACAACAAAAATAAAAATCCCACGCCCGCGGGAGCGTGGGATCTTCGTTTTTCGTCACGCCGGCGGACGTCGGTCTGCCGGTGGGGCGATTACTTGAGCATGTCCTTGACGGTGTTTCGCTCGTCGACCAGTTCCTTATTGGTGACGGCGATCTTCTGCTTGGCGAACTCGTCGAGGGTCAGGCCCTTGATGACCTCGTACTGGCCTGGCGCGACGGTCTTGACCGGCAGGCCGGCCCAGACTTCGGGGTCGAAGCCGTACTCGCCGTGGCTCTTGACCGCGACACTGTGGATCGCTCCAGGGGTGACCAGGTCATGCACGTGGTCGACCAGCGCGTTGGCGGCCGACGCGGCGCTGGAGGCGCCGCGCGCCGCGATGATCGCGGCGCCGCGCTTGCCGACGGTCTCCTGCATCTCGCCCTTGAGCCATTCGTGATGGCCGATGACCTGCGTCAGCGGCTTGCCGTTGATCTTCGCGAGGTGGAACGCGCTGAACATCGTCGGCGAGTGATTGCCGAAGATGAACAGGTCGTCGACGGCGGTCACCGGCACGTTCGCCTTCTTGGCGATCTGCGTGACGGCGCGGTTCTGGTCGAGGCGGACCATCGCGGTGAAACGGTCGGGCGTCAGGCGCTTCGCCTGGCTGGCGGCGATCATCGCGTTGGTGTTGGCGGGGTTGCCGACGACGGCGACGCGGGCGTCGTGCGCCGCGACGCGGTCGATGATCCTGCCCTGTTCGATGAAGATCTTGCCGTTATCTTTCAGCAGGTCGGCACGTTCCATGCCCGGCCCGCGCGGCTTGGCGCCGACCAGCAACGACCAGTTGGCGTCGCCGAACGCCTCTTCAGCTTTGCTCGTCTGCACGATGCCGGCCAGCAGCGGGAACGCGCAGTCGTCCAGTTCCATGCACACGCCTTCGAGCGCCTTCATCGCCTTTTCGACCGGCACCTCGAGCAATTGCAGGATGACCGGCTGGTCGGGGCCGAACATCTGTCCCGACGCGATGCGGAAAAGCAACGCATACCCAATCTGGCCAGCAGCCCCGGTGACGGCAACACGAATCGGCTTGTTCATTGCGATGGTTCCTTTCAAGAACGCTTAAATAAGACCTCGATGTCCTATTGTGGGCCGATCGATTCGGCATGCAATGCGCCGGCCCGACCGGGAACAGCGACTTTTAGCCGCAGACGCGGGCGCGGGCAAGTCGGGGATATTTGCACGAACGGCCCGGTTGTTTTTACGGCAGCGTCGTGGAGGTCGTGGCCGACGGGCTGGTCGTCGTCTGGCGATGTTGGGGTACGGGTACTGGGGAGAGCACGTTGGTCGTCACGCCCAGTTCGGTCGTGAGTTCACCGAGCTTCGCCTGCAAGCGCTCGCCGGCGGTCTCGGCTTGTTTCAGCCAGGGCTTGGCGGTAGAGAGCGCGGGGAAGTTGAGGTCGTTGGAGAGGTAGGTCTTGAGATCTTCGCAGTGGGTCAGGTAGTCGGCGAAGGCGCGGTTGGCCTCGGCGTAGAGTTTGTCGATCTGGTCGTACCGGGATCGCACCTCGCCGGCTCGGGCTTCGCCGGCGCCGCGAAGTTGCTGGTTTTGGATGGTCGCGACCTCGTTTCGCCAGGCAGTGGTGAACATGTCGGAGGCGAGGCGCATGTCCTCGGCCTCTATTCGGACGCGGTCGGCCTCCTTATGCACCAGCGCGACCTTGGCCTTGAACGCATCAAACGCCGGCCGCAGGTCGCCCTGGGCGGCGGTCAGGGCGCGAAGGGCGTCGACCGACTCGGCCACGCGCTGCTCGCTCGCGATCAACTGCGTTCGCGTGGTGACGAGCATCTGCACCGCGTTTTCCGACCGCTCGCGGGCGGGATCATTGGTGCGACAACCCATCAGGGCCAGGCAGGTGACGACGGCGAAGACGAGTCGGTAAGACATGAATGGTGGTTCCCGGGAGTTGATCTTACAATAGGCCCTTTCGCCTTCCCAAGGCCACTTTTCATCCTTCCCCCGATAGCAGGCGGGGGCGGCGGGTTGGTTTTCTGACGATCTTGTTGATAATCCGACCCAGACACATGACCGACCGCGCCTACCAGCAATGTTTAAACCCCGCCTGCGGCTCGACCTACGGCGTTGACGAAGTTCGCATCTCCTGCACCCGGTGTGGGTCGTTGCTCGACATCAAATACGACTGGTCGCGACTGCCCGTGCCCAAATCGCTGAGTTATTTCGAGCACCGATGGGCCACCAAAGGCACAGAGGTGGAAGGCCGGCTCGATTTCTCCGGCGTATGGCGCTTCCGCGAGATGATGCCGTTCTTCAAGTCCGAGGCCGACATCGTCACCATCGGGGAAGGCCGCACGATGCTGCAGAACGCGGCGTTGCTTTCCCGCTACATCGGCGTGAAGCCGGGCAGCGTCATGCTGCAATACGAGGGCCTGAACCCCTCCGGCTCGTTCAAGGACAACGGCATGACCGCCGCGTTCACGCACGCGAAGATGGTGGGCGCCAAACGCGTTGCCTGCGCCTCGACCGGCAATACGTCGGCGTCGCTGGCGATGTTCGCGTCGCTGTCGGACATGCAGGGCGTGGTGTTCATCGGGTCGGGCAAGATCTCGTTCGGCAAGCTGTCGCAGGCGCTGGACTACGGGGCGATGACGCTCCAGGTGCAGGGCGATTTCGACGCCTGCCTGCACCGCGTCCGCCAGATCACCACACAGGTGCCGCAGATGGGCATCTACCTGATGAACTCGGTGAACCCGTTCCGCCTGGAAGGGCAGAAGTCGATCATGTTCCGCATTCTCGAAGCCTTGGGCTGGGAAGCGCCGGACTGGATCATCGTGCCCGGCGGCAACCTCGGGAACTGCTCGGCGTTCGGCAAGGCGTTCGCCGAGATGAGGGAACTGGGACTGATCAAGCGCATCCCGAGGCTGTGCATCGTGAACGCGAAGGGCGCGAACACGCTGTACGAGATCGTGAACAACGAGAAGGTGGTCTGGAACGACGGCCACTACGACCGCGAGAAGGTGAACCAGTACTACGGCCAGATGAACGAGGCCGGCCATCGCGCCCATACCATCGCCAGCGCCATCGAGATCGGCCGGCCGGTGAACCTGCCGAAGGCGCTGCGGGCGATCGACACGATGAACGGCATCGTCGTGCAGGTGGACGACGAGGAGATCCGCGAGCACCGCGCGATGGTCGCCCGCTACGGTTTCGGCTGCGAGCCCGCCAGCGCCGCGAGCGTGGCGGGGCTGACGCAGTTGCTCGCCAACGGCACGATCGGCAAGGACGAGCGCGTCGTCTGCATCCTGACCGGACACGAACTGAAGGACCCGAACGAAACCGTCCGCTACCACACGGGCATCGATATGAAGGCCGTGCAGGACATGGCCCCGAAGTCGGAGCCGACCGGCAAGCTGTCCAACCGCCCGATCGCGGTGCCCGACACGCTGGAGGCCATCGTCGCCGCGCTGGGCGGCGATGTATCGATGCTGGAAGGCCTGACCGTCGACGACGCCGGCGCGAACGTGCCGGTGAGGGAATATTAAACGAGGAGCCAGGAGTCAGGATTCAGGAGCCAGAAGAAAGACAGGATTTACCTCCTGGCTTCTGGCTCCTGACTTCTGGCTCCTTTTGAACCAATGACCACCATCGCCATCACAGGTTCCGCCGGCCGAATGGGTTTGCGGTTGATTGCCGTTGCACACGAGAACCCCGAACTGAAGGTTGTCGCCGCGATCGAGCGGGGGGATTCGCCGCATCTGGAGAGGGACGCGGGCGAGGTGGCCGGCGTCGGGAAGATCGGCGTGCCGATCACGTCGGACCTGCGCGTGCCGTGCGACGTCCTGATCGACTTCACCGTGCCGGCGGCGATGCGGCACTGGCTGAAGGTGTGCCGTGACCAGAAGATCGGCATGGTGGTGGGCACGACTGGCCTTCAGGAGCAGGACCACGTCCTCATCGACCGCGCCGCCGAGGATATCGCGATCCTGCAGGCGGGGAACATGAGCCTGGGCGTGACGGTCATGTGCAAGATCGTCGGAGAGGTCGCGAAGATGCTCGGCGACGACTACGACGTCGAGGTAATGGAAGCGCATCACCGCTTTAAGAAGGACGCCCCCAGCGGCACGGCGGAGATGATCGCCAAGTCGATCCTCGACGCCCTCGGCCGCACGAAAGATGACCTCCAGCACGGCCGGCATGGCGCGGAATGCGCCCGCACGAAGAAGGAAGTCGGCATGCACTCGCTCCGCATGGGCGACGAAGTGGGGCTCCACACCGCCTATTTCGGTGGACTTGGGGAGCGGCTCGAAATCACGCACAAGGCCACCAACCGCGATACCTTCGTTCATGGCGCCCTCAAGGCAGCCCGCTGGCTGAAAGCCCAGAAGCCCGGCCGATATGCGATTGGCGATGTGCTGGGGATCAAGTGATGGTTCGCGTGGCATGACGCGTGTCGCGCGCGAGAGGGCCGGAACGTCCGTTTCGCGCAAGCCTTATCAGGCACCAGACATTAAGCGTTTTTTAGCTCAATTCGGACGAGTTTGGTCGATATAGCGCATGGGATGAGTCAGATCAACCCATTCGCGGGGGCGATCGCACAAACGCCGCAGGCGGCGAAGCTGGCGGCAATCGACCGCGATGCGCAGGTTCACAAGGCGACCCTCAAACAGCGATCGACGGGGTATACGTCCGATCAAAAAGTCGATGAGTTCGTCGAAAGCGCCGACACCGTCTCGGCCGTGGGGGACGACGATCAGCATCACGATCCGCGCCAGAAGAAACGTCATCGCCCGGTGATTTCGCCATCCGACGATCGGGATAGCGAAGGCTCACATCTGGACATCACGGCCTAAATCCGACGGCGCGGCGGCAAGGCTGAGGTGATCGCGTAGGCCGGATGCGTGGGACACGGGTCGCAATCGTTCTTCAGTGAGATCCTATCACGATCGACAATCCTTCAATCTGCGTGGGCCAGCCCTGCAGCGCGTCGGGCGTTACTAACATGACGGCAGCGCACGGCTCACCGATGCGGTAGCGCGATTCTAATAAAAAGTTACTGGCGCCCGAATCTTCGGCGTCACGAAGAACCCTACTCTCCCGACCATCGAAATGCGGTGCGGTAACCGCCGCCCCGATTCGACATGGTGAAGGACATGGAGCGTGTCGCGTCGATCAGTCGCTTGCATAGCAAGGAAACGGAGAAATATGTCTAATGTAATTCAACAATCGCGATTAAAGTCTAACCGGGCGAAGTCTGCCGTTGCCGCGGCAACGCGTTCTGTCCACGCCGGAATTGAGCCGCTGGAAAGCCGCCAGTTGCTGGCGGCCATCAGCGTATCGGGAACGTCTCCGATCTACACGCAGAACTTTTCCGGCGACACCATCCCAAGCGGGTGGCTGATCAAGGAGACGGGCACCGCAGCCAGGGTCGACCAGCAGGCGGGCGTGGGGAACGGTTCGTCCAACGCCGGCGACGTCTGGCTGTTCGGTTCGAGCAGCGCCGACCGGGCATACGGCACGCTCTTCAGCGGGACGCTCACGCCGACCATCGGCGCCGTGTTCCGCAACGATTCCAGCCAGGTGATCACGTCTGCGACGATCAATTACAACGGCGAAATGTGGCGGCTTGGCACGAGCGGCCGTGAGGATCGGATTGAGTTCGGCTTCCGGGTCACCGGCGGCGCCGAGCCGACAGACCCCACCGTCGGCGCCTTCACGAAGGTGCCCGCGCTTCATTTCTCCACGCCCAATACCAGCGGGTCGCCAGGAGAGCGTAACGGTAATGTCGCGCCCTATCGGACCGAAAACATCACTTCGGAACTGCCTTCGCTCGCCTGGGCGCCGGGTGAGTATCTGGTGATCCAGTGGACCGATTTCAATGCGTCGGGTGCCGATGACGGCCTGGCGGTGGACGATTTCAGCCTCACGATCCACGGCTTGGCAGGCAGTGGGCCAGGCGCCTTGGTTGTCACGCCCGGCACGGTGCAGGTAAACGAAGCGGCCGGGACGGTTTCGTTCAACGTCGATCGCGTGGGCGGCACTGAAGGCACGGTTTCGGCCGACGTGCTGTTGACCCCGGGCACCGCCGGCACGAGCGATTATGGCACGCCCAGCCTCACGACGATCACCTTTGCGGATGGCGACGACGCCACCAAGACTTTCACGGTGCCGATCATCGACGACAGCATTTACGAGGTGAAAGAGACGTTCTTCGTCAACCTTACCAATCCTCAGGGCTCGGCCGGCACGCCGGAGATCGGTCCGGACGCGACCGTCACCATTGTCGATAACGACACGCCGTACTTCAAGGAATCGTTTGAACTCACACCGGGCACTACCTACACGCTGGAAGGCCCGGTCGGATCGAGCGAGCCGCCCGTTTACGAATATTTTGGCCGCTTCAGCGCGCCGGACACGACTAACGGCGCCCGTGATGACTTCACCGGCGGATTCGACGGCAACTATGCCATCTTCGGCCAGTACCACGACGGCGAATTCTGGAATGGTGAGGGCGATGCTTCTCGTAGTGTCATCATCCCCAACATTGACATCGCTGGCCGCGAGAACCTGTCGGCGTTCTTCTCGCTAGGGGCGATCGCAAGCGAGCCTGCGTTCCTCGATAACTGGTTTGCCACGATGGGCATCTCCATTTACGCCTCGATCGACGGGCAGGAGAAGGTGCTGATCGGCCAATTCAAGCCGCAGGGCCTCGCCGGTGATCTGTATCAGGACACCGACCTTGACGGTCAGGGCGACGGCGTGAAGCTTACGCAGGGCGATCTCCAGGACTTCGCCTTCGCCATTGCCGGAACTGGCTCGAGCCTGACGCTCGAAGTCGAGGTCACCAGCGGCAAACGCTTCGCCAGTTGGGCCTTGGACAACGTTCGTGTCGACGGCGCCCTCGTCGCCACCGGCCTGCCGGCTTGGGTCGCTCCGGGTAGCCTGGCTACTTGGGACGACAATACCAACACGCTTACCGTCACCGGTGCCACCACCATCATCGCCGATCCTGGCGCGGATAACGCCATCATCAATGCCTCCGGCGTTGCGGCAGTGGTGACGATCGATCCGGTGGATACGCAGATCGTTTTGTCAGGGCTCAACATCAGCAACAGCGCGTCAGTCGTGCTGGCATCGGTCGGCGAAGATCGCTCGCCAGCGAACCATCGTCTGCTCATCGTCGATGCCAACTCGTTCAGCATCGACGCGACCGGCACGCTTGACCTGGTGGACAATGACATGGTGCTTCGGAACGCCAGCAGTGCAACCGAATCACTGGTCGCCCAACTGATCGCAAACGCGGCGGCCGGGATGAGCTGGACCGGAACGGGCATCACCTCATCGGCGGCGGCGTTGAACGGAACTACCGCGCTCGGCTATGCCCTGAACGACGGGAGCTGGATCGGCCAGTTCAGCAAGTTCGGGCCTGGCAGCGGCGCACAGCAGGCAGACGTGTTCGCCGATGACGTGCTCATCAAGTACACGCTGCAAGGCGACGCCGACCTAAGCGGCGACGTCAACTTCTTCGACTACTTCTATGCCGACGCCAACTACGACCAACCGGGTACGCGTTGGGTGACCGGCGATATGGACTACGACGGCAGCACCAATTTCTTCGATTACTTCTGGATCGACAGCAATTACGACAACGGCGTGCTGCTCTAGTCTTCTTCTCCTTTGGATCGCAGGTTTGCATCGCCCGCGTTGGGTGACGCAAGGACAGGTTTTCAGGACGCAATGTCGTCCGGATAAGTGAGAGGTTTCTCCATGTTTCACAGACATTCTGCATTCGTCGCGGCCGCAGTGTTCGCTGCCGCTGGTTCGGTTGCCAACGCAGCCCTGACTATTGATCTTCGTGTTGCCGGCGCCACGGACTCCAAATCAGTCCAGGTGGAAAACGTCGGTGATGTCGTCACGCTGAACGTCTATGCCGTGGTCAAAGGCGCCAACAGCACGATCGATACCGATGGTCTTCAGAGCATCACCGGATCATTCGTGAGCACGCCTGTGAGCGGGTCGCCGGTAGGTAATTTCTCGGTGTTCTCGCCTGTCGCGCCGTTCAACGGTACGGTTCTGGCGGGCACGGTGCAGGATCTGAACGGCCTGCCCGGCTTGGATCTGGGCGGCACCGGCACCAACGCGGCTGGCGGGCGATCGCTGCAGATGCAAATTGGCAACGGCGCTCCCGTCGTCGGCGATGCGGCTGCCTCGGAGTGGCTGATTGGAACGGTCTCCTGGACCGTTACCAACGCCGAAGGTTTGGACGCGACAACGCTGAGCTTTATCCCCCTCGCCGGGGCCAGCTCCGCGCTCTGGCGTGAAGACGGCGCCAACCGGAACGGCAGCACTGGCAGCTTTGTCGGTGGTTCGCCCGTGAGCGTTACCGCCATTCCCGAGCCCGCCAGCTTGGCGGTGGTTGGGATGGCTGCTGCGTCGCTGCTGCGTCGTCGTCGCACGGCCTGAGATAGAGCCTTACCTGATGACCAGTCGGCCGGCGGTGCCAGGAA
>JBBCIV010000221.1:0-15811 GCA_037189665.1 Phycisphaerae bacterium | reverse complement strand
CAGGGGCGGCGCCCGGGGGGGCGCCGCCGGCGTTCTGGTCGCGATGAAAGATCCGACCGTCCAGCAGCCCGCCAGCAACACCTGGGTGCTGCTGGGCCTGAAGGCGTTCATCGCCGCCGTCGTGGGCGGGATCGGCAATGTACGGGGCGCGATGGTGGGCGGGTTTCTCATCGCGATCCTGGAGCGATTCGGCGCAGGCGCGGGGCAGTTCTTCCCGAACGCCATCACGTTCGATACCACCGTGTATCGCGACGTCTACTGCTTCGCGATCCTGATCCTCATCCTGCTGGTGCGCCCGTCGGGCATCTTCGGACGGTCTGCGGTGGAGAAGGTTTGAAATGGAACACAGATTGCACGGATGGCCGCAGATGAACGCAGATCGTCATAGTGGATCAGTTTCAGAAGCAACTGATATGATAATTCCTTCCTCAATTTTGTTTGTCATCTGTGCCCATCTGTGCCCATCCGCGCAATCCGTGTCCCATTAATCCCATGCCCCCCCTGTTACGAATGATCTTCCCGCCGCTGCTCGTGATCGCGATCGCGCTGGGCGTGCATACGAGCGTGGGGTCGTTCGACAACGGATACTGGATCAACCAACTGACGGTGATCGGCATCGCGATCATCCTGGCGGTGTCGTTGAACATCGTGAACGGGTTTACGGGGCAGTTCTCGATCGGGCACGCGGGATTCCTGTCGCTGGGCGGATACCTGTCGGGGGCGCTCCTGTATTACGGGTCGGCGCGATTCTTCGAGACCAAGCCGACGCCAGGCGTGGTGAGCTTTACGCTGCCCTTCGAGCGCCTCGGCGACGCCGTGCCGTGGGTGGGCACGGGCGACTGGTTCTTCCTCGGCGTGTGCCTGGCGGCGGGCAGTTTCGCGGCGATCGTCGGCTTCATCGTCGGCCTGCCCTCGCTTCGCCTGCGCGGCGACTACCTCGCGATCGTGACCGTCGGGTTCGGCGAGATCGTGCGCATCCTGCTCGAATCGAGCAACGTCCAGGTCCGCGCCACCCGCATCGCCAAAGCCGAAACGTGGGACATGGCCACTGGGCTGGGGCGCGCGATGGGGTTTCAGTTCATCCCCAAGTTCGGCTCGCTGTTCTGGGTGTACTTGTTCGTGGGCGTGACGACGCTGGTGGCGCTTCGGCTGAAGTATTCCACCCACGGCCGGGCGTACCTGTCGATCCGCGAGGACGAGATCGCCGCCGAGGCGATGGGCATCCGCACGACGCGATACAAGGTGCAGGCGTTCGTGATCAGCGCCTTCTTCGCCGGCATCGCCGGCGCGCTTACCGCCGCCAGCCAGGGGACGATCAACGCGTCGGAACTGGCATTCATGAAGTCGCTCGAGATCGTCGTCATCGTCGTGCTCGGCGGCCTCGGCTCGGTCAGCGGCGCGATCATCGCGGCGATCGTGCTGACGTATTTACCAGAGTTCCTACAGACGGATTTCGAAGGCCTGTGGAGACGTTTTCTCGCTCATCTTTCCGGCGATCTATCGTGGTGGGAAATATTCTTCCCTACAACATCGGCAACGGCTTCCGGCAAGTTTTCAAACTTTGTTCTGCGCTATCGCCTGATCGTCTATGCGCTGGTCTTGGTTACAATGATGATACTGCGGCCTAGAGGCTTGCTAGGCACAAAGGAGATATGGGAAGTCTTCCGCCGCCGAAAGCGGGTGACGATATGACGCCCGCCTCCCACCTGGACATCTCCCACCTCTCCAAGCGCTTCGGCGGCCTGTGCGCCGTGCAGGACTTCTCGCTGTCGATCAAGACCGGCGAGCTGGCCGGCCTCATCGGGCCGAACGGCGCAGGAAAGACCACCGTCTTCAACCTGATGACCGGCGTCTACAAGCCCGACTCGGGCACGATGACCATCGACGGCCAGCGCATCAGCGGAAAGCGGCCCAGTTCGATCACGTCGATGGGCATTGCGCGGACGTTTCAGAACATCCGCCTGTTCAAAGACCTCACCGTGCTCGACAACGTGCGCATCGCGTGTCACCTGCGGGCGAGGCATTCGCTGCTGGGAGCGCTGATCCGCACGCCGTGGCATTACCGCGACGAGGCGCAGATCCGCACGCACGCGATGCACCTGCTTGACCGCTTCGGCCTCGCGCTCCGCGCGGGCGAACTCGCCAGCAACCTGCCCTACGGCGACCAGCGCCGGCTCGAGATCGCCCGGGCGCTGGCGACCGACCCGAAGTTCCTCCTCCTCGACGAGCCCGCCGCCGGAATGAACCCGAACGAAAAGGTGGAATTGAAGGGCCTGATCAAGCAGGTGCTGGCCGACTTCCCGATCGCTATCCTGCTGATCGAGCACGACATGGGTGTGGTGATGGACCTCTGTCAGCGCATCACCGTCCTCGACCACGGCCAGGTCATCGCCTGCGGTTCGCCGGAAGACGTGCAGCGCGACGAGAAGGTAATCGAAGCCTACCTTGGCGCGCCGGCGCATTCGGTCGAGGAAGTCATCGAGCACGACATGCAGGGAGGAACCACAGATGAACGCAGATGAACTCCGATTGGAATGCGCGATATCCGCTGCCATCCTGAGCGTACTCGCGAAGGATCTTTTCAACCTACGCGCAGCAAATAGATCCTTCGCGAGTACGCTCAGGATGACAGCATTCGCCTTTTCGTCTTCCATCATCTGCGTTCATCTGCGTTCATCTGTGGCCAACCATGTCTGAGATCCTCCTCGACATCCTCGACCTTCACGTCCACTACGGCGCGATCCACGCGTTGCAGGGCGTAAACCTGCGGGTGAGGCGTGGCGAGATCGTCACGCTCATCGGCAGCAACGGCGCGGGCAAATCGACGACGCTCCGCACGATCTCCGGCCTGCTGCGGCCGACGATCGGGTCGGTGGTGTTTGACGGCAGGCGGATCGACCGCGAACCGCCGCACGAGATCGTGCGGCGAGGCATCGCGCAATCGCCGGAAGGACGCGGCGTGTTCGCCAACCTGTCCGTGGACGAAAACCTGATGCTCGGCGCCTACGCGCGAACCGATCGCGACGCCGTCCGGCAGGACCGCGAGCGATCGCTCGACCTCTTCCCCCGCCTGCGCGAACGCCTGCGGCAACAGGCCGGCACGCTCTCCGGCGGCGAACAGCAGATGCTCGCGATGGCCCGCGCCCTGATGGCCCGGCCGCGCCTGCTGCTGCTCGACGAGCCCTCCCTCGGCCTCGCGCCGCAGATCGTGCAACTCATCTTCAACATCATCCGGCAGGTCAACAAAGACGGCGTCACCATCCTGCTCGTCGAACAAAACGCCCACATGGCCCTCAGCGTCGCGAACACGGCCTACGTCATCCAGACCGGCGCGGTGATCAAACAAGGCCCGGCAAAAGAACTGCTGGCAGACGCAGACGTGAGAAAGGCGTATCTGGGAGGATGAAGGGGAAATGCGGAATGCGAAATGAGGAATGGAAATTCTCTATTCCACATTCCTCATTTCGCATTCCGCATTCCGCATTTCCCGCTCATCCTCCATTCATGTCTGCCAGCTCTTTTGCGATCGATCCTACTACCGCTTTCGCGTCGCCGAAGAGCATCAGCGTTTGGTCGGCGGTGTAGAGCTCGTTGTCGATGCCGGCGAAGCCGGGGTTCATGGAACGTTTGATGGCGAAGACGGTCTTGGCCTGGTCGGCGTTGATGATCGGCATGCCGTAGATCGGGCTCCCCTTGTCGCGCCTCGCGGCGGGGTTGACGACGTCGTTGGCGCCGATCACCAGCGCCACGTCGGCCTGGCCGAAGTCGCCGTTGATGTCGTCCATCTCCGCCAGCTTGTCGTACGGAATCTCGGCCTCGGCCAGAAGCACGTTCATGTGTCCCGGCATGCGGCCGGCAACCGGGTGGATCGCGAAGCGAACGTCCACGCCGCGCTTGGTCAGGTGGTCGAACAGTTCCCGCACCTTATGCTGCGCCTGGCTCACCGCCATGCCGTAGCCGGGGATGATGATGACCTTGTTCGCCACGTCCATGATCTGCGCGGCCTCCTCGGCCGTCGTCGATTTGACGGGCTTCTTCTCGCCCTGCGCGCTCGACTGCTGCACCTGCCCGAACGCGCCGAACAGCACGTTGGTGAACGAGCGGTTCATCGCCTTGCACATGATGATCGACAGGATGAACCCGCTCGCCCCGTCCAGCGCGCCGGCCACGATCAGCAACTTGTTGTTCAGAACGAAGCCCATCAGCGATGCCGACAAACCCGCATAGCTGTTCAGCAGCGCGATCACCGTCGGCATATCCCCGCCGCCGATCGGGAGGATGAGCATCACGCCGAACGCCAGCGCCAGCAGGATGAGGATGGGGAAAATCCACGTCTGGTCCGGCCAGATCGACAGCGCTACGCCGCACAGCACCGCCAGCGCCAGCACGCCGACGTTGACGATGTTCTGTCCCCTGTAGGTCATCGGCCGCGTCGGCAGGATCTCCTGCAGCTTGCCGAACGCCATCAGCGAGCCGGTGAACGTGAGCGCCCCCAGCAGCACTTCCAGCGCCAGGATCGCCATGATGTACGACTGCGTTTCGGGCGTGGAAAACTCGATGTAGTAGTGCGCCGTGCCCACCAGCGCCGCCGCCAGCGCGCCGAACGCGTGCGAGAGCGCGGTCCGCTGCGGCACGTGCGTCATCGGCATCAGCAGCGCCATCGGAATGCCCGCCCCCGCGCCGATCACCATGCCGATGATGATCCAGTGATACTCGATGACGTTACTCGACAGCATCGCCCCCACGATGGCGGCGGTCATGCCGAGCGTGCCGATGTGATTGCCCTTGCGCGCCGTCTGCGGCGCGCTCAGCCACTTCAGCGACAACACGAAACACGCGCACGCGAACAGAAAGCACGTCAGCGTGAACGCGTTCTGCACCGCGTCTCCATGTCCCACGTGGGCGGGCATCGTCGTCGCTGGCGCGGTCGCTTCAGCAACCATGTTCAACAAGAGGAGCGAGGAGGCGTTCATCGCTTCACCTCGCGCTTCTTGAACATCTTCAGCATCCGCTCGGTGATGAGGAAACCGCCGACCACGTTCGTCATCGCGGTCGCGACGGCGATCGTGCCGAGCACCGTGCCGACCGTGCTGTGCCCCTGCCCCGCCAGCTCGATCGCCACCACCACGCTGATCGCGCTGATCGCGTTGGTCAGCGACATCAGCGGCGTGTGCAGCATGTGGCTGACCCGCTTGATCACCTCCAGCCCCAGAAAGGCGGCCAGGAGAAAGACGAAGAGATGTGAACTGAGTTCAGACATATCACGATCCTTCTGGTGGCATGGGTTTTCAACCCATGTCTGCATTCCAAAACACGGGTTAAAAACCCGTGCCACCGACCGAATATCAACCGCCGAGCAGCTTCTTCATCGTCGGATGAACGACGTTGCCGTCGTGGCAGACCACGACGCCGGCGACGATCTCGTCGTTCAGGTCGAGGTTCAGTTGGCCTTCCTTGTTGATCAGCAATGCCAGTAGTTTTTGCAGGTTGGCGGCATACACCTGCGACGCGTGCGCGGGGACCAGCGCCGCGACGTTCGTGAGGCCGAAGATGGTGACGCCGCGCTTCTGCACGACCTGTCCCGGCTCGGTAAGCTCACAGTTGCCCCCGCGTTCGGAGGCGAGGTCGACGATCACGCTGCCGCGCTGCATCTTTTCGACGGCGCTGGCGGGGATGAGCTTGGGCGCGGGCTTGCCGGGCACGAGCGCGGTGGTGATGACCACGTCGCTCTCGGCGATGACCTTGGCCATCAGCTCCCGCTGCTTCTGTTGCTGTTCCGCGGATTGTTCTTTCGCGTACCCGCCGGCGTCCTGGGCGCCGGCGGTATCGATGGGAAGTTCGATGAACTTGGCGCCGACCGACTGCACCTGTTCTTTCACCGCCGGCCGCACGTCGTAGGCGCTGACGACCGCGCCAAGCCGCTTGGCGGTGGCGATCGCCTGAAGGCCTGCCACGCCCGCGCCGATGACGAACACCTTCGCCGGCTGAAGCGTGCCGGCGGCGGTCATCATCATGGGGAAGATCTTCTCCAGCGCCTCGGCCGCGAGGATGACGGCCTCGTAGCCGGCGAGGTTCGCCTGCGAGCTGAGCACGTCCATCGCCTGGGCGCGGGTGATGCGCGGGAGCAGTTCGAGCGCCATGGCGGTAACGCCCGCGGGCGCGATCGACTGAACGAACTCCGGGTGGTCCAGCGGCCGGAGCATCCCGACCAGCAGCGACCCGCGACGCATCTGCCGTACGAACTCGATCGCGGGCGGACGGACGACCAGCACGACGTCTGCCTCGGCCCACGTTGATCCCGCAGGCACGATCTTCGCGCCGCTGGCGGCGTAGGCGTCGTCGTCGTGCGAGGCAAGCAACCCCGCGCCGGCTTCCACGAGCACCTCGTGCTTCTCCGCCACCAGCTTCTTCACCACCGACGGCACCAGCGACACCCGCTTTTCGTCGCCACCGATCTGATTAGGGATGAGCAGCTTCATCGATTTCACATCTTAGGATTAATAAGTCCTTTTATCAAGGTGCGGATGAGGGCGCGGAAAACAGATTAAAAACGACGGGTTCGATCCCCGCTTACTTTTTGATGTTGCCCAACAAGTACAGCCGCTGCGGCGGCACTTCGTCGGTTTTGCTGTCGAAGGGATACGAGACGATCTTATCGCCAGCCGTGTGGTCCTTGGTGAAGTTGACCGGGCGGTTCACCGCCAGCTTGTCGTCCTGCTTGAGGATCAACTGCACCTGCAACCGCGAGCGGTCGATGAAACGCCACTCGCGGTTTTCCCATCGCCACAACGTTTCGCGTTCCCATGCTTCGCCGGGGATGCGGATCAGCAGCACCTCGACCGAATCGACGCCGGCCTCGGCCTTCCACGTTTCGATCGCCCGCTTCTCCAGATCAGCGCGGTCCGAACCTTGATAGTTGTCCGCAGGCGGCCGTGCGGCGGCGATGATGCCCTCGCGCAAAGAGGCTTCCCGCTCCTTCAACGTCTTGCGCGCAACTTCGATCTTCTCCTCCGCCACCTTTCCGGCGGCGGCATCGATTGCTTTGAGGACGACGAGCTTCTCCTCCGCCCAGCCCATGCGCTGCGGAACCGCGCTGCCCTCGGCGAAGTAAAGCGGACGGCTTTCCTGAACCGCCTTGTCGGCCTGGCTGCTGGCGTCCGCGATGTCCGCATCGATCTCCGCCGGCAGCGAGGTCTTTTGCTGGGTCATCTCGGCCTGAAACCGCGCGACCTGCTGCTTGAAGTGGTTGCCGCTGCCCTGGATGCGCTTGCCGATCTCGGTCTGCTGCTGCACCAGCAAGGCGTACTCCGCCTGGATGCGATCGTGCTCCTTGATCGCCTCGGGCAGGAGCGCGACCAGCTCGGCGGCACGGGCGCGGTTCTGCTGCCATACCTGTTCGTCGGCGTACATCCGGCCGAGTTCCGACAGGCGCTTCAGATCAGGCTCGAGGTTCGGCAGGTTCGCGGGATCGAGCTTGCCGGCGGTGCTCTTGAAAGCGGGAGCAATCACCTTCTCCGACGCACCAATCGACGCGACCGCCTGCTGCAGCGCGGCGACAACCTCGGGTACGCCCTGACCGTCGGAAGGGACGCTGGCCAGTTGGTCGGCGGCGTTCTTCGCCTTCTGTTTCGCGTCGGCGATGACGTTCACGCCGGCCTGCAACTCGCGAACGTCGACCGCGCTCGGATCGGCGGCCTTGCTGACCTTTTCCGCCAGCGCGGCGAGCGCCTGGGCACGACCGACGACTTCACGGGCATGGAAACGGGCGTTCTTGAGCGATTCTTCCTGCTTGTAGTTGAGCTTGGCGCCCGCTGCGGGAGCCGAGGGCGCCTGCGCGGCAGTTTCCCCGGCGGCGCCGGGGGTTTGGGGTTGAGGTTGCGGGGCGCTGGGGGCGTCGCCTGGATTTGCGAGCGATTGCTCGAAGGAGGAGACGGCCTCTTCAACGGCTTTGGCGCGAGCGATGACCGGCGCAGCGCCGACATCGTCGGCGGGCATTTTTTCGAGGCGGGCGTTGGCATTGCCGATCGCGGTCTTCACCGCGCCGAGGCGCGTAAGGGCGAGCTTGGCCTTTGACGGCGTAACCGGGCCGCTGCCGACTCCGTCCTTGGCGGTCTTCAGGTTGGCCTCGGCCTGATCGAGATACTTCGACGCCTCGGCGAGCCACTTCTTCTGGTTTGCGTCAAGTTCGGCGTGCGCCAGACCGGAGATCGCCACCACCGACACCGCCGCCACTGCCCGGATTTTCGTCTTGATCATTTTCCCAACTCCTCGCCTCTTAAGATGATATGAACAACGCCCCTGATTATGGCCTCCGATCCCGATGGCACAACTGACTTTTCCCGATCTGCTCGATAAACTTTTGAGATGCGGTTATCGATCGTTCTTATCGTACTGGCTGGCCTGTCTCTCGGCCTTTCCGGCTGCGAAGAAGCGCCGCCCGCCCCGCCGCCGGATTCGGTGCCGGCGCCAGTCCCTCTGCCGACTCCGAAAGCCAATGCCGCCGCCGCGGCCGTCACCGTCCCGCCAGCAACGCCCCCGGCCGCGCCAATTGAAATCCCCGAGCGCCTCACGCCGGAGGACATCGACATCGATCCCGCTCGCGATCCGCAGATGCGCGAGAAAGCGAAATCGCTCAACGCGATCTCGATCGCAGAGATGAAGAACCTGAAGGCCGGCGCGAACGTCGTCGTGCTCGTCCGAGCCGACAAGGGCGGCGGCACGATCTACGGCTCCGGCCCCTACACCGCCGATTCCGCGCTCCGCAAGGCCGTCGTTCACGCTGGCCTGCTGAAGGACCGCGAACTCGGCATCGTCCGCCTCAAGTACCTCGTCCACGAAGAGGAACACCCCGGCACGCCCGCCCACGGCATCACGCCGACGGCGTGGGGAAAGTATCACCTGAGCTACACGGTCGAGGCGATCGCGCCGGAGTGACGCTCACCACACCGGCACCGCCCGGCGGCGATCAGCGCGTCGTGAATCCGCCCCATCAGCGGCGAGTCGCGGGCAGGATCGAAATCGACCTTGGTCAGATGGCTCCAGACCGCCCATAGCGGCTGGCGACGCAGTTCGTCGGGCTCATCGCTGAATCGCGGGTGCAGGTGCGCGTGCAGCGCCGGGTCTGTGTTGCCGAGGATCGAATAGTTCATCCGGTAGGCGCCGGTCGCCTTCAGGATCGCTTCTCCCGCCGCCGCCATGTCCGAGAGGAAGACGGTGCGGCCGGCTTCGTCCAGGTCCGTCAGATCGGAGACGACCGGCGTCGGCAGCAGGATGCACCACGCGCGGGCCGTCTGCATGTCGCACAGCACAAGATACCCTGCCCGCATACGGCAGATCACGGCCGGATTCTCCCCCCGCTCCGCCGCCGCGACACGTTCATGGATCATCGTGCGACTCATGCGAGCCAGTGTGGGTGGCGCGCGGCCGCGGGTCAAGCGCGCCGTTCCTGCCGTCATCGGAGCATCGCCTGCAACTGGCGAAATGTCGGGATCGCCAGCACGTCGCCGGCGAAGTTGAGCACGACCGTGCCGCCCTCGATCGTCACCGCGATAGACGATGCTGCCGGCGTCCTCGTTCATCCGCGCCGAGAACCGATCGGAACCGCCGTATACCGGATTCCGGCGAAAAAATGCGGTATTTCCACCCTGCGACCAAACGCCGGCCAAACGTCCGGCGGGCGATAATTCATGCCGCGAGCGATCTTCGTCCGATAACAACGTAAAGCTTATGGATGACTCGATTTACCGATTGCGCAATCACGATCTGCTCCTGCTGGTGCTGCTGGCGGTGCTGGGGTTGGGGGTGATCATGGTGCAGTCGGCGTCGATGGGCATTTCATCGCCCAAGCCGGCCAGCGACGGGACGGCCCAGCAGGTCGACGACAACGCGATGGGCTTTCGCCTGACCGACCTCGGCCGCAAGCAGATCATGTTTGCGGGCGTGGGCGTGATGCTGTTCCTGATCGTCCGGCAGGTCGACTATGCCCGCCTCGTGCCGCGATCGCCGCGATCGCTGGTGTTCTCGCCGCCGGTGTGGATCGTGCTGATCGCAATGGCGGCGTGCGTGGCGGTGCTGGTGCCGGGGATCGGCATCGAGAAGAACGGCGCCCGCCGCTGGCTGCCGCTAGGCGTGATGCAGATCCAGCCGTCGGAGTTGGCAAAGTGGGCGGCGGTGATCTTCCTGGCCTGGTGGCTGACGTATCGCCCGGTCGACCTGAACCGCTTTGGCGGGTTCGCGATCACGCTGGTCCCGATCGGGCTGCTGTGCCTGCTGGTGGTGATCCAGGATTTCGGGACGGCGGCGCTGATCGGGCTGGTGGCATTCTCGATGCTGGTCGTCGGGCGCGTTCGGCTGTGGCACTTGGCGGTCGTCCTCCCCCCCGCGATGGCGGCGGCGTACTGGTTCGTGGCGCACAAGGAGTATCGGTGGAAGCGCATGACGGCGTTCCTCGACCCGTATGCCGCGCCGCAGCAGGAAGGCTATCACATGATCCAGTCGCTGCTGAGCTTCGCCACCGGCGGGCTGAGCGGCACGGGCATCGGCGGCGGAATCCAGAAGCTCGGCTACCTGCCGGAAGACACGACGGACTTCATCTTCGCGACCATCTGCGAAGAACTGGGCCTGTTCGGCGCGGCGCTGGTGGTGGCGGTCTACATCGCGATTCTGTTGCTGGCATGGCAGGCGGTGAAACGGCCGCGCGACAGCTTTGGCCGAATGCTGGCGTTCGGCATTGGCATGATGATCTGCACGCAAGCCGCGATCAACCTCGCCGTCGCGACCGTCAGCGTCCCAACCAAGGGCCTCAGCCTGCCGCTGGTCAGCTCCGGCGGGTCGGGGCTCATCATCACCTGCTGCGCGATGGGCCTGCTGGCGAGCATCCTAAAACACGAACGCCCCGAAACCGCCATGCCCGGCCACAAGCCGGCGGCGCGGCCGTATCACAAGCCCAAGACCATCAACGACCGCATGTGGGCGGAGTGGACGACGACGGCGTAGGATAGGGGGCGGAGATGATTGGTCGGAGATCGGGAAAGAGCGTCATCCTGAGCGTACTTGCCTTTCCCCCCTTAGCTGCGACGCCTACACCGCGGCCTGGTCGTTTCCTGTTTTTTCAGAATAACCCGAACCACTTCTTCCGCTTGCAGACGTTGGGGCGTTTGGGGTTGAGGATGTCGGTAATGCCGGCCTGTTCGAGCTTGTCCCACAGGGCGTCTGCGCCGTTCTGCATTTTGAAGGCGAGCTCTTCGGCGTAGAGCGGGTAGAGGCTCCAGAAGTGCGTCGTGCGGCCGTCGCAGGTCATCGACCAGAACTCCTGCGGGACGTTCATCGACGGCAGGAGGATGAGCGAGCAAAGCCCGGTGCCGGGGGCGTAGGGCTCCAGCGACTCTGCGCCTTGCAGCGTGTGTCCATAGGAAAGCCAGGTGTCGTACTCGTGCGGCATGCGCGCGGTGGCCTTGAGAAGCCGGATCGGCCAGTAGTTGTTCTCGTCGGCAAGCGGGCCCTTGGCGACGTCCTTCACGCCCAATCCCAGAGGCCAATTCGGGGGGAGGCAGATCATCATCTCGGCGAAGCGAAAGTCCTCCGCCCCTTCCGGCACGGTCATCGGCGCTTCGCTCAGCCCACTGGTGACCAGCGTATAGAACGGCCGATCCCCGCGCGGGGCGACGATGTGGACGTCAATGTGAACCAAGTCGCTGATGATCTCGTGGTAGACCGATTCGACCGGGCCCAGGTGTTTCTCGATGTGCTCGCTGACGGCCTCGATCACCTCGCCATCGCCAACTGCGGGCTGGAACGGGATCGTACGATCCTTGTGCCGGTAGATCGGCGAACCGGAAGGCGAGCGTTCCTGTTGGTCATCGGGAAGGTCGTCAGCGGCGGCATCAGTCATCGGTTTCACAGTATCCTCCTCTGGCGTGCGTTTTCCACCTGCCGCGGCGCGCGTAAAAAAACCGCCGAAACCCTCAAAAACACGGTTTCGAATCAACCTTTTCCCCCGTCAGCGCGTAAACTGTGATGTCCATGTTGAATCGCCGCCGTGCCTTTACCCTGGTTGAACTGCTCGTCGTCATCGGCATCATCGCGGTGCTGATCTCGCTGCTGCTGCCGACGCTGAACCGCGCGCGGGAGATCTCCTATCGAACGAACTGCCTGTCGAACCTGCGCCAGGTGCACCAGCAGTTCGCGTTTTACGCGATCGACTTCAAGGACAAGGTGCCGCTGGGGTATCGGAAGGCCAAGCAGTTCAACTCGATGGTGTACAGCGGCACGAGCAAGAAGTTCGTGCTGTTCGGCTGGCTTTACGTGCATCAGCAATGGGAAGAACCGCGGGTGTTCTTCTGTCCGAGCGAACGGAATCCGAAGCAGCAGTACGCCACGCCGGACAACCCTTGGCCCCCCGGACCGGCGGGAACGTCGGTGGCCAACGTCTTCAGCGGCTACGCCTGCCGGCCGGAGGTTGAACTGCCGGACGATCCCAGTGCTGCCGCTTTCGCCGCGTTGCCTGACCCCGCTCCCATGCCGAAGCTCACCGCCTTTAAAAACAAGGCGATCTTCGCCGACCTGATCAACTGCGTCGAACGGGTCGACCAGCGCCACAAAAAAGGCGTCAACGTCCTCTACGGCCACGGCGGCGCGATGTGGGTGGACCGGCGGGCGTTTGAAGCCCCCCTCTCCGAACTAAAGGATCCCGCCGGCGCGAATCCCAGTACGCTGGCGACCGATGAACGCCATGCCGCCTCCGATGCCGTCTGGAACGCCCTTGACGGCAACTAGGCTTCGACTGGCGTTATCCACCTCCGTGTGCCGATAATATCTCACAGCATGAAGTACGCGTCGGGGCTGATCGTTTTGTCGATGCTGATCGTCGGCTGCGCGCGGCCTGTGGGGCGTGGGATTGCGGACGACGACGCCTCGTTCAAGATCCCCGCCATCAAGTCCGCCGTCAGCGAGAAGAACGCCAAGGCGATCCCGCAGCTCGTCGAAGACCTCGACAGCGAGGACGCCGCCGTGCGGTTTTACGCCATCGAGGGATTGCGACGCCTTACCGGAGAAACCTTCGGTTATCGCTTCTACGATAACGAGGCCGACCGCAGGGAAGCTGTGGAGAAGTGGAAGCAGTGGCTTGAAGCCCAGCAGTGAGCGATCCGAGCAACCATCTTCACGCTCGCCTCACCTCCGATCCGGCGCAGATCGCCGCGACCCGGAAGACCGCCGAAGCCTTCGCCTCGTCGCACGGCTTCGACGGGCCGGCGGTCGAGGAGATCGGGCTGGTGCTCAACGAGGCGTTGGCCAACGTCATGCGGCACGCATACGAGGGACGGACCGACAAGCCGATCGAACTGAATATCGAGGCCGACCCTGCCGCCGGCGGCGGGCTGTGGATCGAGCTGCGGGACTGGGGCAACGGCGTCATCCCCGATCTAAGTTCGGCAGAAAAGACCGACCTCCTCGTGCCCGGCGGGCTCGGCCTGCCCTGCATGAAAAAAATGATGACGTCACTGGAATTTGTCCGCCAGCCTGATGGAATGCTGTTAAAGATGTATCGAGCCAAGCGATAGAAGCCCTCTGGGAAGTGCAATCATGCCCGACTTTAAAACCTCCAGCGACCTCGTCCCGACCGCCCGTCAGGAAGGCGATGCCCTCATCATCACCGTCCACGGCGAGATCGACCTGCACTCCAGCCCCGAACTGCGCACCGACCTGCTCGCGCTGCTCCAGAAGACCAACGCTCAGCGCCTCATCCTGAACCTCGAAGGCGTCCCCTATATGGACTCCAGCGCCATCGCAGTCCTGGTCGAAGCGCTGCAAAAGCTTCGCAAGACCGGCGGAAAGGTCATCCTGACGAACCTGCAACCTCGCGTGAAGGGACTGCTCGAGATCGCCCGCCTCCACTCCATCTTCGGCATCGCCGCAGACGAAGCGGAAGCGTTGACGATGTAGACCGCTGAAAATGGACCACGGATTGCACGGATCGGTGCGGATCGACACGGATTGAAGAGGAAACGCGGGAATCGGCAGCAGGTGCGATCGCCGACCATCTGCGTTGATCTTGGATATCTGCGCCCCCGTCAGGACAGGACACTCGGGAAGATCATGAAAGCGTTTGCCCCCGTTCGATTCATCGGCGACACCGCGTTGGCGGTGGTGGAGTTCCTCGGCTCGCTGGGGCTGCTTTTCCGCGATTCGGCGGCGATGGTCAAGCCCGCGCTGGTCACCGGCCGGGGCAAGCGGCTGGGGTGGCGCAACCTGTGGTTCCAGATGGTGCGCGTCGGCGTGATGTCGATCGGCATCGTCAGCCTGGTCGTGTTCTGCATCGGCGCGATCCTGTCGCTTCAGATGGAGCCGATCCTCAGCCAGTACGGCGCGACCGACAAGATCGCCGACATCATCGGCGTCGCCATGTTCCGCGAACTGGGCCCGCTCGTGGCCGCCATCACCCTCACCGGCTTCGCCGGCGCGTCCATCGCCGCCGAGCTGGGCACGATGAAGGTCTCCGAAGAGCTTGAGGCGCTGGAGAGCCAGGCGATCAGCCCGATCCGCTTCCTGGTCGTCCCGCGCGTGCTGGCAACGACGGTCATGATGTTCTGCCTCGCGATCATCGCCGACCTGATGGGCGCGCTGGGCGGGTGGTTCGTCTGCACGTTCGTGTTCGACATGTCGAGCGAGGCCTACGTCCGCGCCACCTTCGCCGCGATCGACATGAAGGACTTCCTCAGCGGCCTGTTCAAGGCCGGCGTCTTCGGCTGCGTGCTGAGCCTCATCGCCTGTCACCTCGGCATGAACGTGCAAGGCGGCGCGCAGGGCGTGGGCGTGGCGACCACCAAGACCGTCGTCTACACCATCGTCGCCCTCACCTTCATCGACCTGGGCTTCACGGCCGTGTTCTATTTCCTGGGGTGGTGAGAATGGAACCGCAGATGTCCGACATCGCCATCAAAGTCGCCAAGGCCACCAAGATCTACGGCACGCGAACCGTGCTCAACGCGATCGAGCTCGACGTGCTGAAGGGCGAGACGCTCGTCATCCTAGGTGGATCGGGGTCGGGAAAATCGACGCTCTTGCGCATGATGATCGGCAGCGTGCCGATCGACGGCGGGGACATTGAGGTCATGGGCAAGTCGCTCTGCAAGCTCAACCCGACCGAGCTGGACGATTATCGCAAGTCCATCGGCGTGCTCTTCCAGTCCGGCGCGCTCTACAACTCCATGAGCATCGCCGAAAACGTCGCCCTGCCGCTGCGCGAACATACCGACCTCCCGGAAGAGACGATCGAAATCCTGGTCAAGATCAAGCTCGAGCTCGTCGGCCTGCGCGAGCACGCCGCCAAGCTCCCGTCAGAAATATCCGGCGGCATGAAGAAGCGCGCCGGGCTGGCGCGGGCATTGGCGCTCGATCCCAAGATCCTCTTCTACGACGAGCCGTCGGCCGGCCTGGATCCGGTCACCAGCGCCGAGATCGACGAGCTCATCATCCAGTTGAACAAAGTGCTCGGCGTCACCAGCGTGGTGGTGACCCACGAGATGGATTCGGCGTTCCGCATCGCCGACCGAATGGTGCTGCTGGACCGCGGAAAGTTCATCGTTTCCGGCACGCCGGACGAAATGAAAAACAGCGCCGACCCACTCGTCCGCCAGTTCGTACACGGCCTTACCGAAGGCCCGCTCACCGAACGCAAGCGAACCGGGTCGTACGAAAGCGATCTGTTGATGGAAAACTTATAGGAAGGCTGCCGGTTGCCAGCTGTTGGTTTCCAGTGAAAAAGAGGTATGGCAACCAACAGCTGGCCACCGGCAACAATTACAAATCATGA
>JBBCIV010000220.1:0-7330 GCA_037189665.1 Phycisphaerae bacterium | reverse complement strand
GGCGACGCAGGCGTCGCAGCTACAACAAAAAGCGCGTTGCTGTAGCTTGGATAGATAGGGATCAGACGAGTTTTTCGATGCTTTGCAGGAGATCTCGGGGTTTGCCGGTGGTTTCGTCGCGGTCGACGTAGGCGGTGTCTTTGCCGCTGCCGCCGTCGACGAGTTCGTTGAAGACGAGGTCGATGGAGCGGATGAAGTCGTCGCCGGAGCCGCCGTGGAATTCGTCGATGCCGGCACCGCCGGAGAGGTGGTCGGTGTCCTCGCCGCCCCAGAGGGTGTCGTTGCCGGCGTTGCCCTTGAGGGTGTCGATGCCGAACCCGCCGGTAATCAAGTCGTCGCCGGATCCGCCGACGAGGGAGTCGTCTCCGTCGCCGCCTTGCAGGGTGGCGGATTCGCTGCCGGCGGTGAGGGTGTCGTTGCCTGCCTCGCCGGAGAGGGTGGCGGTGCCGTGGGTGACGGTGATGAGGTCGTTGCCGGTGCCACCGAAGAGCTTGTCCTTGTAGCCGCGGTTGGCGGCCTCGGTGCGGATGCGGTCGTGTCCGGCGCCGCCTTTGATCGTGTCGTTGCCGGCGCCGGAGAAGAGGTGATCGTCGCCGCCGCCTCCGTCGACGAAGTCGTTGCCGGGCCCGTCGGAGATGAAGTCGTTCCCGCCGCCGCCGAGGAGGGTGTCGTTGCCGTGCGAGCCGTAGAGCGTGTCGTTTCCGCTGCCGCCATCGATGTGCAGCCGCAGCGTTTTGGGTGGGGCGTTCTCAAACGTGACGCGATCTCCGCCGCCGAGCAGTTGGAGCTGGATCAGGTCGATTTTTCGCAGGTCGATGGTGTGGCGCTTCGCGCCGATCGTCATGCGCAGCGTGGCGGTGCTGATCGTCTGGAAGGCGACGACATCGTTCCCCTCCGTTCCCACAAAGCTCACGGCGGCGAGCAGTTGGCGGCGGTCGAGCGGTTCGAAAACGGAGAAGTTCGAGGACACGACAACAAATATCGGTCGTTGCCCGCCGGCGAGACGAGCCATTCATTCGGCAGAAATCGCCGGACAGATAAAACGCGCGTTCGACTTGCAGGCGCAAAAATTGCGCGTGAATCTCATTTCATCGGCTGACATCGGATTGACCGTTCGGAGAGGTGGGGATAGTAATAGTGTGGTTGCTATCGGCCATGGAGGGCGAGACGCATTAAAAAATTTTTGTGCCCTCCTGCGAAATCGTACGCTGACGGATCAACGGACTGATGTTCTTCGCCCGACGACAATCTCTGCTTCCGCTTGCGGTGCTGTTGATCGCCGCGGCGCTGAGCGTTGCCGCTGATCGGGCGCGGAGCGAGCGTTCGCCCGCGAGCGAGCAAAAGCCCGTTGTGAAGCCGGCCGCCTCGGTCGCGCGTCCGCCGATCCCCACGCCCGCCGAAGAATTGATGCAGGATTCGTCGCCCGATATCGCCGACCCTGCCGCCGCCACGGCGAGCGTGTCGGCCGTCCGGTCGGTCTGGATGGAGGTCACCGCCTACTGCCCCTGCACCAAGTGCTGCGGCCCCAACGCGATGGGCATCACCGCCTCGGGCCTGCCCGTCAGCCATAACGAAGGCCGGTTCGTCGCCGCCGATACGTCGGTGCTGCCGTTCGGGTCGCAGATCCGCGTCCCCGGTTACCACAACGCCATCCCCGTTCCCGTCATCGATCGCGGCGGGGCGATCCGCGGGCAGAGGCTCGACCTCTTCTTCCCCACCCACGAAGAAGCCCTCCAATGGGGCCGTCAGTGGGTGATGGTCGCGGTCGCGGAATAACTCAATCCGACACTCAACGCTGTTTAGCGCCGCATCTTGATGCGGGCTTGCTTGTTATCGATTCAGCATGACGGAAAACCCGCATCAAGATGCGGCGCTAAACGGCTTGGCGGACGGTACGATCCGCATGATGTGGGTTCGACGCCTGATCGTTTGTTGCTTGCTGCTGGCATCGTGCGCGTCGCAGACCGCGCCGGTGGCGGCCACCCGACCGGCAACGCCTGATCGTCTTGCGCCGCCGCCCGATCCGGTGCTCATCCACCTGCCCGGCATCGCCGGCGAGATGCCGATCGATCGGCGGCTGGTGAAGGGGCTGATTAAAGGGGGCGTTGCGCCCAGGGGTGAGGTGGTCGATTGGACGCGGCAATATCGCGGGCTGCTGGCGCTCGGGCAGGTCGATCACCACAAGCGCGAGGCGAAGATGCTGGCCGATCACATTACGACGATTTACCGCGATGACCCGCGCACGCGCATCACGCTGACCGCGCACTCCGGCGGAACGGGCATCGCGGTGTGGGCGCTGGAACTCTTGCCGGATGACGTGAAGATCGACACGCTGTTACTGTTGGCGTCGGCGTTGTCGCCGGGATATGACCTGTCCCTGGCGATGTCGCACACGCGGCAGACGATCTCGCTGTACAGCGAGTTGGACGACCTGGTGCTCGGCTACGGCACGCGAACGATGGGCACGATCGACCGCGTTCGCTCCAATTCGGCCGGCTATGTGGGGTTTGAGTCGAAAGATCCGAAGCTCACCCAGCTTCCCTACAACCCCGCCTGGATCAAGATCGGCAACGCCGGCGATCACATCGGCCCGATGGACGACCAGTTCGCCGCCGAGGTTCTGGCGCCGCTGGTGTTGAACGGATCGGCGGCCACCGTTCATGTGTCGTCCTCCCCCGAAAAAGCCCTCTCCCCGCGATAGGGAGAGGGCAGGCCGCGGCCTCCTGCTGAAACGGGGATCAATACAGACCGCCGTCCCAGCGCTCGCACTCTTCTTCCAGCGACGCCGGATCGGACAGCGGGGCGGGCTGGCGGGGCGCGACGGGCACCACCGGCGCCGGCCGATCGACCAGCATGACCGCGCTGTCGCGAACGATGCTGCGCACCTTCCGCACCATCGCCCGACGCGCCGGCCGGTCGATCAGCGCTGAGGACGACGACGTCGTTTCGTTACCGTTAATGAACAAAATCATCTGCATGGCGACTTCTCCGAAGTACGTAACCCGAACGACTCTCGAACACATCATCCGGTCCGAACATTTTTATAACATTCGGCCCGGTTCTGTCCCTAGGGATCGGGCGATCCTTCAGGCCACCATTAGTTGGGTAGCCACTTTTTTTACCTCCGATAATTACGCAGTAGACGGGCCCGAAAAAGGCCCTAACTGACGCGTCGCGTTTGGTTTTTGTTTAGAGGGGATCAGGGAAAAATTCCCTGGCGGCTTCAGAGGAGATTCAGGCACGTTATAAGTCCTACGACCATTTCAGACCGGCGGTGAAGCCGCTAAAATCGTTATTCCATCGCATCGCGGGGCAAGGGGTCCCATGCGGAATAGGTTCGGTATCTCTATGAGTTACGCATCACGGTCGGTCGGTTGTGTAGTGGAGTCCCTGGAACATCGCCAACTGCTGGCGGACGTCATGTCGGCGACGGTCGACGCGAGCAAGACGCGCCAGACCATCGAGGCCATCGGGGGCGCGATCCAGGCTCCTTCGCAGACCGCAGAGCAGCGCACCAGCGCGTATTACGATCTGCTTGCCAACGATCTCGGGGCGTCCATCGTGCGCGCGGCGCTGTGGCAGACCTTCGAGCCCGTCAACGACAACGACGACCCGAACGTCATCAACTGGAGCAAGTTCGACGACGCCGCCATCGCCAACACGATGGAGATCTTCACCCAGATGAAGGCCCGCGGCGTCACGACGTTCATGCTGACGGTCTGGACCCCGCCCGGCTGGATGAAGACCAACGAGTCGGCGGCGTTCGGCGGGCACGTGCGCGTCGAGTTCCGCGAGGAGTTCGCCGAGTATTGCTCCGCCGTCATCCAACGCGCCAAGGCGAAGTGGGGCATCGACATCACCCACCTGTCGCTCGCCAACGAGCCGTGGTTCGTCGAGTCCTACGGCTCGGCGACGCACACGCCGGTGCAGCTGCGCGAATTGCTGAAGGCGGTCGACGCCCGACTGAAGCGCGACGGCCTGGCGACCAAGCTCGTCGTGCCGGAAGAGGTGGCGCGGCTTCAGCGGTCGTATCGCTATCTCGACGCGATCCAGGCCGACCCGGCCGCGCTCGACGCGGTCGATGTCTGGGGCACCCACTACCTCACGCCCGGCGACATGGCCACGCTGCAGACGCGGCTGTCGGCGCTGGACAAACCGCTGTGGGTCGCCGAGATGGGCGCGGGCACGCCCGACATGGCCGGCGCGATCTCGCTGGCGCAGGGCGTGGACAGCTCGTTCACCACCGCCCGGGCGACGGCGTACGTCAACTGGCTCTTCTCCGGCACCGCCACCACCAGCACGTTTGAAACGCTGATGGGCGGGCCGAACCCGAACAAGAAGTTCTACGCCCTCAAGCACTTTTCGCACTGGGTTCGTCCCGGCGCGCAGATGATCACCAGCACTTACTCGGGCGACCGCGTGCGCGTCACGTCGTTCAAGCACCCGGCCACCGGCGCGGTCACCATCGTCATCAGCAACAGCCGCGAGGGCGACGTTGACCTGACGATCAACCTCAAGGGCACCGACATTCCCGCGTCGTTCGAGCAATACCGCACCAGCGCCAGCGAGAACACCGCCAGGCTCGCCAACATCGCCGGCGCCTCGTCCATGCTCGTCAATCTGCCCGCCGGCAGCATCGTGACGTTGTATGCCGGGCCGGCGCTGACCGGCGCCACCGCCGGCATCGCGCCGCCGCCGCGGATCAGCACGCCGTTTCCGAGCGACGCGTGGAACACCAATCCGCTTCGCGAAGCCGCGATGCGCGGCAACCTCGCGAACGTGCAGTCGCTGATCGCCTCCGGCGCGGACCTCAACGCCGCGTTCGGCAACGGCTGGACGCCGCTGTTCACCGCCGCCGCGTCGCCTTACAACGATGCCGCCAAGATCCTTACCGAACTTCTGAATGCCGGCGCGAACGTCTACAAGACCGACACCGAAGGCATGACCGCGCTTCACGTCGCCGCCATGAATCCCAACGTGCGCCACGGCGTTTCGACGCTGATGGCGACGCAGCGGCTGACGATCCTGATGAACGCCGGCCTCAGCCCCAACGTCGCCGATGGCTACGGTCGCACGCCGCTGCACTACGCGGCGATGTTCCCCAAGATCAACGGCGACCTCCAGCAGATCGACTACGACACGTCGATGGTCAGGGCCCTGCTTGCCGCCGGCGCGAACCCGAACGCCGTCGACAGCTTCGGCAAAAAGCCGATCGACTACGCCCGCGCCGAAGGCTTCACGCCTGCGGTCGCGGCGCTTCAGCAGGCGACCGGCTCGAACTTCGCCACGCTCAGCGGCAAGTTCTTCCTCGACACCAACGAGAACGGCGTGCTCGACACCGGCGAGAAGGGCGCGGTCAGCCGCACCGTCTGGATCGACCTCGACAACGACGGCGAGATCGACGCCAGCGAGCCCCAGCAGATCACCGGCATTTACGGCGACTACCAGTTCATCGAGCTCGCCCCCGGCACCTACACCGTCCGCCAGATCGTGCCGGCCGGCTATGTCGGGACGGTTCCGTCGCGCGTGGTGACGCTGGCGCCCAACGAAGACGTGGTCGGCGTTGATTTCGGCTCCGTCCCGATTGCGAACGTCAGCATCGCCGCGACCGTTTACCGCGATGCGGACAAGGACGCCGAGCGCGATCCCGGCGAGCCTGGCATTGGCGGGGCGACGGTCTGGATCGACCTGAACGACGACGGCATCAAGGACGCAGGCGAGCCGTCCGCCGTCACCAACAGCAACGGCGAGGCGACGTTCGGCGGCCTCGCCGACGGTTCGTATCGCGTGCGAACGATCGTGCTGTCGGGCTACGACCTCACGCAGTCGCCGACGACGCTGGTGACGGTCGCCGAAGGCACGCCCACGTCGGTCGCGTTCGGCTTCGCGCCGAACGTGGTCGTTCCGCCCGTGACGGGGACGGCGACGATCGACAGCTACGTCTACAACGACCTCAACAAGAACGGCTCGCGTCAGTCCGACGAGCAGGGCGTCGCCGGCCGGGTGGTGTACGTCGACGTCAACAACAACGGCTTCTTCGACGTCGGCGAGCCGAACGCCACGACCAACTCCGCCGGCCGATACGTCATCAAGAACCTGGGCGCCGGCACGTGGAACGTGCGTCAGGTGCTGCCCGCCGGCTGGATCCAGACAAAGCCGAGTAACAACACGCCGTTCGCCGTGACGTTGACCGACGGCCAATACAAGCGCGGCGTCGATCTCCTCACCGCCACTGGCGCCACGCCGCCGCCTGATCCCGACCCCGACCCCGATCCGGACCCGGACCCCGATCCCGAAGTCCCGCCGGTGACCGGCACGGCGACGATCGACAGCTATCTGTATCACGACCTGAACAAGGATGGCGTTCGCCAGTCGGGCGAGAACGGCATCGCGGGGCGCGTGGTCTACGTGGATGTGAACAAGAACGGCGTGCTCGACGTCGGCGAGCCGAGCGCCACGACCAACTCCGCCGGCCGGTTCGTCATCAAGAACCTCGGTGCGGGAACGTGGAATCTCAGGCAGGTGTTGCCGACCGGCTGGATCCAGACCAAGCCCGCCGGCAACGCGGCGTTGCTGGTGACGCTCACCGACGGCCAGTACAAGCGCGGCGCCGATCTCCTGACCACCCAGGGCGTCAATCCCAACCCGCCGCCGCCCGACCCTGAACCCGAAACCCCGCCGCCCGCAACCGGCGGTACGGCGGTGATCGACAGCTACGTCTATCACGACCTGAACAAGAACGGCGTTCGCCAGGCCGGCGAGAACGGCGTCGCGGGACGGGTGGTGTACATCGACGTGAACAACAACGGCGTATTCGACGCTGGCGAGCCGAGCGCCACGACCAACTCCGCCGGCCGATTCGTCATCAAGAACCTCGCCGCCGGCACGTGGAGCCTGCGCCAAGTGCTTCCGACCGGCTGGATCCAGACCAAGCCCGCCGGCAACGCGGCGTTGCTGGTGACGCTCACCGACGGCCAATACAAGCGTGGCGCCGATCTACTAACCGCCTGAGGGTCGTTTGCGACCTAACGCTCATGTGGCACGGGTTTTCAACCCGTGTTTTGGGCGGAGGACACGGGTTGGAACCCCGCGCCACTTTCAATCGGTCCGCCGCCCAGAATCGGCGGATTTTGATTGACTTACACGCCGTTTGTTAGCTATATTTTAGGTCTGGTTATGCCGTCCGCTTCGGCGAAGGCGCGCCTTGAGGCTTGATGAAGGCCGCCCGCCAAAAAAGGGGAGGGGCGCGACACGAGTGCGCGCGCATCCCGCGTCGGGCGAGGGACGCGCGCGCCCGCCGCATCGTCGCCGTCGCTCGTCTCGTTTTCTC
>JBBCIV010000219.1:0-6486 GCA_037189665.1 Phycisphaerae bacterium | reverse complement strand
TACCCTAACCACATCGAGCATTGGTACAGGTTCGATCACTCTTGCCGATCCAAACACGGGGGCGCCGACTGTGCATACAGTACTGGATACAGGCGCAACGGGGTTAGGTCAGGGGCAATTCTTCATCAGGGGTGGAAGCGTTTCTAGTCTTCCGGAAGACGTTGCAATTACCGCTTTAATAGCTGGCGCGGCTGTCGCAACAGAACGGCTAACCGTACTACGATTCAACATGGAACCGGAAACCGGCGGAACGACTAATGAACCCGTAAATCCTATCCATGTTAGCAGTTGGGCAAGCGCGGCTGGTGGGAACCTATTCGGGGCGGATATTGGGATACTTGGAGGGGGAAACGAAACTATTCGACATAATGCAGATTATGTTTCGGGGTCGTCCCCGATCCTTACTTCATTTGCGGGGAGCAATGTTTTGGCGAGGTCCGTCAAGATTCCGGTGGATAAAATTGAGGTCGTCTGGACGCGTGAGATTGTTCAAAACGGTGCAAGGGTAGGATCTGTTTTGAAATCAAACGCAGGAGGTGGCTTGTCTGTGAATCCGACAAGAAATGGAGCTCGACCAAATACCTCGAGCAATTTGAGGATGCGTGACACAAGCTTTCCAGTTGACATGGATGGAGCGACGGGAACAAGTGTCTTGTACAGTGTCGCGCACCCAACTGAATCTACTAGTGCTGGACTTGATGCTGCAATGAATTACGCTTCCCGATACACAGCAGTTACGTCGGCAAAGCGAGTATATCGTATGGAGATGAACATCATGCAGTACCAGCCGCCCGGTGGGGCGTTGGTGACAACAGGAATAACTGCGGCAGACATACAAGAAATTGAAGACATCATTGATACAATTGGGTCACAGGTTGGCGTTGAATTCATCCGATTCCGTCAGCAAGAAATCGTTCACTTGAGAACGACCTCCGCGCCATATCTCTTCAATCCAAAGGGAGGAGCATTAGTGGGAATTAATGACGAAATCGATGATGTCATGCGCGTTGGTGCTCGGGACGGTGCGATCGATGTGTATTTTGTAAACACCATCTACGACAAAGGTGTAAACCAATTCCTAAATGGCGCATGCTATTTCCCAAAGCAGCCTCTCGTCGGAAAGTTTCCTGGAATTGCAATTGCGGCATTTGCGAATGGTACAACGACCGTGCGCCGAACGAATCAGGAGTTGGCGCGAACGCTGGCTCACGAACTTGCGCATTATCTGCTCAACAGCGGTGAACATTCTGCCGACGGTTGGAATTTGCTAAATGATGGTTCCGAATCTCGCAAAGATATTAGCGCGAGCCAATTCAGAATGCTTACCACCAAGGGCGTATCGCCGGGGTTTGAGGATGACCATTTCTAGAACCGGGTTATTCTTGACGGCATTTATAGCCTATGGATTAATTGCCATAGGCGTGATTTCTACGCTGTTATTCGGAATCGCACTCGGGAAAAACCTAGTTCTAGAGAATGTCCGAACGTCTTCAAATGTAAAGATTAAGGCGTCAGTTAGGCTGAATTCTGGAATGATTTCCTTCGAGCGATTGCGTGAGAATACCGTGTCTCCAGCCTTGGAAATTGCCAGTTCAGAATGGCTGTTTTGGGAAGATTCGGGGCTGCGATCCGACGTTCGCTTTGTTCTACCATTCTATATCGAGCAGTTCGATGCTGGTTCTGGACCAACTTCCCCGGCGCGTCTTCGTTTCGAAGTGAGTTTGCTTTATGTGTCGCCAATAGTCTTTATTCTGGGAATATTGGTGCTCAAGCAATATCGCTCAGGAAAACGTCGACAGCGGTTTAGTCTTGAGTTGTGTCCAGATTGTGGTTATGACGTGAGAGACATCACGCTCCGATGTCCAGAATGTGGCAGCTTTTTGCCGCGGCGGGAAAAAGTGTCAAACCTTATTACTAAATCCTAGCTAATCCACCGCCTCTGGCGGTGAGAATTCATCAGGCTCTGCCGTTCTGACCTTCCCCCCACAGAGCATACCAAAACCTATGTTAGTTTGACGACACTCTGTTGATGCTGCCGGCCCTCCTGTAACGCAGCGGCGTGATAACGTCCTGATCGTTGCGCACATTTGAACAGCGAGTTCTCCCGCTGGAAGGTGTTGGTGTTGAAGAACAACCCTTACCAGTCAGACGGAGAACTCGGATGGAGAGCGTAACAGAAGGTTCGAAGGAAGGCACTGAAGCTTTGGGAATCGCGTCGGCGATCCGCGTGGACGCCGAGCAGGTTCGCCGGCACGTGGACGAAGTGGTCCGTGGAACGGTAGAGCAGACGCTCAATGCGTTGACGGTCCAGTTCCACCCCTTTGCCGGCACGGCCGTCAACGGCACGGGCTACGCGTCGATCTCCACCAGCGTTACCATCCCGGCCAACCAGGAATACGCCGACGTCGTCCTCACGCCGACCGATGACGACCTGATCGAGGGCAACGAATCCGCGGTGCTTGTACTGCGTGCGTCGGCGGACTATCGGCTTAACTTAAGTATGCTGTTTGCGACAGCCAATATCACCGATAATGATTTGCCGTGGATTGATCTTGACATTGACAGTGACAACGATGCTGACGAGTTTGCTTTACCTGCCCGAAGCGAAGCCGAAGATGATGTTGAAGAAGAGAGCGGTCATGGTGGCAAGGTGATTCGAGTCAACAACTGGGATGAGGATAGGGACGGAATACCCGACTTTGCAGATGGATACAACCTTAATCCCGCCCTGTCGTCCGATGGCAGTTCGAACAAACACTTCACGCCGATCGTGCTTGAGCGTCCTGATGTCGGCCTGCTTTACGGCACGGTTCAATTCGAGTACTCAGCCTCCGACCCTGCGGTTGTGCAATATTCCCTAGAGCAACTTGTCACCTTGCCAGAAAACGGTCATCTTCGCCTTTGGAAAAAGAATGGCACGGAGCAACGTTATTTGCGATCCATCTCCAGTGGTGGTGATTTCATCCCGACAGGATTGGCGGTTCCCATCACCCGCATCTTCGGCGAGAGCGATACCGTCACGCTGTATGTTGAGGCGGTGCGGCCGGGGACTGATTTGACGATTACTGCCAAGCTTGAGGCATATCTTTCCAGCGGCATCACGACCTTGACGGATACCGTTCGTCTCACCGCGGTGGACATGCGGCTGGAGAGCCGGCCAGTGGATGGTAGTGAGGGAGACTGGCGGCCAGTGCAGGCGACGCTTACATCTGACCGCAGCCAATCCACATTACAGGGCGACGAATTGCAAGGTTTCGCCGTATACCGGCTCAAAGTAACCGACCCGCGTCAGGAACGGCCAAGCACTGTCAATTTCGGCGGACAGACCCTCAACTTGGTGGGTAGTGGAAGCACGCGATACACCAATACCTTTGCGACCTACCAGTCCATGCCTGGCGAGTGGATGGGTTACAGCGGGGGATATCTACAATTAAGCGGCTCGGATAACGAGTTTTCTTACAATCCGAAGAAACCGAATGTTCGTGCTGTCGTTCAGGGGCTGGTCAGTCGGCATACCGTTCTCGTCGGGGCGATGGATCAATCCATTTCCAAGATGCGCACCAACGGTGCCTGGAGAGCCAAGTACCCCAACGATACCCACGCGAGTGCGATGGGTAAGGAATTCCACGCGGAAATATCTGAGGCATTGAAGAACCAGCCTGGCTGGATGACGGACGTCTATGTTCGGGTCTCCACCGGTAAGATCGAACATATTGGTGCCACTAACGTGCCGAGCGGTTTAAAAAAAATATCGACGTCCAGCAGATTGATGTAATAAGGCTTGAGAACAATATAAACAAAATAGATATAAAGGTAGGCGACGATTGGGATCCTGGAAAGATTACCGACATCATTGATATCAAGGCGAGCCTCAGCGGACAATTGACTGGCAATCAGAAGGCCCGGCTAAGCCAATTGGCGGGGACAGGTGAAAAGCTCAGCACGGTGCGCCCGCCATTGCTATACCGCGGGGGGCAATGGATTGCCAATGCTGACTACACGGTGGCACGTCGGGTGTTTATCATCGGCGGCGTAGCGATCGGCGCAGCGACGGCGGCTGCCTGGTTCATTAACAGCGCCGTGCCTGACTCCAACGTCAACCAGGCAGCGGCATTCATGCGCAGCACCGTCGCTCCCCGTCTGGTGCCGGATACGCAGGGCCAGACATGGTATCAGCGTAAGTCGGGCCGAATGGAGCAGTGGATGGCTGATGCTCAGAAATTCCAAAACCTGCTCGTGGAAGGCGTACGGGATTTTACGAGTCAAACCGACGAAGGTACGACGGCCAATGACTTGGTCTCCGTGAGCATGCTATACCTGATCGTGAATGAATATCTTAATATGACACAGTCGGGCAACTGAACCCGATGGCAGGTTTTCGATGATGTTTCCAATTGTTCGCACAATCTTTGCCGCGGTGTTGATTATGAACACGATATCTCAAAGCCGGACGGAGAAAGTTGAGCATGTGACGCTGGACCCGCGGTGGGGACACGGGAGTTGGTGGGAATATCCCAAGCCGGGTTGCATGATGATCACCCTCAGGACCGAAATGCGTGTAAAAGAACCGAATGTCTATGAACAAGCCGTTTATGATCTTATCAGTAGACGTATCGTTGAAGAGCACATTCCAAGCCGACACCCAAAGGTCAATGAATTCGCCACAATAGGCAGCTACAAATATTCGCCTGATTTATCCAAGTACGCGATAATTTCTAAAAAGGAGATTGGTCCTCGTACGGATTGGGAATACGGTGTGACGGTCTTCGACGCCGGGACGCATCAGGCGATCGGCCAATACACGGAATTCTATGACAGCGTTACCGACGTGGAATGGATCGACAACATACGAGTTGCCGCCGCCAGCAACGACAGCTACGTGCGAATCTTCGCGATTGATCCACAAGCCCCTAAAGGGACATGCGAACTGATAGAGTTTCACGGCCACGGCCGGCTGATCGGCAACGATCTTTACGGATCCCCGGTTAACTCCCTCGATCTTTCGTCCGATGGCAAGCTGGCAGTGTCAGGGGACTTTCAGGGAAACGTCATTTTGTGGGAAATCGACACCGGTAAGATCCGGCACATGATCCGCAAGATGGCCGGCTATCCGTTGGGCGAGCTGAAAGGCGACGAAGTGACCAGCGTGCGCTTCCTGCCCGACGGCAAACGGTTGGCTTTCACCAGCACCGCGGGCAAGCTGTTTGTACACGATGTTGCCACCGGCAAATATCTGGGCGGCTTTCAGGGGGCATTGCAACTCAATCCGCTTGAAGGATTGGTTCCAGACTGGAAGCCGAAGCGATCTCCCGAAATCTATGATTTCCATATTTCGCCGAACGGACACCATATTGTATTTGGGACACGCCGGATCGAAGAATCGCCTTTTCAGCCCGATCAACCGAAATGGGTTTATTGGGCCCGTATCCTTGTGATGAGCACGGACACGTACCAAATTGTCGCGGAACTGCCTGAGTTCAGGTGCTATCCGGATACCCAATCAGCTGACGGGCTACGAAAGCACTTGGATCGCCAACTCGGCCGTCCCCGATTCATTGATGATGACAAGATCATGGTCCCCTCATCTTTCGGCGAAAAAATCGCGATCTGGACGTTTCAATAGTATCGCTTGTGCCCGTGCGATTCCCTCAATTTACAGGTCAGGCTGCCGTTTAAAATCTTCATGTATTCATCATCGGAGATGTGGCAATAGCAACTGCGGCCAGCACAGCGTAGTTTCACCTTCGGGATGACAGCGAACCTCACGCATATCTGATAGAGGGCGCCGAGACCGCCACGCTGATCCTCAAGACGTCGGCGGACTACCGCCTATCCACCACCCACTGCCACGCCACCGCCACCATCGCCGACGGGCCGGCAGTGGGCCTAGACGTGGATAGCGACAATGACGGAACAATCGGTGATAGCGATGATGCCATTGAGAATGATTATCTTCTCCCAGGGAAGGTCATCAAGGTAAACGATGACGACACTAATAGAGATAGCATTCCTGATTGGGCACAAGGTTTTAAACGCGAGGGCAGCACTATTCCTTCGCTTGAGAATATCGTGTCAGGGGAAATGCTTACATCTTTGTCTGTTCGGCTTGGAAGCAATCTTGATTTCAGCCAAGCTCGCATCAGATTGATCTACAATTCTGCAGCGGATCCGGCGACCGTGACTTACACTGGCTCTGGGGTAGCGCAAGACCCTTACGTTTACCATCTTAATGGTGGAACCGGTAGGCTTCGGGTTTGGACCAAAAGCGGCAGCGAGCAACGAGATGCTCGGAATGCCGAGGTCAATGGCGGAACTTTCGTAAGTAGTAATATGTCCTATTCTGCTTCGCAACTTGGTCTTGTAAACGGCATTGGGTCGCTCTGGATCGAGGCTGTTCGGCCCAGCGAGTATACGGGACAAGAACTTATTGAGCTTCAAGTCGATCCGGATGGCGATGGACCGCTTGGTTTTATATTCAAGGATGAA
>JBBCIV010000218.1:0-8885 GCA_037189665.1 Phycisphaerae bacterium | reverse complement strand
GCGTCGCCCATTCGAGACGTTCAGAAAAACCAATGGGCGACGCAAGCGTCGCAGCTACAACATTCGGTTCGTTGCCCTAGACGACCGCGCGCGCCGCGTGGAACGCGAGCTTATGGTAAACTGCGGGACGTGATTACCCTTCTCGTCCTGCAGGGGCCCGACAAAGGCCGACGCTTTGAGCTGCCCGATCAGGCCACGCTGATCGGGCGCGAATCCCGCGCGCTGCCGCTGTCGGACCAGACCACCTCGCGCCGCCATGCCGAAATGCGTCCCAACGATGACGGCGAGTGGATCCTGCGCGACCTCGGCTCGTCCAACGGCACGTACGTGAACGGCATGCGCATCGACCGCCCGCACGTGCTCAAGATCGGCGACCAGGTGCGCGTCGGACGGTCGCTGTTAGTGGTGGGCATCCAGCCGGGCGTGACGCGCACGAGCGGGAAGAACGTCTCGCTGATGGGGGCCGAGTCGGGCATGGACAGCTCGATCATCAACACCCTGCCCAGCAACGACGACTCGATGGTGCTCGCGGTCCCCGAGCCCGCGGCGGCGGCGATGGCGAACCTGAAGATCCTCTATCGCCTCAGCGCCGCACTCGGGTCGAGCTTCAACATCGACCAGGTGGTGGAAGTCGTGATGGACCTGGTCTTCGAGCACGTGAAGGCCGACCGGGGCATCTTGCTTCTGCTGGATCGCGACCAGAACCCGATTCCGAAGGTCGTGCGCATCCGCGATGAGACCCGCGCTGGCGGAGGCACGCAGGGAGGCGGGCCGCGCGGCGGCACGACCAGCGCCGACACCGCGCCGGCGGAAGCGGAGAAGATCAACGCGAGCAAGACGATCATCAAGTACGTCATCGACTCCGGCTCGGGCGTGCTCTCCAGCAACGCGATGGTCGACCCGCGCTTCAGCAAGGGCAAGAGCGTGCAGAACCTTGGCATTCGCTCGGCGCTGTGCGTGCCCATCAAGGCCCGCAAGCTGGAAAACCGCATGGACGACCCCACCGGCGTCGACGCGGTGATCGGCGTGATCTACATTGACTCGAGCGTCCGCAACTACACCTACTCGACCGACCAGCTCCGCCTGCTCACCGCGATTGGCCTGCAGGCGGGCCTGGCGATCCAGAACGCCAAGCTCTACCAGGCCGGCTTGCAGGCCGAACGCATGGCGGCGATCGGCGAGACGACGGCGGCGCTGTCGCACTCGATCAAGAACATCCTGCAAGCCCTGCGAGGCGGCGCGGACGTCGTCGAGATGGGCATTCGCCGGAACGACCTGAACCAACTGGGCAAAGGCTGGCGCGTCGTCGATCGCAACCTTGAAAAGATCTACAACCTCACGATGAACCTGCTGGCCTACTCCCGCCCGCGCACGCCCAAGCTGGAGATGGTGAACCCGCGCAAGATCATCAACGAGTGCCTCGAACTGATCGCGCCGATGGCGAACGAAAAAGGCGTGATGGCGATCGCGGACGTCGATCCCGACCTGCCCGCCATCCCGATCGACCCGGACGGGCTGCACCAGGTGCTCATGAACCTGCTGACCAACGCGCTCGACGCCGTCGAACAACGCCAAGGACTGATCCGCGTGGCGTGCCGGTACGAACCCGAAGAGCGCATAACCGTGATCGAGGTGATCGATAACGGCCCTGGGATCGCGCCGTCGATCCTGCCGCATCTGTTCGAGATCTTCCACAGCACCAAGGGCAACCGCGGCACAGGCCTGGGACTGGCGGTGGCGCGAAAGATCGTGGAAGAGCACGAGGGCAGCATCTCCGCCGACAGCAACGACGGCGAGGGCACGGTGTTCCGCGTCCGCCTGCCCACGCAGCACGTCAACCTCGCCGACGCCAGCCACACCCACGGTCCCGCGGCGTAGACGTTGCACAGTCAGCCAATCGCGACGATCTGCACAACTCCGTCAACCTCGATGCGTTTCATCCGGAGGTCGAACGCCTGCGACATGATCGGCTCGGTCATGACGTCGTCGATCGCGCCGGACGCGACGACGCGGCCGTCCTTCAGCACCAACGCCCGGTCGGCGTGGGTGGCGGCAAGGTTGAGGTCGTGACTGGCCATGAGGACGCCGATCTGTCGCTGCTCGGCAAGCCGTCTGAGCAGGCGGTGCAGTTCGACCTGGTGTCGCAGGTCGAGGAACGTCGCCGGCTCGTCCAGCAGGATCGCCTTGGGCGACTGCACGAGGCATCTGCCCAGGAATACGCGCTGCCGCTGCCCGCCGGACAGCGTTTCGACGCGCCGGTCCAGCAGGTCCGCCAGTTCCAGTTCGGAGGCGGTCTCATGGACGACCTTCTCGTCGTCCGCAGACTCGACGCCGAGAAAGCCCTGGTGCGGCGATCGCCCGAGGCGCAGCACCTCGATCACCCGGTCGCCCGGCTCGTACAGCGGCGATTGCGGCATGTACGCCACCTGCCGCGCCAGCTCGCGCGATTTCCAACGCTTGAGATCGCGATCCAGCCACGCGACCGATCCGCCCGCGCGCCGCACGTGGCCGAGCGCGGCGCGGAGGAGCGTGGTCTTGCCCGACCCGTTCGGGCCGATGAGCGTGACGACCTCGCCGGCGTCGAGCGCGACCGAGACGTTCTGCAGGATCGTCCGCCCGGCGAGCGTGACGGTCAGGTCGGCGGCATCGAGGAGGCGGTTCATCGTCGGCTCCTCAGCAGGATGGCCAGGAAGAACGGGCCGCCGAGGATCGCGGTGATCACGCCGACGGGCAGCACGGTTTTGATCGCCTCGACCGACAGCAGGTATCGCGACAGCGCGTCCGCCAGCGCCAGCACTGACGCCCCCAGCGCCGTCGCGACGATCATCAGCCGGCGGTTGTCGTTGCCGCAGAACCACCGCGCCACGTGTGGGCAGATCAGCCCGATGAACCCGATCGGCCCGCTGATCGCGACGGCGCTGGCGGTCATCAATGACGCGATCGCCAGCCCGCCCCATCGCGTGAGTTGCACGCGCGTGCCGAGCGAGGCGGCCTCGTCTTCGCTCAGGCGAATGACGTTGAGCGACGGCGTCATCAGCATTGACAATGCCCACGACGCGCCGATCGTGACCGCCGCGATCAGCATATGCCGCTGGTCGGCGGTGGTCTGAATGTCGCCCACCAGGAACGTGAGCGCCCCGCCGGTGCCGGGCAGGTCCTGGTAGATCGCGTTCAGCAGCAGGAACGCCGCGCCGCACATGGAATTGATGATCGCGCCGACGAGGATCGCGGTCACCGGCTCGATCCTGCCGCGCAATCCGGCCAGGATCAGCACGATGCTCGTCGCGATCAGCGCCCCCGCCAGCGCGAAGCTGTGCGGCGACATCATCGCGATCCACCACACGCCGCTGAACGCGGGCAAGCGCCACACGTACGCCGCCAGCATCGCCCCACCGCTGGTGCCGAGGAGATAGGGGTCGGCCAATGGGTTCCGCAGCACGGCCTGGTACACCACGCCCGCGGCCGCCAGCGCGGCGCCGATCATCGAGGCGGGCAATACGTGCGTCGAAAGCCGCAGCTTCGCCGTCGCCCACGTGCTGGGCAGGCCGACCTCGGTCGAGCCCACCATCACGCACGCCGTCCCCGCCAGCGCCCAGATGACGAGCCCCAGCCCCAGAAGCATGGCGATGTGTGCAAGATCGAATCGTTTCACGGTGATGCCGGCCGATCGTTGGACTGCGTGGTTGCGGAGTGCATTACCGAAAGCAAATGTTGATGAAACGTCTCCGCGAGCGCCACCGTGCCGCTGGCGGGCAATAGCGCGTCGGCCTTGGTGATGGCGACAACACGACCATTCCGCACCGCCGGCAGGTCGGGGGCGCTTCGCAAGCTTTTGGTCGCCTCAGCCACGGTCGCCTCGTTGGCGTTAGGCATCAGCAGGAAGACGACCTCCGGCCGCAGGGTGAGCAGCTTTTCCTGGTCGATCATCACGTATCCATCCGCGTCGATCACGTTCTCCCCGCCGGCCAGTTCAAGCAGGTCATTGAGAAAATTATTACGCCCGACGACGCCCTTGGCGTTTTCCGTCGTGATGAGCAGCGCCTTCACCCTGCCCGGCGCCGACGTCCGCGACAGTTCGTTCAACCGCTGCCGGCGCCGCTGAATATAGAGATCCGCTTCCTCCGCCGCGCCGACGGACGTGCCGATGAGGCGCGTCGCCTGCTCGATATCGCCGAGGCGGTCGATTTGCACGTTGATCAACTGGATGCCCAATTGGTCGGCCCGCTGCTTCAACCCCGCCGGCAGCCGGTCGGCCCGGCCTTGCACGATGAGGTAGCCGGGCTTGAGCTGCGCGATGCGTTCCCAGTCCACGCGGAGGTAATCGCCGGCGACGGGCAGGCGCTGTTTGAGCGACTCGTCCGCCTCGAACGCGCTTACGCCCACGATGCGATCGGTGAGGCCGATCGCCACAACCAAGTCGGTCGCCGCGGGCGAGAGCGAGACGATAGAATTGGGCCTTTGTGCGGGTTGCGCAGCCTGCGGGGTGTCGCACGCGATCTGAATCAGCGCCAACAAGATGAAGACGAGCGTGCAAATGCGTTGACCCATTGCCCGGCGATGCTAAAGTTCGGAGGAACAACCGTCAAAGACCAACCACTCGATGGAAGGGATGCCAATGGCCGAGCAAACGCTGATCTCGCGGGTCAAGAACTGGTTCAACAAGCCCCGCGTCGAAGACGCCGAGCTGACCGATCTGCCCGCCAACACGCATCCCGAATCGCAGTCGCGCGGATCGATCTTCCGTCCCTTCGCCCGGCGCGACAACGCCATCCAGTCGCTGCACGCGGGGTTCGTCACGCTCACCGACCTGATGGTCGGCATCCGCGAAAACCTCGAACGCCAGGGCAAGCGCCAGGACGAACTGCTGGAACACCTGTCCAGGCTGCCCGCGGTGCTCGAGCAGTTGCCCGAATCCGCCCGCGTTCAGGGTGAAACGCTCAAGGCATTGCATCAGGAACTTTCCTCACAGCACGACCAACAAAAGCGGCTGACGGAAATCCTCGATCACGTCGGCAAGTCCAGCACGCAGCAGCGCGACGTGCTGGAAGGACTTCAGGAACGCGTCGAGCGCATGCGGACGACCGACGAGCAGATCGCGACGAACCTGATCAACGTCGGCAGCACGATGCAGGAGCTTGGCCGCAGCACGCAGACGGGGGCGCAGATCCTCGAATCGATGCGCGACAACATGGCCAGCCGCGACAATGACCTGCAGCACGCGCTCGCCAAGCAGGGCACGCGGTTCACGGTCATGCTCTCGATCGCGATCTTCCTGTCCGTCGCCGCGCTGGTCGCCGTCGCGATCATCGGCTACCTGCTGCTGGCCCAACGTGCGGCGGCCTAACGGACGTCACGCCCACGCGAGGGTGAACTTTTGTCCGATCAACCCGTCAGCATCGCCGGCTCAGACGATGCCAACGATTGATTACGCGACCGACCACGTCGATTGGGACGCGATGTTTCGCCCGGAAAACGTCGTCCTCCTGCAACGGCAGGCGGACGCGATACGGTTTCACGGCGAGCACCGGTTCCCGTTCGTCGAATATCTCTGGTGGTTCCCCATCGTCCTTATTAACAGCCATTCAATCTGGGCCTCAGCCATTCCAATTGTGGTTCTGATCATGGTACTGGAGACCGTTGCCCAGCGTTTTCGTGGCTCGGCGGTGTTCATCACGCTGCTGGAAATCAGGCCAATCTTTATATCGCTGATTCTGGTCTCTCTGTGGGCATACAGCGATTTCCCTACCGATCTGACTGCGGTTTCGCTCATCGCGTTGTTTGTCATGTTGTTGGTTGGCTGGTTCAGGAAAAGCTCCCGCGATCGCCTGATCGAACTCTGCCTCACCCGAATTCAACCGGGCATCAAAGAAAAATTTGAGGAGATCGAGCGCAATCTGCGGGCTTCACGGTTCGACCATGTCGCCCATCTGCGGTTGGGCATGTTTGACAGACTGCTCCGCATTGGTCGCGTTGGCGGGCTGATGGTGTCGGCGGGCGGCAGGAAACACATCATCAACTTCGCCTCACCCGAAAACGTCACGATCGCCGCCGAGCCGCGCAAGCCGGGGTCGACGCGCGACCGCTTGTGGCTGCTGTGGAACGACGAACGGCCGAAGATTCGCGCGGACCCGCAGGCCGTCCAAGTTTTCCATCGATTGAAAGCCGAAGCGGTGAGGACGACCACAACATCGCCATAAGGCGAGCGGACGACGCCACGTTCGCGAGCGGGCGGATTGTGAGGACGACCCGTTTATGAAAGAATCCGCCCTCCCATGATCGACCAACTCTACTACGGCGTCTGTTATTTTCCCGAGCACTGGCCCGAGCGCGCGGTGGCGGGCGACGTCAAGCGGATCGCCGACCTCGGGTTCAATTACGTTCGCGTCGGCGAAGGCGCGTGGTGGTATTTTGAGCCGGAGGAGGGGCAGTATCGGTTTGATCTGTTTGACAAGGTGATCGACGAGTGCCGCAAGCACGGCCTGAAGGTCATCTTCGGCACGCCGACGTATTGCGGGCCGGCGTGGATCGGGCAGAGGTATCCGGAGGTGTACCGCTGGGACTTCAACCGCACGCCGATGAAGCACGGCAGTCGGCGGCAATATAATTACACGTCGCCGGCGTACCTGCGGCTGTGCGATGGCATCGTCAGGGCGCTGGCGGAGCATTACAAGAAGGAAAAGCAGATCATCGCCTGGCAGATCGACAACGAGTTCAACTGTCACATGGACGTGAGCTACGCCCCCACTGACACGATCGCGTTTCGGGCGTGGCTGAAGGCGAAGTACCGCACGATCGAAGAGCTGAACGCGGCGTGGGGCACGCGGTTCTGGAGCCAGGTGTACGGCGACTGGAACCAGATCGACCTGCCCCACCCGACCGCCACGTATCAGAACCCGACCCACCTGCTGGACGAATCGCGGTTCATCAGCGACACCGTCATCGCCTTCTGTCGGCGGCAGGCGGATATCCTGCGCGAGGCGAGCAATCGGTGGGACATCACGCACAACGGGCTGTTCGGCAACATCGATGGGCCGAAATTGGTGGAGCAGCTCGATTACTTTTGTCACGACCAGTACCCGATGTTCTGGGATCACTGGACGAAGTTCGCCACACCGTTGGTGCAGGCGCGGAGCCTGTCGTTCCCGTTCGGCGTGCTGGAGCAGCAATGCGGGCCCGGCGGGCAGATGTCGTACCTGTTGCGGTCGGCCCGGCCGGGCGAGATGCGGCTGTGGGCGCATCAGTCGTTCGCGCACGGCGCGAAGATGCTGAGCTATTTCTGCTGGCGGACGTGTCCGTTCGGCAGCGAGCAGCACTGGCACGGCCTGCTCGATCACGACGGCAAGGACAACGCCCGCACCGAAGAGGCGGCGGAGATCGGCGGGGAGATCTTCAAGCTCCCCGCCGACCTGTGGGACGCCCCGCCGCAGAAGACGGTGGCGATCCTTCGCGACTACGACAACGAGATCAACATGGGGAAGATCAACACCTATGTAAAGCAAGGCGGATGGGAGGCGGGCCACTGGATGACGAACCTATTCCAGCAGCACATCCCGGTTGACCAGGTATGGCCGAGCAGCGACTGGAGCGGATACAAGATTCTGGTCGCGCCGCACCTGCGTATCGTCGATCAGCAACTGGCGTCGAAGTACGAAGACTTCGTCCGCGCCGGCGGCACGCTGGTGCTGGGGGCGCAGTCGGGCACGAAGAACCGCAACCTTCACATGGTGCAGCAAACCGCGCCGGGCCTGCTGCGACGGCTGGCGGGCGTGGAAGTTTCGGAGTGGAGCACAATAAAGGAAAATGAAATCCGCAACGCCACGCTGGACGACCAGCCCTTCCCGCTGCGCGGTTTCGTCGAGCGGCTGAAGCTGCGTGGCGCCGAGGCAATCGCGACCTGGGACGACGCCGACGACCTGCTGGCCGGCGCGCCAGCGGTCACGGTGAACGAGGTGGGCAAGGGCCGCGTGATCTACGTCGGCGGGTATCTCACGCACGATTCGACGCGGATGCTATCGAAGAAGTTGCTAGCCGAGGCAGAGATTTCGCCCGCGATCGAGGCACACGAGGACGTGGAGTTGATCGTGCGCGTCGGCAGGAAGTCGAAGTACCTGTGGATTCTGAACCACAGCGCCGAGACGCAGTTCATCGACCATCTTCCGCCCGGCCGCGAACTGCTCACCGGACGGGAACTCGATGGCAAGCTGAAGCTCGCCCCACGCGAAGTCGCGATCGTGGCGGTTTCGAGCAAGTCGATCGCTTGACACCAGCGCACGCGAACGGAATATGCACGGCATCATGATCAAACTAGCCGCCTTCGCTGATGAAATCGACCCGAGCATTGACGTCCAGATCAAGCACCTGAAGCTGAACGGGGTGACGCACATCGAGCTGCGCATGGTCAACAAGATCAACGTGCTCGACTTCACCGCCGACCTGCGAAAGGACATCCTCTCGAAGACGAAGGACGCCGGCATCGGCATCAATTGCATCGGCTCGCCGATCGGCAAGGTGGCGATCGACAAGCCCTGGAGCGAGCACTTCGACCGCTTCAAGATCGCGGTGGACGCCGCCACGTACTTCGGCGCGCCGATGATCCGCGTGTTCAGCTACTACCCGCCCGGCGGCGAGGGCAAGGGTGACGTGCTGCCGTTTAAGGATGAGATCGTCGATCGCTTCCGCCAGAAGGTGGAATACATCAAGGATTTGCCGATCACGATCGTACATGAAAACGAAAAAGGCATCTTCGGCGAAAAGGGCAGGCAGTGCGTCGAACTGATGGCGGCGGTGAACTCGCCGAAGCTGCGGTCGGCGTTCGACTTTGCGAATTTCGTGCAGGCGAAGGAGAAGCCGAGCAACAACTGGCCGGGGCTGAAGCCGTATTCGAC
>JBBCIV010000217.1:0-29694 GCA_037189665.1 Phycisphaerae bacterium | reverse complement strand
GCCGCCTTCCCAAACCCCATCTATTACGGCAACAGCTACACGATCAACTATGACGGAAAGCCGATTCGCACGGAGTACGGCCGGAATCAGGCCTACTACGATCTGGCCGGCAATCAGTTGTCGGTCACGAGCGACAATGGGTTTGCCCAAATGGAAACCGCGTCTGGCTCGCTGCGCGACGTCGCCAATGCGTCGCGCAGCGAGCATCCTGGGACGCGCTTCTTTTCCGCCCATCGCTACCTGTGGACGCTCGCCAGCGGCGTACACGAAAGCAACGAGGCGTGGTACTACGTCGACGCGCGCCGAACGATCGAAGGCTATGACAATCGCGGTAATTTTCTCGGAACGATCGGGCCGAACGGCTTCGCCAAGCCAGGCGAAATGCCCACGCCGTTTGGAGAAAACTTCACGCAAAGCATTTACTACAGCGATTACTACACCAGCAGCTTGTTCACCAGCAAAACACATGTCTACTGGCTCGATTTCGAAAAACGCACCGCCAGAAAAATCTTTGAATCGACGCCCGACGAGCCGATCCTCTTCGCCAGCCACTTCGACGCTCGGCCGCCAGTGCAGAGAAATCCTGGAGACATCGTTTACCATCGGCGCTCCATTGAGATAGACAATTCATCGATGTACTTCGCGATCGCCACGCGATCGAAGATCCACGTCCTTCAAAACGACCGTCAGATCTTTAGCCGCGATCTGGATTATCGGGACGACACGTACTACCTCTCCGTCGGCCGGGCGAGCGACGGCGCGTTCTGCCTGATGTACATGAACTACACCGGCAAACCAGATACCTCTGGCGAGTTCATTCGCGTGGCCGAGTCCGGCCAACTCATCGATCGCACCTCCCTGCCACCCCTGCCGCAGCACGTGCAGGATATAAAATGGATCGACCGAATACCGATCGTCTTTCTCCCGCCGGCAATGCTCGCGTACCTCGCCTTCGTCCGCGATGTGTTCGGCCAGTACGCCACGATGCCCTATCTGATCAGCGCGGGCATGCTCATGATGCTAAGCGTCATCGTCACGCTCTGGCTGTGTCGGCGATACGGCGTTTCGCGGCTGGCGACGATCGGCTGGACGGCCTTCGCCGTGCTCGGCGGGCCGGGCGCGGCGATCACGTTTTACTTCATGCACGATCGGCCGGTACGGGTGAAGTGCCCGTCGTGCGGGAAGCCGCGAAACGTGCGAAACACGCTTTGCGAACATTGCGGCGAGCCGTTCCCCAAGCCGTCGATGCCGCAGATCGACGTCTTCGAAACACCGTCAGTCCAGGCGGCGTAGGCCGATGGTCGTCAGTCGGCGCGAACCATCTTGATGTCGTCGATCATGCCGGCGACGCCGATCCTGGCCGGGCCGTCGGCCTCCAGCCGGACGGACATCGACTGTCCGCCGCGCACGGTGAACGTCAGCAGAACCGGGCCGTCGATCGACGTGAGCGGCTCGGTACGGGCAACATCTTTCCCATCAATGCTCGCGACGAACCGCGCCGGCCGATTGGGGACGTAGCGGCGCGGGATCGATACTGTCAGCAGCGCAGCGCGGTACTTGCCGCCCAGCGAAAACTCCCGCCTGTCGCCCGGCCGCAAGGCGATCGACTGCCCGCCGGCCAGCGGCTCGGCGGCGCCGGGACCGAGTTCGATGCTCACGACGCTTTCCCCGCCCACCTCCGCCCGGCCGGCGGCGTCGGATTCGATCGTCAGCCGGCCGTTGTTGATCGACAGCTTCGTGGCGTGCCATTCCGATCCGTCGATTGTGCGCACGATGTATCGCGCCGACGAAACGCCCGCCGCGCGAAACTGGACCGCCCGCACCGACTTCTGCACGTCGAACGACTGGATGCCAAACAGCACGGAGCTGATCTTCGCCTCCTTCTGATCGACGCTGATGATCTCCCCTTCCGCCAGGTCGCCCGCCGCCAGTTGCACGCCGACGAACGACTCCGGCGTGGCAACGCCATCGTCGGCCGGGCGGTAGTCGATACGAGACACCAGCGAGGTATTGAAGTTGACCAGCGATCCGTCCGGCCGTTTGAGGCGAACCTCGCGATCGTTTACGGCCAGGATGTCGTCGCCCGAAATGCGCCCGCCGGTGACCAACGTCACCTGTCGTCTCGGCGGCTTCAGATCGCGCGTCTCGACGCTCAGGCTGAGCAGGTCGGAGAGTTCCACGCGCTGGCTGGGCAGGTTTTTCGGCAGGACGACGAGGCCTTCCTTAGCGTCAAAGCTGACCTTCCCCTCGATCAGCCGGCCGTTGACGAGCGACACCTTATCCGCGCAGGCGTGCTGCACCGCCGCGGAAAGCAGCAGCATTGAGAGGGGAATTGTCGTCCGGCGATATCGCATGCGGCGTTAACCCGCATCGTGTTATCGCTGATAGAGGGGGAGATATCCATACGGCATCGCCAGGATGCCGACGTTGATCGCGGTGGCATACGAATCGCCGCCCGGGCCGCTGGAAGACCAGTAGTTGGTGCCGCCCTGCGATTTCACTTCGCGGGCAAGCCGCATGCGCATTGCCTCATACCAGCTTTTCCACTTGGTGCCGCCGATCATGTAATTGACGGGCGTGGCATAATTGGCGCCGTAGGTGAAATAGTTGCGGTCGCGCTGGTAGCTGCTCATGTAATACTCGGTGCCGTCGATGACCATCTTGTCGTCGTATAACCCCAGCACCTGCAGCGCGTACACCGCCGCCGCCGTTCGCGCAGCGCCGGGCTCACCGCCGCGGGCCTGATAGGTGAAGCCGCCGGACGCGTGGCGGCAGCTTCGCAGGTAGGCGATGGCGCGCTGAAGGTTTTCTTCCGGCACGTCGATGCCGCTGTTCTTGGCGGCGCGAAGCGCGACCACCTGAAGCACGGACACCGACACGTCCGCGTCGTTCGGCCGGGGGTTGTAGCGCCAGCCGCCTTCCTTGTTCTGCGCCGCGAGGATGAGCTTGACCGCCCGCTCCAACTTCGGCCGGACCGATTCGTCGCCGGTCATGCCGTAGATCTCGCCGAGCGCCATCGTGGCGATCCCGTGCCCGTACATGTTGTGCTGCCCCTCGGCGGCGGCGATGTAGCCGTCGGGGCGGACGCAGTCGAGCAGGAAATCGGTCCCGCGCCGCACGGCCGTGCCGTATTCGCCTTCTCCGGGCAGGTTGCCGGTCGAGAGGAAGCCGAGCAGCACATATGCGGTGACGGCGGCGGCGTGATTTCGATCGCCATCCGCCCAGGAGCCGTTGGGAAGCTGCCGCGCCTGCAGGAACTTCAACCCGCCTTTGATGAGTTGTTCGGAGCGTTCGTCGACGACGACGTCGTCCGCGCCGGACTTGGCGGTCGAGCCCGGCAACGGCGCGGCCCACGCCGGCGACAGGAGCGCCGCGCCGCCGACAAGCGTAGTGAGGATCGCGTGACGTAGCTTCATGTGCCTGCCTGACTACTTCGGTTGGGACTGGTCGGCAAGCGACTTGAGGTATCGCTCGATCTCCGGGCCAAACTCTTCTGGATACTTCTCGTTCTGCGACTGCATGATCGCCTGCCGATCGCGTTCGGGCAGGCCGATATACGCGCTGCGACCGGCCGCACCAAGACCGGCGGTCGGGCCGTTGGCGCCGCGGGCGCCCTCGGATTCCATCGTGCGATCGACCTGTCCTTCCATCGCCTGATCGGCGCGGGCCTGCGAGGGCTCGTTGCCGGGCATCGGCTGGCCCGGCATGGGAGCGCCCGGCTGGCCGGGTTGACCGGGTTGTCCAGGCTGGCCCGCCGCCATTGCCATCGCCGCCAGCGCCTGGGCCATCTGTGCCTGGGCCTGCGCGGCGGATTGCTGGGCGGCCTCGGGCTTGCCGGCCTGAGCCTGGGCGCTGGCCTGCTGAAGCGCCTGCGACGCCGCCTGCATCGCCTCTTCCGCCTGCTGCGGCAGCGCCTGGGAGTTCTGGTTCGCCGCCTGGGACAATTGCTGGGCGGCCTTCTCCAGCGCGTCGGACGCGGGCTGGTTCTGCCCCTGCTGCATCTGGCTCTGGGCCTGCTGCGTGTCACCCTGGGCCTGCTCGATCGCCTGCTGCGCCTCGGCCATCGACGTGGACTCGGGCTGAACGCCGAGCTGGCCTTCGAGTTCGGCGATCTTCTGATCCAGCGCGTTGGCGGCCTTCTGCAATTCGCTCATCGCCTGCTGCTGCGCCGGCTGGGCGCCCTGCGGCTGGCCCTTCTCGAGCTGCTGTGAGGCGTCGGTCATCTGCTGCTTGGCCTGATCGAGCGCCTGCTGGGCCTGCTGCGACTGGGCGCCGGCCTTCTGTGCGGTTTGCGCAGCGTCCTGGGCGAGCTCTTTCTGCTGTGCATCGAGCCCCTGCTGCTGGGGTTGCTGCGGCTGATCGGCGTTGGCAGCGTCGGCCTGTTGCTGCGGTTGATCGGCGTTGGCGGCAGCGGCTTGCGGTTGCTGCGGTTGATCGGCATTAGCGGCAGCGGCTTGTGGTTGCTGTGGTTGATCGGCGTTGGCAGCGTCGGCTTGCTGCGGGGGCTGTTGTGGTTGTTGCTGCGGGGGCTGAGCATCCGCCGCGGCGGCCTGGTCGGCGGTTTGCTGGCCGATCTCGGATTGTTTTTCCATCAGTTCGCCGACTTCCTGTCGCGCCTCCTTGGCGGCGGCGAGTTCGGCGGCAGCCTGCTCGAGTTGGCCGACTTCCTGTTCGAGCTTTCGCTGCGCCTGCTGCAGCGCGGCCTCGGTCGCCTTCTGCGACGACGCGGCCTGGTCCTGCGTGGGCGGCTGCTTCATCTGGTCCTGGGCCTTCTCGGACTGCTGCGCCGCCTGGCCGAGGTCTTCGGTGGCCTTCGACTGATTCTCCGCGGCCTGCTGCTGGAGTTCGCGTGCCTTCTCGCTGATCTCCTGCTGCTTCTGCTGGGCGGCGGCGGGGTTCGACTTGGCCTGCTCGGCGGCCTGCTTCTGCTCTTGCTGGAGCTTCTTCGTCTCCTCGAGCATCTGCTTGGTGGCGGCGAGCTTGTCCTGCGGCGTCTCGGGGACCTCTTCGGCCTTGGCGATCTGCTCGTCGAGCGCCTTGGCGGCCTCCTCGAGATTGCGGATCGCTTCCTGCTGTTGTTGTTCGGCCTTGGGGGCATCGGCCTTGACCATCTCGCCGCGGGCCTCGTTCATGTCGCGCTGGGCCTTGGCGATGTCTTCGGCGGCCTTGGGGGCGAGTTCGGCGATCTTCTTCTTCAGGCGGTCGGCCTTGTCGACAAGTTCGCCCTGCCTCTGATTGACGTCTTCGCGAAGGTCGTCCTTCGGCGCGGCCTTGGTGGCCTCGGCGTGGGCCTTCTGCTCTTCGATGACGCGCTCGAGCTGCGACTTGGCGTCCTTGAGCGCCTCGACCTTGCTCTTGGGAGGCGTGACGAGGTCGGCCATCTCGTAAAGCGTGTCGCGAACGCTCTTCTGCGCGGTGGCGGCCGACAGGATCTGGGCTTTGCCCATCGTGTCGGAGATGTTGTTCATCTGCTGTGAAAGCTGGCGCTGCCGCACCAGTTCAGCGGCCCTGCGGACGCCGGCGGCGCCGGAGCCGTCAACCGAGGCAAGCTGGTTGAGCAAATCGAAGACCTCCTTCGCGTCAGCGTTGATCAGGTCCTGATCGCCGCGACGCACCTGCAGCGCGGTCTTGTGCGGGCCGGCCCATTCGTTTTGCGGTTTGCCCTTGGTCTGGAAGTGCAGTTGGACTGTGGCGGTCATGATCGCGCCTTCGCGCTCGGCGAGCTTGGCGAGGCGCGTGGCGAGCGTCTGAAGCCCCTGCTGCCGCTGGTATTCCGCCAGCAGCGTGCGAAGCTCGGCGACGATGCGCTGCTGTGACGAGTGGGCGTCGCGGACGTTCTGCGAGGCCTGGTCGTTATCGTTCGTTCCGCGCGCGGCCTGCAGATACTCGATGACCTTCTGCATCTCCTCCGCCGACAGCTTGCCGAGCACGCCGCGGATCTGCTTGAGCACGACCACGTTCTGGCCGTTGCCCATGCCGTTGCGCTCGAACTCGCCGATGACCTGGTCAAGCTGGTCGCCGACGGCCTGGGTTTGCGAGCGGAGCTGCTGCTGGCGCAGTTCGCTCTCGCGCAGCTTATCGGAATCGGCCGCCCCGAAGACCGGCGATATCACGACCGAGGCGACCGCGCTGACGATCAGAAGATGGCGTTTCATGGAAACTCGCTCTCTGCGGGCAACCGGGGCTGTTAAGATAGGGAAAACGCTTCCCGACAAACCGCTACCCTCAAAACCTACGGTTTTGGACGCCCGCCGTTGCCATTGGTTCCCGGCTTCTCGAAAATAATCTCGCCGAGCGATCCGGTGAGGTCGACCTGGTTCTCCTGGATCTCCTCAATGGCCTTCAACGGATCGCCAAGTCGGCCGAGCAGGTATTCGGCCACCTGGGCATCGGTACCGATGCGGATGGTCCGGCGTTCGGATTCCGTTATCCCGGGACCCGTCTCATCGTTGACGTCCTGGGCTTCCACCCACCACTCGATGGCATCGCCGGGCTGAAGCTTCAGCGTGTTGAGATTCCACTTGTACTGCCCGCGCACGGACCGCTGGCCTTCGGCGACGTTCAGCTCGATCGAATTCACCCGTTTCATCCGGGCTTCGCGCAACGCCTCTTCGCTGGAGAACATCGATTTGGCAGGGATAACCTCGCGACGCCGGTCGGGCCGCACCCAACTCATCTTGCAGCGAGCGTCGTTCTGGACTTCGAGGTATTCGACCTTGATGTCCACCAGCTTGCCGGCCTCGAACTGCAATGGCTCAGACTTGAACTCGCCCACGCGCGGGCCCCACTGGTCGATCAGCAGCGTCTCGCCCTGCCACACCCGCACGCCGTCGTCCGACTCGAGCACCAGCACATACGTGCCGGTCTGCGGCGGCAGGAGTTTGCCGGTCCAACGGATGCTGAAGTTGTCTCGCGGGATTTTGGGGTTCGGCGACTGTTGCGAGTTGTAGCTGAACTCGACCTTCGGATCGACGCGCTCGATCGCGGGTTCGCCTGCCAAGTCGCGATTGGCGAAGTATTGCGCGAATAGTCCATCCCCTTCCAACTGCACGTCGGCACCGACGGGCACGTAGCGGATGCGGCTCTGGGCGATGGCGATGTCGTCGGTCAACTCAAAGCCGATGGTGGTGGTGGCGCGCTCGGTGACGAGCTCTTCTCGCACGATCGGAAAGGTGATGTTCACGACCGGCGGCGCATCGGGGACGAGGTCGATGCGATAGATGGCAGGGTCTTTGCTTTCCAGGCCAAGCTCGTCCACCAGGTGGATCGACATGCCCGTCGTTCCGGCCGGCACGGGAATGCTGGGCACGTTGTTTTCGGCGGTGACAAGCAAGCGCGAATTAGCGGGGTCGCGCTTCAGGAAATACTCGACGTTGGCGCCCTCGAACTTCACGCGGTTGCGAGGGCCGGAGAGCGAGGCGGTGTCCTTCAGCGGCTTGTTGGCGGTCACCTTCAGTTGCAGGCGGCTGCCGGCGAGGACCTGGAGGTCGCTCTTGTTGCGCCTGGCAGGCGGACGCTTGGTGTAGGCGGGCAGATGCTGGTAGATCTCGACATCGACGACGTCCGGCCGGGCATGGGCCTCGATCGTGCCGGGCGCGCTGCGGCCGTCGTTCAGGTAGACGCGGTAACTGAAGCCGTCCTGGATGTTCTCGATCTCGAGGCCGAATTTCTCCGGCTCGTCGCGATCGGGCTTCATGTAAAAATCGCTGATGGCCCCGCCGTCGTAGCGCACGCGCATGAGGCCTTCGTTGGGGATGACGCCCTTCGCCAGCGCTTCAATGCGGATCGCATCGCCCTTGGCGACGACCAGCTTTAACGGCGTGAGCAGTTCGACGTGCGTCTTGCGAGGAACCTCGATGCCCGGCACGCAGATCGCCCGCAGGAACAGGTCCCGCGTGTTCGACTTGCCGTACAGGAACAGCCCGCCGCCAATCACGATCAGCAGCAGCGCGACGCCCACCCGTTTCATCACCTCATCGACGGGGATGACCTCGGTGGTATCCTTCGGCTCGATGTACGCCTCCGCCTCGCGGACGGCCGCGCCGAGCATATGGCGCGACACGCCCTCCAGCGCCAGCTTCGGCCGTGAAAACTGCACCGCGGAGATGATGCGGCTGGCGGCGTCTTCGTAGAACGACTCGATCCACAGCGCCACCGTCTCGTCGTCCGGCCCTTTGATCAACGGCCAGAGCACGTGCCGGGCGAGGAGGTAACCCAGCACCGAAAGATGGATCGCCAGCACCGCGCATCGCAGCACGTACGGAAGCTCAAACCAGTAGTCCAGCAGCATCGTCCCGGCGAACACCGAAACGAGGATGATCACCATCGTCGAAAGCCCGAAGCCGGCGCGCACGACCGCGTGCTTGCGCCGAACGGCATCGATCTTGGATTGAATCACCTGGGACATCTCAAAAACCTTCGCTATTTCAAGTATGCCGACTTCCGAAGCGCCCATTCCGCACCGGCCATCGCGAGCATCAGGATAAAGAAAATCGGGCTGGACCAGATTTCGACGTCGATATTCGACCTTACCTTTTCCGCCTGACTGTTGATCGAATCGGGCAGCTTGTGCAGGTCTTCCTCGCGAAAGAACGCGCCGCGGCTGGTGCCGGCGACCGTGCGAAGGAGCGTTTCGTTCATCGCGGTTTCGGCGAACTCAAGCCGGGGTTCGGTGACGGGCAGGTCGAGCGTGGTGGTCGGATCGGTATCGACGCTGAACTTGTAGTTGCCCGCCGCCGGCGCGGTGACCTCGGCGCGGTACATGCCGGGCTGGCCGGGCACCTGTTTCAGGATGGCGGACGTGGTGGTGCCGTCGTCGCGTTTGAGCGTGCCGCGCACGTTGGCATCGGTGATCGGCTCATAACGCTGTGTATACAGGCGTGCATAAACGGTAATGCGATCGCCGACCGAGTAGGTTTTCTTGTCCGCCACCAATTGCGTGCGGCGCGACTCGCCCAGCAAGTGCGGAAGCGCCAACCGCTGGATGATCTGCCCCCACAGTCGCGTGTAGTGACGATCGCCGACGTTCTTTCGCCAACGCCATAGATTGTCGCTGCCGACGTACAGCGTCGTGCCGAGGCCGTACTGCTGGGCGGCGATGATCGGCATCTTGCCGAACCGCGACGCCTTGGCCGGGTCGGAGTCCACCAGCAACACCTCGGCGGCGGGCTTCGGGCGGGTGACGCGGGCGGTGTAGAACAGCGGCGGAAGCTGTTCCCAGATGCGGGCGTTTTCCTGCTCGTCGTCCGACAGCTTCAGCATGTCGCCGTTCTTGCCGGCGCTGGTGAGCTCGAACTTGATCGGCTGATCCAGCTTTTCCGTTGATCGCGAGCCCGACGCCGACACCGTCGTTTCCCATTCGACGGGCAACATCTTTTCCAGCGGCGTGCCCTGGTATTTCTGCGGCGCGTACCGCTTGCCGGCGATCATCGCGACCGCCCCGCCGAACTGGCCGACGAACTGCTCCAGCGCGTCCTGCTGCGTTCGCGAGAGCACGGTCGGATCGATGTCGCCGATGATGATCAGGTCGTACTTGAAAAGCTCTTCCTTCTCGGCCGGGAACTGCTCGAGATATGGCGAATCTTTCACCTGTGCCAGCGATTTGTCCCCCTCCAGCAGCACGAACTTCGACGCGATGCGGCGATCGCGCATGAGCATCGCCTGGAGGTACTTGAACTCCCATCGCGGCTGCTGCTCGACGTAGAGCACCTTGATCTTGCCGTCGATCACCCGAACCGGCTGCGACTGGCTGTTGTTGTCCTTCACCGCCTCGGCGGCCAGCGGGTCGACGCTGACGGTGAGGTTGAAGTTGCCCGCCTCGGTGGGCGTGACGGGGATCTGGACGAGTTCCTCGCCGTCGCCCTGGATCTTCACGTCCTTCTGGCCGACGACCTTGTCGTTTAGCTTGGCGACCACCTTGATCGTCTGGCCGGACATGCCGTTGGTGCGAATGCGGCTGACGACCGGGATTTCGTCGTCCAAGAACGCCACGTCGCGCGCGAACACCGACGCGACCGCGATGTCTTTCGGATTGGTGATGCCGACGCCCCACGCGTAGATCGGGATGTTCTCCCGCATCGCCAGTTCGGCGGCGGCGACGGGGTTGGAGCCGGCATTGTTGGCGCTATCGGTGATGAGGAAGATCGCCGCCAGCGGCTGGCCGCGCGACTTGGTGATGGACGTGCGGATCGCGTCGCCCATCGCAGTGCTTCCGCGCTCCGCCTGCACTTTTTCCAGCGCCGTCGACACCGTCTGGTCGCCTTCGATCGGGATGTCGTACAGCTGTTCGCCGAAGCTGACGGCGCGGATGTCGTAGTCCCTCTTCAAGCGGTTGATGAGGTTGAGCTTCGGGTTCGCCAGCGCCTGGCGGACGATCTCGATGCGGGAGGGGCTTGTCGCCCCCGGCTGCGTGGCCGGTCCCTTCTGATCGAGCCCGCCGGCAGGGTCGAGCGCGCCGCTGGCGATCTGGGCGCGCTGCTGATCGGGCGTTTCGGTGCGCGGGTCGGCGATCGACATGCTCGCCGACGCATCGACGATCACCAGGATCGCCTTGCGGATATCCCCTTCAAGCGTGAACCGCAGGATCGGCCGGGCGATGAGCAGCAATAGGCACAGGAACAGTCCCGCGCGCAGGCCGACCATCAGCCACCGCTTCCACGCCGGCACCTCAGCCTCGCGGCGATAAACCAGGTACGTCGCCACGCCCAGCACGATCGCCAGCAGCAACAACCAGACCTCGCCGATCCCGCTGGACAACACCAACTCACTGCCGGCCACGCGTGCGTTGCCGGTGGAGGAGATGTTGAAGAATTTGAGAAGCGTCTCGGTCATAAGTTAATAGTTGAGGGTTGATAGTTGAGGGTGATGGCCATGCATTGCCGTCAACCATCCACTGTTAACCATCAACTACTTCGATCTACTAAACCACATCGCCAGTCCCGACTCCGTCACCGCCAGCAACAACAGCAGCACCGCGAGCGGGAAGATCAGCTCCGTTCCGGACAGTTCCTGCTTGAGATTGGCTGCCAGGTTGGTGTCGATCTTGCAGGGGATGACGCTGGCACTGGCCGCCAGTTGTTCCTGATCCTGCGCGCTGAGACTATCGAGATTGCTTTCGCTGGCATCGGTCTGCACCGCGAACAGCAGCGGCGGCTGACCGCCGATGCGGGCCTCGTACGCTCCCGCCCTCTCGGTCGGGTCACCTGAAAGCGTCGCAATACCGTTGATCAGTTCCACCCGCCGCGAGTCGGCGATCGCGCCTTCTTCGTTCAGGTAGGTGATCTCGGCCTCCTTGCCCAGCAGTTCGATGCTGGTGCGATGGACGAACTTCTGGCCGACGGTGAGGTTCAGGCTTTCATCGCGCTTCTCGACGATCGCGCCAATCGATCGGTACAGCATCGGCACGAACACGCCCGGCTTGGCGGGCAGGTCGCTCCACGCCGAGTCGGCGGTGGTGTTGAACAGGATCACCCTGCCGTCGCCGACGCTCTTTTCAACGACGGCGGGCGTGCCATCGACGAGCTTCAGCACCGTCTTCGGCGCCGACTGCTTTCGGTCGGCCGGCTCGATGAGCGTGAGCGGGACGAACTTGTACAGGCTGACCGACCCCAGCCGGCCGCTGGCGGGGTCTTTCCAGAGGGTGGCGATCGGATGGTCGAGCTGCGATTCGCTGAACGTGCTGAGGCGCGTTTGCGCCTTCTCATCGCCCTGCGGCTCGCCGATGATGGCGGGAAGCAGGCCGGCGCGCGTGCCGAACTCGTCGTTGTAGAACGAGCGCCGCATGCGATCACCCGGAAAGATGATGAGCCCGCCGCCACGGTTGACGAAGGTGTTGATGGCATCGACGGTGGTGGAGGCCATGTCGGCGACGTTGGCGAGGATGACGGCGTCGTAGTCGTCGAGGTTTTCGCTCGCCATCGAGCCGGCGTCGGACACCTTGGTTTCGATCAGCGGCGGCTGTCCCACCGTGCCGCTGGCGGCGAAGACGGCGCGGAGGAAGAACGTCTCCGCGTCGCGCGCCTCTCGGCCGACATCGCCGTCGACCAGCAGCACGCGCACGCGCTTGGTTCCGCGGACGACGATCGTCCGCGCGTCGTCCGCCGGCACGCGGTCGGGCGCGAGCGACGCGGTAACCGCGTAGTAGCCGTCGTTCTTCAGTCGCCCGAACAGGGAGATCGCCTTGCTCTGGCCAGGGTCGATGACGTCGATGGTGGCGTCGTCCACAGGGGCGGAATTGCCCGTGGCGCGGTCGGTGGCATCGCTCGACGCCAGCCGCAACGAAACGCGCACGTCGCGCGCGGGCTGATCGCCGTAGTTCGTCACCACCGCGCTGAACCGCAACGGCCGATCGATCGCCGCCACGCCGCTGGACTGCACAAGAGAGCTGATCGCCAAGTTGGCATTTTCGGGCTGATCAACCAGGACGATCGTCGCGCGAACCTGGTCCTTCGACGAATCGAGCAACTGCCGGATCGCCGCCAACTGGCGGAAGCCCGATTGCTGCCCGTCGGTGATGATGTAGAGGTCGCGAGAGGCCGACTGCGAGCGCTTGAGCATCTCGATCCCCTGCCGGATGGCGGGCAGAAGATCGGTGGCGCGGTCGGAGGGCTTTAGGTCATCGATGGTCTTGCGGGCCAGGGTCAGATCTCGCGATGGTTCTGCAATGACGGGCTGCGCCGAATCCCCCGCCATCCACACGGCAACCGATGATCCCGACGGCAGTGACTCGACGATCTGGTTGGCCGCCCGCTTGGCGATGTCGAACCGCGACGCGACGCCGGTGGTTTGCGTCATGGAGTACGAGTGGTCGATCAGCACCAGCGTCGCCGACGCCGGCTGCCCGAACAGCCCCGCCGCCGCGTTCAGCGCCGGGCGGGCGAGGGCGAACGCGATCAGCGCGATCAGCAGCACGCGCAACAATAACAGCAGGAGGTCTTCGATCTGCAGCCGTCGCTGGTTGCTCTCGACCGACGTCTGCAAAAATCGCATGGCCGCCCACGGCACCCGCTGAACCTGATGCCGGTTCAGCAAATGGATGATGATCGGCACGGAAACGCCGGCGATGCCGAGGAGAAGTAGTGGGTTCAGAAAACTCACGCTCGGTTGGCTCCGGCCGAATGTCGAGTGTCGAATGACGAGTGTCGAACAAATAAACGAATGGCGAACCGGCCCGCGTTCGGCCATTCGTGCATTGCAGCTCCATTGATTCGACGTTCGTCATTCGTCATTCGACATTTCCCTCACTTCGTCGTCGTCCTCTGCCTGAACGCCAGATACCCGGTCAGCGTTTCGTGCAATGGGTGTTGCGTCGTCACCTGCACGTAGTGCACCTTGTTCTTTTCGCAGCCAAACTTGATGGTGTCGATGAAGGCGTTGATGGCGGCGAGGTAGCTCTTGCGAATCTCGTTCGGCCGCGTCTTCTGGCGGCCGGTGCCCTCGTAGCCGATGAACTCGACGTTGCCCTTGAACGGAAACTCGATCTCGTTGTGGTCCAGCACCTGGAACAGGATCACCTCGTGTCCTCCGAAGCGAAGGTGCTGGATGCCGTCGAGGATCGCCTGCTCGTCGTCGAAGCAATCGCTGATGAGGATGACGATGCCCCGCCGCGGGTTCGTGCGGGCGATCTGGTGGAGCACCGGCGCGATCGACGTCGCCTGCGTCGGCTGAAACGCCGCCAGCGTCGCCATGATGTTGTGGATGCTGGCGAGGTTGCCCGTCCGCGGGATGTAGTGCTTCACGTCGTTGTCGAAGAGGGTGAGCGACACCGCGTCGCGCTCGCCCAGGATGACGTAGGCGAGCACCGCCGCCATCTGCTTGGCGTAGTCGAGTTTGGTGAGCTTGCCAGAGCCGTACTTCATCGACTCCGAGCCGTCCACCAGCAGATGACAGACGAAGTTCGTCTCCTGCTCGTACTGCTTGATGTAATACCGATCCGACCGGCCGAGCACCTTCCAGTCGAGGTGGCGAAGGTCGTCGCCGGGGACGTATTCGCGATGCTGCGTAAACTCGACCGAGAACCCGCGAAACGGGCTCTTGTGATTCCCTGCCAGATACCCTTCCACCACATACCGCGCGTGCATCCCCAGCGCCTCGGCCTCGGAGACGGCCTGGGGATCGAGAAGATTGGCGGGTTCGGCAGCCATGACGTTACCGTAGGGGCGGGTCGCAGGTGGTAAGTCGGAAGTAACTGATGTGCCGCGTCACCCGGTGCGACTCACGACTTACGACCTCCGACCAACGTCTTCAATCCAACTTCTTGTCTTTCGGGATCGCCTCCAGAATCCGCCGCGTGATGTCGTCGGTGGTGACGCCTTCGGACTGGGCGGCGAAGTTCGGGGCGATGCGGTGGCGGAAGATCGCCGGGGCGACGGCGGCGACGTCGTCGCAGCTGGCGGCGAAGTTGCCGTTGATGATCGCGCGGGCCTTGGCGGCGAGGATCAGATTGAGGCTCGCGCGGGGGCCGGCGCCCCAGGTCAGCCACTTCTTGCAGAAATCCAGCGCCTCGGGCTGCTTCGGACGCGTCACGCGGACCAGCTTTTCGGCGTAGGCGAACACGTGATCGCTCACCGGCACTTTGCGGACCAGATGCTGGAGCTGGATGATCTCCTCCCCGCTCAGCACCGGCTGCGGCTTGCCCATCCCGCCGCCGGTCGCCATTTTCATGATCTGGCGTTCCTCGGCGGCGCTGGGGTAGTCGACGTAGATCAGGAACATGAAGCGGTCCATCTGCGCTTCGGGCAGCGGATAGGTGCCCTCCTGCTCGACGGGGTTCTGCGTGGCTAGCACGAAAAACGGGTCGGGCAGCTTCCAGTCGTTGCCGCCGACGGTCACCTTTCGTTCCTGCATGGCCTCGAGCATGGCGGCCTGCGTCTTGGGGGGCGTTCGGTTGATTTCGTCCGCCAGCACCATGTTCGCGAAGATCGGGCCCTTGATGAACTTGAACTCGCGTTTTCCGGTTTCCGGGTCGGCCTGGATGACCTCGGTGCCGGTGATATCGGACGGCATGAGGTCGGGCGTGAACTGAATGCGCTTGAACGACATCTGAAGGCACTGCGACAGCGACTGCACCAGCAGCGTTTTGGCGAGGCCCGGCACGCCCATCAGCAGCGCGTGCGACCGGGTGAAGATGGCGATGAGCAACTCGTCGATGACGTCCTGCTGGCCGACGATAACCTTCGACAACTCGCTCTTGATCGCGGCGTGGGCGGCCTTGAGATTCGCAACCGCTTCAAGGTCGGCACGCTCGGCCCGGGGAGCGGGGGCGGCATGAGGAGAAGCGGCTTGCGACGTCGCAGCAGTCGGCGCGGGCGGAGTCGGGGTCGATGCCATGCAAGAATCCCTTTCTGTCTGGTCTTATACCCCCCCTCGTTGCCGCCGTTTAAAAACAAGGAGGCCCAACCGTGCAAACTTTATCCACCCTGCAGACAATCGGGGGTTCTTTTTTTCCGGTCTGGAGAAAATGCCCGTCCGTCGCCTAAGATGCGTCGCTAACCAACTTACAAGGGAGCCCTGATGTCCAAGTTTGCCGCCTTCGCCATCGCCGTGATGGTGTCGTTTGCGTCCTCGTTTTCGTTCGGCCAGTCGTACGCGGTCGACCCGATCCACAGTTCGGTCGTTTTCAAGATCCTCCACGCCGATACCGCCAACTTTTACGGGCGATTCAACAAGCTGACCGGCATCGCCAAGGTCGACGGCGGCACGCTTGCAGAACTGACGCTCACCGTCGATGCCGAAAGCGTCGACAGCAACAACAAGGCCCGCGACGAACACCTGCGGAATCCGGACTTCTTCAACACTAAGGAGTTCCCCGAAATCCGTTTCAAGAGCACCGGCATCAAAAAGCTGGAAGACAAGAAGTACGAGGTTGTCGGCGAGCTGACGCTCCTGGCGCAAACCAAGCCGATCACCATTCAGCTCGTCCACACGGGGACCGGTAAAAACATGCAGGGCAAGGATTTGGTCGGTTACGAAACCACGTTCACGATCAAGCGCAGCGAGTTCGGCATGAGCGGCTACATTGACAAGGGCATCGGCGACGAAGTGACGCTGACGGTCAGCTTTGAGGCGATCAAGCAGTAAGCACAACTTCCACAACAGTTTCGAAACTCTATAAAAACGAAAGACGTGGCCACCCCCTTCCGGTGACCACGTCTTTTGTATATGGGCCCCAGCCGTTCTGTGTCTGTTTGGACCCGATTGACACGCGCTCGGCGTTCGGTCAGGCTTACACCCCGGGATGCTGGCCTCCGCTGTCGGCAACCCGACGATGAGCGTTGAAGCCTCTCAGAGCGCGTCCAAGCCCGAAGCGCTCGCACTGCTGTCCTCGGAACGACCCCGCAATCTCGGGTGGTTTAGCGCCTCGGCGTTGCTCTTCGGCGACTGGGGCACGAGCCGGCTATACGTGCTCGGCATCGCTTTCCTCGTTGCCGGCCGGTCCGCCTTCTGGCTGATCGCGGCGATGAGCCTGCTGATCCTCGCCGTTGGCTGGGCCTACACCCACATCTGCCGCATCTACCCCAACGGCGGCGGCGTGTACTCGGCGGCGAGGCGAAAACACGAACTGCTCGGCGTCGTCGCCGCACTGCTGCTGTTCGCCGACTACACCATCACCGCCAGCCTGTCGGCATTCGAAGCGTTTCACTATTTCGGCCTCGGCGACCACGCCCAGGTCGATCCCGCGGCCTCGTCGATCATCGCCGATCCGGGCGACGACATCCGCCTCCCAAAGCACCACGACGCCGACGCGGAGGACGCCTCCGAACATCCCCTGCTGAACTGGAACAGCCCCGGCCTGTGGGCGATCATCGCGATCGCCGGCATCGGCGCGGTCAACCTGCTAGGCCCGAAGCACAGCAGCAGCTACGCCGTCTTTGCCGCCATGGGCATGATCTTCATCACGTTGCTGGTGGTGATCTTCGCGCTGCCGCAGATCAGCTGGAGCACGCTCGACCTCGGCACGCTCAACCACGCCCCCGGCGAAACCTGGCATGCCTTCGTCGCGATCGTGCTGGCGCTCTCGGGCGTGGAGGCGATCGCGTCGCTCACGGGCGTGATGAAGCAGCCCGTTGCGATCACCGCCAGGCGCAGCATCTGGGTGGTGGCGACCGAGGTGGCGATCTTCAACGTGCTGCTGGCGCTGGCGATGTGCGCCGCCGCCAGCGCGTTTCAGAATCACCCGTCGCTCCTCAGCCGCGAGAACCACCACGAGGACATGCTCGCGTTCCTCGCGCGCCACTACATCGGCCCGGTCGGCGAATGGCCGGTGCGCATCCTGGGGGGCGTGCTGCTGCTGAGCGCCGCCAACACCGCGATCGGCGCGCTGATGGGCGTGATGTACGTCATGAGCCGCGACGGCGAACTGCCGCGCGTGCTGCAGAAGCTCAACGGCTTCGGCTCGCCGTGGCTGTGCGCGATCGTGGCAACGCTGGTGCCGGCGCTGGTGCTGGTATTCGTCCATGACCTGGCGTCGCTGGCGGCGTTGTACGCGGTGGGCATCGTCGGGGCGGTGGCGATCGATACCACGCTCTGCGGCCTTCACCCTCGCCTGCGCAAGTGGTATCGCAAGCTGCCGATGTTCGGGCTTGGGGCGCTCCTGGCATGCATCTGGATCACGCTGGCGATCGACAAGCGCCAGGCGCTGATCTTCGTCGTCATCGTCATGAGTGCCGGCTTCGGCCTGCGCTTCATCACCAAGTGGCTCGCCAGCCGCCGGCCGAAGCCGAGCCTGCTGCGGCAGGCGATCATGGACCAACTGCCGCCCGCGGCGCTGGCCAAGCCGCGCATCCTCCTTGCGACGGCGGGCGGATCGCAGCTCGCGGAGCAGGCGTGCGAATATGCCGGACAACACAACGCGTCGCTGGTCGTCTCGTTCGTCCGCGAGGTGGCGCTGAACTACAAGATGGAAGGCGCCGCCCACATGACCCTCGACACCGACCCTGCCGCCCAGGCGCTCTACGTCGATTTCCTCGAGGCCGGGCACAAGTACAACGTGCCGATCATCCCTGCCTACGACACCGGCACCAACCCGCCCGAGATGATCGCCGAACTGGCCGCCATCAACGGCTGCCAGAAGATCATCATCGGCACCAGCCGCCGCGGCGCGCTGCACAAGCTGGTGAAGGGATCGTTCCAGGCCAAGCTCGAACACCTGCTGGGCTCGGACATGCCCGTCGAAGTGATGACGCCGCGCTAGACCTCGCTAACGCTGAGCGCTCAACCGATATGCCCGCGGCGGCAAGCCCGTTTCGGCGCGGAACTGGCGGGCGAAGTAGAACACGTCGCTGTATCCCAGCCGCTCGGCGATCGACTTGATCGGCGCGTCCGTCTCCGCCAGCATCGCGCGGGCCCGCGCGATGCGAACGCCGATGCGGAACGCGTGCGGCGTCGTTCCGGTCTGCTCGGTGAACCGCCGGCGGAACGTGCTGTACCCCACGCCCAGCGCCGCCGCGATGGCGTGGTGATCGACCGGCTGGTCGACGTCCTCGCTCAACAGCGCCCGCGCCCGCTCCAGCCAGTCCGACGACCCCGGCCGCGACGATAGCTCGGCCAGGTCGATCAGGATGCGCTCCAACTGGTTGATCGCGCTCAACCGCGACCACGGCAGGCTCTCCCCGATCGCGGCCAGCAGGCGATCGAACCGCTCGGCGTGCGCCGGCGGATCTTCGCAGCGAACCGGGCCGGCCGGGAAAATGCCCGCGTCGATCCAGCGATCCACCAGCGGCCCCTGAAACGCCACGTACCGATGGTCCCACCACTTCGCCTTCTCCGTCGCCCGAAATCGAATGTGCGGACCGGGCATGGCGGGCCAATACCAGCTGCCCTCAAGCTCGTGGTGCGCGTCACCGTAGCGCAGATGGATCGCGCCGCGCGTCATGAACTGAAGCGTGTGATAGCCGTCGAAGTGCTTGTCCACCACGGCGGCGCAGTGCGGGTTGTGCGTGGAATGGAGGAATCGAAGCTCACTCCGCATGAGTGAGCATATTACACAAAGAATAAGCATATTCGCCATACCCCAGGGTGAGGCAATCTGTCACCATTCCGGCCATGAATACCACCCAAACGCCTCCCGTTGTCGATCCGATCAAACCAATCACCCTCACGGTCGGCGAAATCAAATACTACAAAGAAGAAGGATTTCTCATCCTTCCCGGCCTGCTCGACGCCGAGGCTGTCGCGCGATTGCACGACGAGGTGGTCGAGGTGATGGAGCAGCACGGCGCGTCGTACGAGCGGCTGTGCCGGGCGCTCAACCCCGGCGACCGCCTGCGCCAGAGCGGCGAGTACCTCGCGGGCGGCGCGTTGCACGGGTTCGTTTCCAGCCCGTCGATGTTGTCGATCGCCAGCCAACTGCTCGGCGGCCCGTCGTCGCTCTACATGCCCTTCAGCGCCGTCAAGAACGGCGGCGGAGGCGGGCGGTTTCACTTCCACCAGGACAACCAGTACACCCGCTTCACCGACGGCCTGCTGGGCATCAATCTGTGGACGGCGCTGGTGGACATGAGCCCGGAAAACGGATGTCTCGAGGTCGGCCCGCGCAGCCACCGCCGCGGAACACTCGAATCCACCGGCAGCGGTTTCGGCGACGGACACAAGAAGGTCACCACCGACCCGGCCGACTTCCTGCCCATCCGCCTGCGCGCCGGCGACTGCGTGGCCTTTACCCGCCTGACCGTTCACGGTTCGGGTCCGAACACCACCAACGCGCCCCGCATCGCTTACGCCCTGCAATACTACCACGATGACGCCGAAGCGATCTGGGACAACCAGCCGCCGCGAAAACTCAAAGGGGCAAACCGCTGGAACATCGGACCGGTCGCGCAGATATCACCGAAGTTCGACGAGAAAGGCCGCGATGGGCACTGAACGCGCCGTGCGCATCAGACGTGCGATCGCAGCCAGTTGGCAAGCTTGGTCATCCAGGCCGGGTCGAACTGGTCCCACGACCGGACTCCATGGCCAGCGCCAGTGACGGTGATGAGATCGCACGGAATGCCAATGTCGCGGCAGCGCTGAACAAAGTGCACCGCCTGGACATACGGCACCGACGTGTCGGCCGTGCCGGCGATCATCAGCATCGGCGGCAGGCCGGGACGAAGGTAGTTGATCGGCGACATCTCCCAGAGGGCGCTGGCGATCTCGGCATCGGGCTTATCGGCGCCGTGAAGGTGTTTCATCGACGCGCTCAGCTCCCCGCCGCGGCGAAGCATATCGAGCACTTTATCGACCGGCGCCGCGAGCCCCACGCCGGCAACAAATCGAACATCGCCCATCCGCACCACCGCCTGGAGCGCCAACTGTCCACCAGCGGAATAGCCGATCGCGGCGAGGCGCGCCGGGTCGCCGCCGTGGCGGGCGATGTTCGCCTTTGCCCACCGGACAGCGGCATACACGTCCTCCTGGCCGGCCGGCCAGCGGTGCTTGGGGGCGAGGCGGTAGTTGACCGAGACGACCACGAACCCGGCGTCCACCAGGGTCGGCATGAACGGCAGGTCGTCGCGCTTATCGCCCGAGCACCAACCGCCGCCGTGGACGACCAGCGCGACCGGCAACGCACTCTCTCCCGACCCCGGCCGATATACGTCCAGCATCAGCTTTTCATCCCCGACGGTCGCGTATTCGATTTCGAACATCCATTCCTCCAAGATCGCCGAATGTGACGCGCCCGCCGCCAAACGCAAAGTCGAAAGGAAGGTCGATTCGGTCATTTCCTTTGCGTTGTTTAAATAGGGACGATGGTTTGCGCATTTGAGCACTTTTCAAATCGCCGACGCCCGTTACGCTCTGAAGCATGCCCAGCAATGACGTTCGCTCGCTCGGCCTCGTCGGCTCGCGAGGACACTATTCCGCAGTTTTGAAGGAACTGCCGGCGATGCCCAACGTTCGCCTCACCGCGATCTCGCCCGGCGAATGCGGAGGCGACGCGCTCAGGCACGTCAATGACTGGTGCGCCAAGCACGATCAAGCCCCGACGTTGCACGAAGACTGGCACGCGATGCTCGACGCCCCGCTCGATGCGGTCGTCATCTGCGGGCCGTACGAGAAGCACGCCGAGATGGCGACGGAGTTCATCCGTCACGGCATCCACGTGCTGCCGGAAAAGCCCGCCGCGCTGGAGATGGGAGACCTGAACCAGCTTCGCGACGCCTGCCGCCGGCATCCGGACGTGCACATGGCGTGCATGACGTTCCTGAGATATTCGCCCGGCTTCTACACCGCACATCGCCTGATCGCCGAGGGCGCGATCGGCGACGTGCGCGTGTTGAACGCCCGCAAGAGCTCCCCGGTCCCCGGCCGGCCGGACGACCCCCGCGACCGCGCCACCTACGGCTCTACCCTGCTGTGGGTCGGCAGTCACGCCATCGACTGGATACTGTGGTACGCCAACTCGAAGGTGATCGACGTGCAGGCGTTCCACACCAGTTCACACAATGCCGGCTTCGGCGACTTCGAACGGTCGGCCGTCTGTAATCTGGCGTTCGAGAACGACGCGATGGCAAGCGTGAGCATCGACGTCTTCCGTCCCGACGCCGCCCCATCGCACGGCGATGACTGGGTGCGCGTCGTCGGCACCGAGGGCGTGATGGAGATCGGCAACCACTCGCTCTCGATCATCGACCGCCACGGCCCGCGCGAGGTTCCCGTATCCGTCGATCGCCAGCCGTTTCAGGATTTCATCGATCACATCGCGGGGCGCACGCGGGCGCTCATCGATGCCCAGTCGTCGCTCGACGTGACCGAAGCCTGCATCCGCGCCCGCGAGTCGGCCGACGCGAACCGATCGCGGCGCGGAAGCTTGAAGTAGAAAGGCGAAAAGAGGGGCGCACACATCTCGCGAAAATCGAAAGAGGAGGGTCCATGTCCGCGGAAGCACATCCGTTAAAGGTCGGGCTGTTCGGAATCGGCCTGGAGGCGTATTGGCCGCAGTTTGCGGGGTTGAAGGAGCGACTGGAAGGCTACCTGGCGCGCGTGGCCGAGCAGCTCGGCAAGCGCGGGGCGCAGGTCGTGAACGTCGGGCTGGTCGACACGCCTGAGAAGGCGCTCGACGCCGGGCACGCGTTGCGCCGGCAGGACGTCGACCTGATCTTCCTTCACGTGACGACCTACGCCCTTTCCAGCACCGTGCTGCCGGTGGTCCGCCGGGCGAAGGTGCCGGTGATCATCCTCAACTTGCAGCCCGAGGCCGCGATCGACTACGCGTCGTTCAACGCCATGAACGACCGCACGAAGATGACCGGCGAATGGCTGGCCTACTGCGCGTCGTGCCCGGTGCCGGAGATCGCCAACGTCTTCAACCGCAGCCGAATCCCGTTCCACCAGATCACCGGCATGCTCGAAGGCGACGATCACGTCTGGACCCAGATCGACCAGTGGGTGCAGGCCGCGAAGGTCGCCCACGCGATGGAGCACAACCGCCTCGGCGTCATGGGCCACTACTACGGCGGGATGCTCGACATCTATTCCGACCTCACCCAGCAGTGCGCGCACTTCGGCGGGCACGTCGAGATCGTCGAGGTGGACGAGCTGGCGGCGCTGCGGCGCGAGGTGACCGATTCGCAGATCGACGCCCGCGTAAAGCACTTCGGCGAGGCGTTCGACGTCCAGTCCGACTGCCCGATCGACGAACTCGTGCGCGCCGCCCGCACGAGCGTCGCGCTGGACGAACTGGTGAAGCGGCACGACCTGGGCTCGCTGGCGTACTACTACATGGGCACCGGCGTGCCGGAGAACGAAGACGCGATCAGCTCGATCATCCTCGGCAACTCGCTCCTGACCGCGCGCGGCGTGCCGGTGGCGGGCGAACTGGAGATCAAGAACGTCCAGGCGATGAAGATCCTCGACACCTTCGGGGCCGGCGGATCGTTCACGGAGTATTACGCGATGGACTTCAAGGACGACGTGGTGCTGATGGGCCACGACGGGCCGGGGCACATCGCGATCGCCCAGGGCAAGACGAAGGTTCGGCCGCTGAAGGTCTACCACGGCAAGGTCGGCCGCGGGCTGAGCGTGGAGATGTCGGTCCGGCACGGGCCGGTGACGCTCCTGAGCGTCGTCCAGACCGCCGACGGCCGGCTGAAGCTGCTCGTCGCCGAGGCCGAGAGCGTGCCGGGGCCGATCCTCGAGATCGGCAACACCAACAGTCGCTACCGCTTCAAGATCGGCGCCCGTAACTTCGTCGAACAATGGAACGCTCACGGCCCGGCCCACCATTGCGCGGTGGGCGTCGGACGCTGGGCAAGCCAGATCCAGAAGCTGGGCGCATTGCTCAACATGGAAGTGGCGCAGGTGTGCTGATCGCGGGGGCAACCGATGCGAGTGGGCGTGACGAGGATCATCGCGGTGCTGCTGGCGGCGCTGGCGCTCTGGTGCGGCCTGCCGACCGAACACGGCCTGCGTCGATGGACGTTCGACGAAACGCGCCCGCTCCGCTTTCGCGACGACATGGAACGCGGCTTTTACTGGGGTCGGCGCGCACTGGATGAGGGGTATCTCGCCCTCTACGACACGATGCGGAACCAGGATCGGTACGATGCCGTCTGGCTCGACTACGCTCCATTGCGACTGGCGGTGATGACGCTGTGGGCGAAGATCGACGCAGGCGCGTTTCCCGATCTGGCCGAGTATCAGAACACGTTTGAGTTCGCCAAGCCGGTCCTGTGGTTCAACACCACGATCGAGCTGATCGCCGCGATCGGCATGTTCATGCTGGTGCGGCACTGGTGCGTGCGGTCGAGCACGTCGCCGCCGACGCGCTGGACCGGGACGACGCGCGGGCTGATCGCCGCGATGCTGCTGTGGCTCAATCCGGCGTCCCTCATCAGCGCCTACGGGTGGGCGACGTGGGACATCTGGGTTGTGGCGTTCTACGTGTGGGCGGTGTACCTGGCGTGCGCCGATCGCTGGTGGCTGGCCGGGCTGGTGATCGCGATCGGGGCCATGTTCAAGGGGCAGATCCTCGCGGTGAGCGTGGTGCTGATCGTCTGGCCGCTGGTAAGGTGGAAGTGGCGGGAGGCGCTTTACCTGCTGGGCGGACTGGTGTTCGGAACGGCGATCGTCGTCAGTCCTTGGATGCTGCGGCGCATCGAGGGCGGCATCAACTGGTGGAGCATCGCATGGGTGACGCTCATCGTGCTGGGCGTGATGGGCGCGAACGCGTTCCTGGCCACCCGCAAGCAGTGGCGGCCGTGGTTTGCGCCGGCGTCGGGGGCGATCGTGGGCGTGGCGATCCTGCTGTGCATGCCGTTGTGGGACGCGAGCGATGCGTGGTATCAGTGCGGGTTCGCATTCGGGACGCACCACTTCGACCGCATGACGGTCGGCCTGCCGAACAACCTGCCGGCGCTGCTCGACAAGCGCTTCGAGTTCGGCGGGACGACCGACATGTATTATGTCGTGTTTAGCGCGTTCGGCATCGATGTGACGCTGAAAGCGCTGTTGCGCGGGACGTTCGTCCTGCTGACCATCGCCTGCGGCATCGCCGCCGCACGGCATGACCGGCGGGACGACCCGCGGTTCGCGGTCGCGATCGTCACGCCGTGGCTGCTGTTCTTCGTCTTCCCCCTTCAGATTCACGAGCGTTACCTCCTGTTCGCGGCCGCGTGCTCGGCGTGCTTTGTGGTGGCGGGATGGGGGCCGACGCTGGCGGGCGTGTTCCTGTCGCTGGTGAGCGCCTGCTCCACGCTGGCGGTGCTGCTGAAGCCCGACCGCGTGGCGGCGTTCCGGCACGAGGCGCCCGAGAGCGTCTTCGTTCAGAACGCCGATGCGCTGCGTGCCTTCACCGTCGGCCTGCATCCCGACATCGCCTGGGCGGTGCTGGTGGCGACGGGCGCTCTACTGTACCTGTCGTTCACGCGATCGCGCCGCGATGAGACGCGCCGCATCAGATCCACTGATCCCGAACCAGCCGGATCTGTTCCCAGTCCTCGTGACTGAACCAATCGGGGCAGTCGCCGTAGCCGCCCATGAGTCGGTGAAAGAAGCCTTCGGCTTCGGACTCGATCTTCTCGCGGTCCTGCCCCATCTCAAGCCGTGCGGCGTAGAGGTCGTCCTCGGCAGAGCAGATGCGCATCGCCTCGCGGCCGCAGGCGTCGCGGACGACGTCCGCCAGGTCGCGATAGAATTTCCAGCACCGGTCATCCGCGAACGGCGGCGGCACGCAGTGGCGGTTCAGGGCATGGCGGAAGTAGCGCAGCTTCTGATCCCACTCCAGCGCCGGATCCAGCGCCAGGGTCACGTATTGCCCCACCTTCGCCAACTCGTGCAAGTGATGGTTTCCGTCCCGCTCGGCGTGCTTGGCGATCCGGGCGTAATACGACTCCGGATGCCCGATCTCGGGCATGGGCGGAAACTCCGTGGCGGCTTCGACCATACCACCCTCCGCGTGAAATCCGGCCGGCTCACTCCGACGATCTCCAGGCGGGCGACATGATGTGACAATGCCCACCTGGGACTTACCCGCAACTTTATCGACCTCCACGGAGGGGTTACAACGTTTTTTTATCGACGCGCAGCCCTTTTTTCGGCGCGGCGCACGTTCGGAAGCGGCCTCGGCCCGGCCAACCCGTTTGCCGGCCGGAAGTTACGCGGATCAACACCTCAGTGCGTAAAAATGTGCGCCTTGGTCGTGCCCGCCTCATCGTCACGCGTAAGCGTGAAGCCAAGGCGATGGCACATCCTCTGCATCTCCGCGTTCTCGCTGAGGATGTCCGCCGTCACCGCGCGGATGCCCTCCTGACGGGCGATGTCGATCATCCGGCGGAGCAATTCCGTGCCAAGCCCCTGGGCCTGCCACTGGTCGGTGATCAGGATCGCGAACTCCGCCTCGCTGTCGTCCGGCACGCGGCTCAGTCGGCCGACGCCGACGATGTGGTGCTTGCCGGTTTCGTCGCGGTAATCGGCCACCAGCGCCATCTCGCGGTCGTAGTCGTTGAAACAGACTCGCGTAAGCCGTTCGTGGGCCGTGCGCTGCGACAGCTTCATCGCGTGGAAGTAGCGGAACCGCACTGACCGCTCCGACAGCGCCCCGTGGAAATCGACCATCAGCGGCTCGTCTTCCGGGCGAATCGGGCGAATGACGACGTCCACGCCCTTCTGCGTTTTGAACGGCTTGGCGTACTGCGTCGGGTATGGGCGAATGGCGGTGCGCGGAAGCTTGTCGTCCGCGATGTCGCGCGGGTGCAGCAGCACGCGGGCATCCAGCGCGATCATGCCGCGATGCGAGACCAGCAGCGGATTGATGTCCAATTCCGCGATGCGCGGCTGCTGCGTCACGAGCTGGCTGAATCGCACCATGATCGACGCAAGCTGATCCAGGTTCACCGCAGGCCGGCCGCGCACGCCGAGGAGCGCCTTGTAGATCCTGGTCTTCTCCATCATCCGCCGCGCCAGCGTGCCGTTCAGCGGCGGCAGCGCCAGCGCGCTGTCCTTGAACACCTCGACCAGTTGCCCGCCCATGCCGAACAGCATCACCGGGCCAAACTGCGGATCGATCGATGAGCCGAGGATGATCTCGTACGCGTCCTGAAGCTTTACCATTGGCTGCACCGTCACGCCGAGGAACGCCGCCTCCGCCTGATCGCCGGCGTGCCTGGCGACGCTGGCCTTGATCTCGTCGAACGCGCGGCGCACTTCGGCCTCGTCCTTCAGGTTCAGCTTCACGCCGCCGACGTCGGTCTTGTGGGTGATGATGTGCGAATGGATCTTGAGCACCGCCGGGTAGCCGAGTTTGTTCGCCAGCGTCACGGCTTCGTCGGCATTGGGCGCAACCATCGTCGGCGACGCCTGGATGCCGTACGCCGCCAGCACGCGCTTCGACTCGTACTCGTCCAGCAACGTGCGGCCTGATGCCAGCGCCGCGTCGATGATCGATTTGGCGGCGGCGTGGTCGGGCTCGAAGTCGCCGTCGAGCGTGGGGGTTTCGTAGAGCAGGCGCAGGTTGTCCGCGTACTTGTGCATGTACGTGAACATGCGGGCTGCGGTATCGGGATAGGAGAACGTCGGAATGCCCGCGGCGTTCAAAATCGCCTCGCCGGCGGCGACGTCTTCGCCGCCCATCCAGCTGGCAAGGACGGGCTTGTCGTCGATCTTGGCATACTGCTTGAGCAGTTCCGCGGTCTTGGTCGATTCGGTCATGTCCTGCGGCGTGAGGATGACCAGCAGCCCGTCGGCGTTCGGGTCCTTGGCGGCCACTTCCAGCGTCTTGGCATAGCGATCGGCGCCGGCGTCGCCGAGCACGTCGATCGGGTTGTTATGGCTCCACGCCGACGGGAGAAACGTGTTGAGCTGCTGGATCGTCTCTGGCGAGATGGGCGTCATCTCCCCGCCGTTGGTGATCAGCGCGTCGGTCGCCAGCACGCCGGGCCCGCCCGCGTTGGTGATGATCGACAGCCGCTTGCCCTTCGGCCGAGGCTGCCTGCTGAGCACCTCGGCCATGTAAAACAGGTCCGCAATATTGTTCACCCGCAGCACGCCCACGCGCTGGAACGCGGCGTCGAGCACGTCGTCTGACCCCGTCATCGACCCCGTATGGCTCGCCGCCGCCTTTGCCGCGGCTTCGGACCGGCCGGGCTTGATCACGATGATCGGCTTATTCAGCGCCACCTCGCGCGCCGCGCTCAGGAACCGCCGGGCGTCGCCGATGGTCTCCATGTAGATGAGGATCGACTGCGTGCGCGGGTCGTTGCCGAGGTAATCGATGAGGTCGCCCCAACTGACGTCGAGCATCGATCCGACCGACACGAACGCGCTGAACCCCACCTGCTCGCGGAAGCTCCAGTCGAGCACCGCCGTACAGAGCGCGCCCGATTGCGAGATGAACGCCACGCGACCCGGCTTGGCCATGCCCTTGGCGAACGTGGCGTTCAGGCCGGTGAGCGGGTTCATGAGGCCCAGGCAATTCGGGCCGATGATGCGCATGCGGCTTTTTCGCGCCTGCTCGGCGATCTGGTGTTCGAGCGCCTCGCCGGGCGCGCCCAGTTCCTTGAAGCCCGCCGAGATGACGATCGCGCCCTTCACGCCCGCCTCGGCGCACTGCCCGACCAGCCCCGGCACGGTCGCCGCCGGCGTGCAGATGACCGCCAGATCGACGTTCGCGGGGATGTCCTTCACCGTCGGATACGCCTTGATGCCCAGCACCGAAGGCCGCTTCGGGTTGACCGGATAGATCGTCCCGCCGAACGGGTTGCTCATCAGGTTCCACAGCAACGTGCGCCCGACCGAGCCGGCGGTCTCCGTCGCGCCGATCAACGCCACCGACTGCGGCGCGAACAGCGCATCCAGCGGCTGGCGTTCCTGGCGAAGCACGTCGTGAGCAAGGTCGGTGGTCTGCATGGTAAACGTCCTCGTTTTTAAAACAGACCAAATGATCCTTTATTCTCCGTAAATGGCAAGAGGCGGTGCGTACTTTTCATCGATTGGGACGTGGAATTGGCGATTTTTGAAAAGGAATCGAAGTTTTCCCCGCTGACAAGGCCGCTTTGCTTTTGTGAAAGATGGATCGCCAATCAGAACGGCGTGGCGATTTGGGCGAGGCCCGTGATTTTTCTGTTTTTCTATTACGTAAAAAATAGTTTTGAAAGCATTTACAACACCCCCCCCACCGTGCCTCCCGGGCGTGGCAAATTACCGCCCCTGTCGCCCCCTCTGCGAACCCCAAACATAATACTAACTTATATCATCCCCATTCCGCATCGTCTGCCAAAAATTGGGGAAATTTTGAGATTCTGGAGGATCACACTGCCGCGTGGGCGTGGACCTGTTTTTCGGCGTGGTAGCTCGAGCGGACGAGCGGGCCGGATTCGATGTGGCGCAGGCCCTTTGCTTCGCCGTGGTGCTTCCAGTGGTTGAACTCGTCGGGCGTCACCCATCGATCGACGGGCAGGTGCTTCGGCGTCGGCTGGAGGTATTGGCCGAGCGTGAGGATGTCGCAGCCGATGCCGACGAGGTCGTCGAGCACGGAATCGATCTCGTGTTCCTTCTCGCCGATGCCGAGCATCATGCCGGTCTTGCTGGTCAGGCCCTGCTGTTTGGCGATCTGGAGCAGGTCAAGCGACCGGCGGTACTTCGCCTGCGGGCGGACGCGGTAATACTGGCTGGGCACGGATTCGATGTTGTGGGCGAGGATTTCGGGCTTTTCGTCGAGGACGAGCTGGAGCGCGTTCCAGTCGCCGCAGAAATCGGGGATGAGCACTTCGATGCTCGTGCCTGGCGACTGCTTGCGGATCTGCCGGATGGTTTCCGCCCAGATTTCCGCCCCTCCGTCGGGGAGTTCGTCGCGGTTGACGCTGGTGATGACGACGTGGCCGAGGCTCATCACCGCCACCGCCTCGCCTACGCGGCGCGGCTCGTCCAGATCCAGTTCAGGCGGCCGGCCCGTCGCGATGTGGCAGAAGCCGCACGACCGCGTGCAGACGTCACCCAGGATCATCAGCGTCGCCGTGCCTGCCGACCAGCATTCGCCGATGTTCGGGCACTTGGCGGACTGACAGACGGTGTGTAGCCGGTTGTCGTCCACCAGCTTCTTGAGCGTCGCGTACCCCTCGCCGCCGGGCATCCGCATCTTCAGCCACGACGGCTTGCGCGGGCCTCTGGGAGCATCGGGAAGCACGAGATGGGAAAGAGAAACGCTCATCGAAGGCCCGTATCCTAGGAAACGAGCCTCCCCATGACAAATCGAGCGGCGCCGAACGTGCGATGGCGTGA
>JBBCIV010000216.1:0-6158 GCA_037189665.1 Phycisphaerae bacterium | reverse complement strand
CCCCCGACCAAGGTCAGCCGCAAACGCAGCGATTCTATAAATCCGGTTTGACGTTCATCGCACGCTTGTACAACAGGCTCGAAGCACGCGTGAACGTCCCATAAGAGATCACACGAACTTCAGCGTGATGCTCAACGTATTGCCGACCGTGCCGGCGGCCTTGTCCTGAGAGTAGGCGGTGGCCTTGACCGCGTAACTGCCGGCCTTGGCGGCCCACGTCGCAGTGTTGTACGGGGCCTCGTTCTCGATATTGGTTTTTCCGAACGCCGTCAGCTTCACGCTTTGCACGCCGCTGTTGCCGACCGCCGCGAGGAGGATGTTGCGCGTCGAGAGGGACGACAGCTTGATCGTCGTCGAGGCGGTGATGTTCGAGAAGCCGCTGAGCACCTTGCCCGTCTTGGCGTCCAATAACTGGAACGCGCTGAGCTTCGGGGCGACGGCTGCCGACGCCGGCGTGTTGCCGGTGGCAGGCGTTGCGGGCGTCGTTGACGGAATGGTTGCGGTCTGACCTTTGGCGGCCGCCAAGGCGTTGTAGAACTGGGTCGTGCCGCCCGACGAGGTAATGAGGCCCGCCGGACCCGCGCGGGTGGAGCTCTTCTCCACGAGCGCGAAGTAATAGTTGATGGCGAAGGTGCCCTTGATATAGGGGTAGGCCTCCTTCACGGCGTTGGCCCACGAGGTCTTGTTGCCCTCGAGACCGCGGATGTTCCACTCGCTCGCCAACAGCGGCTTGCGGCCGGCGACGACCTTCTGGATGTCCGCGAGGCGGGTCTTATAAAGTCCCTGCGTGGCGTAGGGGTGGTAGCCGACGTAATCGACCATGCCGAGCATTCCGGCGTCGATCATGTTCTGCACGTCCTTGGGATTCCAGCTCGGGCCGGCGGAAACGACGGCTTCGCCCTGGGCCTTCAGAACCGCCGAGGCGGGCTTCAGCAGGGCGGTAACGTACGACACCGGCGAGCCGCGCCAATATTGATCGTGATCGGGTTCGTTGCCCACCTGCCAGCGATCGACCGCGCCCTTGAGGGCCGTGCCCATCGCCCACTGGAACCAGCTGGTGACGTTCGCCGTGCTCGGCACAACGCCGTTCTTCGGCACGACCGCAGCCATGACGTCAAATCCGGCCTTGGCGTAGTCGACGCATCGCTGCATCGGGCCTTCCCAGCTTTTGGATTTGAAATCGGTGCCGATCCAGATGCGAACAGATTTTACGCCCAAGGCTTTGAGCTTCGGGATCGCCTTGTTCATGGTGGCGGACGAAGCGTCGTTGATGTTGATGCCAAGGTCGAAAGAGGCGGCCAGCAGGGTGCGGCCTTCAAGGTTCTCGATTACTGCGGAGGTGGCTGAGCTTACAGGTGAAGGCGCAGCAGGGGTGAAGAACTGCTTAATGCGGTTCAACATATATTTAGGTACTCCGAAGCGGCTCGATACAACTTGATGCCGCACAGTCAACACTCGTGTCGATCCACCTGCTGCCGACCCCCGCGATTGGGGACCGGGAGGACGACGTGCTCGTCAGCGAATCTTCCGACTCGCGGGCAAGCCGACCCGTCACCAGACCGATCGACGTCAACACGATGTTGAGATCTCGGTGAGATCTCGCTTCGGCAAGCCGCTCGATAGGCAGAGCGCGGCCCGCGTTTTCTGTTCGGCCCGACCGTCAGGGAAGCCGGTCTTCGGCCGTGTGATGTCGCGAACGGACACCACAAGAATGTGGGGGTGTTTCGGTTGCCGGCAGTACGACTTGCTCATTGCCGGAGCCTTCACACTTTTCTTTGGCAGGGACGGTGCACTCAATCCCTTCTTTGTCCTCGAATCCTTCCGGCCGACCGTTTTGAGCTTGGGACTCTCGCGGACGACCCATTCACGCCGTCACGTGAACTGTGGGCATACTTCTATGCGCAATTTTTCAACTGGCAACCCTGAAATAGCCGAAAAAGTAAAAATTTTGATCGCGTAAGCTCCGCGTGCGGATCATCGTTGTGAGGAGGATTTTGCCTGCGCATGTGGACTGATCCGCAATTCTCGCCTGATTTTTCTGATTGAATTGTTCGCGTCAGGGTTGATGCTTACGGCCATCGAATTCCTTAAATTGGGGCGATCCATCAGGGGGCTGCGACAATGTGCCCTCGCCCAATAAATCATGAAAATCGTCCGAAAATGCCGCGACCTCCGCTACACGCCATGAACTTGGCGTGAAGCGGAGGTCGCGTGTGGGAGAGCGGCGGGGGGCGCGATCAGGTCGCCGCAGGCGCCGGGCCGAGCAGGCGTTCGGCGGTCGCGATGAGCTTGTCGAGCTTCACCGGCTTGATGAAATACTCGCTGGCGCCGAGCGTCTCGGCGTACATCTTGTGGCGCGACCCCTGATTGCCGGTGATCATGATCACATGCGGCGGGCTGTTGCGAGGCTTTTTCGCCTTGTTCTTTTCGGCCTGGATTTTCTCGAGCACAAGAAAACCGCTGCGGCCGGGCAGCATCATGTCGAGGATGATGAGGTCGGGCGGATTCTTTTCCGCCAGTTCCACCGCCTTGTTGCCGTTGTTCGCCGTCTCGATCGTCGGACCCAGGGGCTCGAACGCCGCCTGCATCGTTGTGAGGATATCCTGGTCGTCGTCAACCATCAGGATCCGCTTGCCGTTCAGTGTGGACATAATCTTAACTCCTTGTACACCCCGGGATTGACCAGTGTTCGGCCGATCCGAATTGTTGTCAAGTAATCTTCATGGGACGTCCGATAATGATAGGGTGCGTCGGCGCGATGATCCCATCTTTGTTCTCGATAGTGGATTGGGTGGATTAACGGTCGTCCGCGCGCTTCTCAGCCGCCTGCCCGGCGAGCGAATCGTCTATTTTGGCGACACCGCTCGCCTGCCTTACGGTTCCAAGACGAAGCAGACCATTTCACATTACGTCGAGCAGATTATTCGCTGGGGGCAGCGGTTTGACCCAAAGCATGTGGTCATCGCGTGCAACACGGCTTCGGCACTGGCTTTACCGACGGTTCGACGGCCGTTTGCGCCGCTGGCGGTATCGGGTGTGATCGACCCTGGCGCCCGCGCGGCCGCCGGTTCTACGAGCAAGGCGGACGCGATCATCGGCGTTATCGCCACCGAGGCTACGGTTCGATCTCAGGCTTACCAGATCGCCATTCAACGCCGTCGTCATCGGGCGCGCGTCCTCCTCCGGCCGACCGCGCTGCTGGTGCCGATGATCGAGGAAGGTCGGACCAACGACGATCCGCTCATCGACCTGGCATTGCGGCAATATCTTCGGCCGCTGATCGACCGCGGCATCGATGCGCTGGTGCTCGGCTGCACGCACTATCCGTTGTTGAAGCCTGCGATTCGAAAGATCGTCGGCGACGGCGTAGCCGTGATTGACTCGGCCGAGCGGTGCGCCGAAGATGTCGCCGCGCGTCTGGAGAACGCCGACGTTCTCGCGATCGCCAACGCAAGGGACGATCGCGACCGGCTGTCGGCGTTCGTGACGGATGATCCCGAGCGTTTCGCGCGGCTCGCGCCGCGATTTCTCGGGTTCGCGGTCGATCCGCCGGCGCTGGTGTCGCCTGAAACGTTGTACGGCCTTGGTGAGCAACAAACGCCCGTTCGTGTGTCGGCCTAGGTTGGCCGGTAGAGGAAAACTTGATGAAGCTGCTGGATGCCAAAACGCTTTTGCTGCTCGTGAGCCTGTCGGGCAGCGTGATGCTCAACGGCGGGTGCGCGATGTTCGCGTACGACGACGACGATGACGCGCTGCCGCCCCCGCCTCCCCCCAAGCCCACCACCGTGCCCGCCGAGGCCGACCTGTCGACGCCCAGCGCGCTGGCCCGCGAAATCTTCATCGATTTCCCACGCCGATTGACGGAAATGGGCACCGGAAAAACCGCTCAAAATGCCGCCATCGAGATGGAAGATTCGCACCCGGATCGCCGGCGTGACGGCATCAACAACCTGGTCGACCGCAGCTTCGGCAAGCAGGCGCCGTATACCGATCGCTACCAGCAGATCGCCGAGTTCGATCGCGATCCGGGCGTCCGCGCCGCCGCCATCCGTGCCCTGAATCGCTCGCGCGACGACTCGGCGGGCAAGGTGTTCGTGAACGGCCTGTCCGACGACAGCATGGCCGTCCGGCTTGAGGCCGCCAAGGCGCTGTCGAACGTGCCGAACGAGCAGTCGATTCCGGCGTTGATCAAGCTGTTGAATAATGCCGCCGAGAGCGTGGACGTCCGCATTGCTGCGGCCGACGCGCTGCGGCATTACCGCTCGCTGGAAGTGGCGCGAACGCTCATCAACACGTTGAGCGACCGCGACTTTGGCATCGCCTGGCAGGCACGTCAGTCGTTGCGATACATGACCGGCGGCGATCAGCGGTACGATCAAACCGCGTGGCTGAACTTCGTCACCGGCCCGGCCAAGCCGCTTGGGTAGAAATGGAAAAGTGCTGAGTGACAAGTGCTGGGACTGAGCAGAGCGTTTTGCGCTCAGTCCTCAGCACTTGTCACTCCGTGCTCAGCCACCATCATGAAAGCGCTCGTCTTCGACCAATCGCTCCGTTTCGACGCCCGCCGGGCCGAGCCCGCGCTCGAACTGGGCGATACGCTGATCAAGGTTCACCAGGCCGGCGTCTGTTCCACCGATATCGAGATCACCCGCGGCTACATGGACTACAAGGGCGTGCTGGGACACGAGTTTGTCGGCACGGTGGTGTCGTCTCCGGATAAAAAGCTGGTCGGCCAGCGCGTGGTTGGCGAGATCAACTGCGTGTGCGGCCGGTGCGATATGTGCCTGTCGGGGTTGTCGAACCACTGCCGCAACAGAACCGTGCTCGGCATCGCGAACCACGACGGGGCGTTCGCGGAATACGTGCGCCTTCCCGCCAATAACTGTCACGCCGTTCCCGATACGATCGACGACGACTCCGCCGTTTTCATCGAGCCGTTGGCGGCGGCGTTTCAGGTGCTGAAGCAGGTGCGGATCGACAATCGCACGTGGGTGACGGTCCTTGGCGACGGGCGACTCGGGCTGCTGGTGGCACAGGTGCTGCGCAACGTCGGCTGTCCGGTGCGCGTGATCGGCAGGCACCCGCAGAAGTTGGCGTTGTTGGAAAAGTGGCAGATTCGCTCACGGTTGCTGAGCGATATCGCGCCGCGCCACGATCAGGACGTGGTGGTCGATTGCACGGGCTCGGCGGCAGGTTTCGAACTGGCGACGCAGATCGTCCGGCCGCGGGGGACGGTGGTGCTCAAGAGCACCGTTGCCCAGGGCAAACCGCTGAACCTGGCGCCGGTGGTGATCGACGAAATCTCGGTCATCGGCAGCCGTTGCGGGCCGTTCCGGGAGGCGATCCACGCGCTGGCGGACAAGGGCGTGGACGTCATCGGCCTGATCTCGCGTCGCATGAAGCTCGAGCAGGGCGTCGAGGCGCTGGACGTCGCCAGGCGGAACGATGTGCTGAAGGTGATCTTGCAGGTAGAGTGAGCGACCGACATGGCCAAAGACCTCGCAATCGTCCTGAGCAACGGATCGATCAACTCCGCCGTCGCCGCCTCGCTGGCGGCGCAGAAGTATCGGCCGATCCTCATGCACGCCGAGGTCGTCCGGCACGATCCGCCGACGCGCCGCAAGGCGATGTACGACGCGCAGGTCGGACTGTTCAAGCCGTTCCGCGAGCACACGATCGCGATGCCGTACCTGACGCTGTCGCAGGACAAGACGCTGGCCGGCAGCGTGAGCAATGACCCGCGCATCGCGGCTCCGATCCTGCCGCAGCTTCGACAGCTTGTCCCGCTGGTGGGGACGGCGCTCTCCCTGGCGGTGGCGTACGAGGCGTCGGCGATCTACTGCGGGCTTCGCATTGGCCCGTCGACCGACGAACTGGCGCAGGCGACCGAGTTCATCCAGATCTGGAACGAGATGTTCCAACTCACGCTCGGCCGGCCGGAACTGGAATTGCAGGCGCCGCTGCTGGAACTGGAGGCGTGGCAGGTGATCGACCTGGGCTTCCAGGTGAACGCGCCGCTCGACCGCACGTGGAGCTGCATCGAAGAACACGCCGACTCCTGCGGCTCGTGCCGCGGATGCCGCGAACGCGATTCCGCCTTCATGCAGGCCGCCAAGCCCGATCCGACGAAGCCCGCGAAACAACGATAGCGCGCGCAT
>JBBCIV010000215.1:0-2760 GCA_037189665.1 Phycisphaerae bacterium | reverse complement strand
TTCGAACCTAATGCTCTCAACCCGTCGGGTGCAATACGAGCCACGCGGAGCGTGGAAAATCGTTGAGAATCATGGCCCATTTGTCCATCAACACATCGAACCGGCGTTGGCCGGTTCGATGTGTGCTGGAGAAACTCGTCCCATGTTCTCTTTAGCGGAGAAGGGGGGATTCGAACCCCCGGTACGGGTATAAATCCGTACAACGGTTTAGCAAACCGTCGCCTTAAGCCACTCGGCCACCTCTCCATGTGGAGGGAAGGATGGTAACCGAAAAACAACGCGCTGGCCAGTGTTTCGACGTTTAGCCACCAAGGCAGGCCGAACAAACGTGTTTATTCGTCCTCGGCATGGCCGTCGTCACGGCGGATGAGGCGGGCGGGGAGGAGCACGGCGCCGGCGACGTTGTTGTAGAGGTTGCCCGCCATGAAGCGCAGCAGGTCCACGGTGGGACGGGCCTCGGGTTCCTGGACGCGTAATAGCGGCAGGAATGCCGCGAAGCGCAGCACCGCGCTGATCGCGAACAGCACTTCGTAGAACGACAACGGCTGCAATCCGGGAATGCCCACGTCGTAGCTGAAGTGCACCAGGTATTCCGCGATCAGCCCGTAGAAAATCCCGCCGATCATGCCCGCGACGTTCACGATCACGGCGTTGATCGCCATGTACGCGCTGCCGCCCTCCTTGCCGTCGCGGTCGGTGCCGCTCAGCTCGAGCACGAGGTTGAAGTTCGCGACTTCCACGCCCGTCCACCACGCCGCGCCGAAGCACGCCAGCACGTAGCCCAGCCACGTCTGGCCGCTGTTCATCAGCACCCACCCAGCGCCGACCGGCACGATCCCCAGCACCGCCGCCAGCATGGCGGGCTTCTTGCCGAAGCGGTCGATCGCCTTGCCCCAGATCGGCAGGACGAACAGTTGGGTCAAGAGCGGCGTCACCAGCACGATCATCTGCACTTCGGTGCTGCTGATCTTCAGGTGTTCGATCAGATACTTGCTCACGAACTGCGCCTGCCCCGCCACCGCAAACCACAGGATCGCGGTACACGCGCTGAACCAGACGAATCGCCCGTTCTTCAGCGGGTGCAGCAGCATGCGCGACAGCGGCTGTCGCGGCTTGGGATGCGATGCGTGCGGCACGAAGTGGAACAGCGCGATGTCCACCAGGCCGAACAGCGCGGCGACGATGAAGATCGCGCCGCAGACGATCATGAGCGTGGCGTTGTCCGCAGCACCGGAGCGGTAGTGATCAAGCACCCACCCCGCCGCCAGCGCCGCGGGGATGGCGGTGAGAATGCCCCACTGTCGCCGGCGGGCGAAGTATCGGCCGCGAACGCGGTCGGGGACGACGTCGGCCATCCAGCTCACCCAGGCCGGGCTGCCAACGGCCTGGCCGGCGTGCATCAAAAACGTCAGTGCAAGGAAGCAGAAGACCGCCAGCGGCGCGTAATTCGCCCCGTATCGGACGATCAGCCACGTCGGCACGACCGCGATCACGATCCACAGCAGCCGGTTGCAGTAGAGCGAGAAGAGGAAGATCGCCTTTCGTCTGCCACTGCGGTCGGTCAACACGCTGGCGGGCAGCGATAGCAGCGCCGCCGCGAACGGCATCGCCGAGAGGAGGCCGAACTCGAACTCCGTCGCACCCATCGCCTTGGCGAACAGGGTCAGCGGCGCCCCGGCGAGGGCGTGCATCCAGATCGCGCCGAACAGCCAGGCGATGGTCACGATGGACATCGCCCGGCGAAGGGGTTTTCCGGTGAGGTCGCTTAAGGGATCGACGTCTGGCGTAACGGCAGGCGGATTTTGAAGTCGTTGGGTCACGGGTGGCGGCCGGGCGAGCATCCCTGCAAAAGGGGGAGATTGTAGATCGTCGCCCTCCTCATGCAATCGGGTGGATAGAATAGGGCACGCGGGAGGGTTAGCCGATGTTCCGATCGCTGCGCATCAAGATCCTGTTGGATCTGGCGTTCGCGTCTCTGGTTCCGATGGGCATCGCGATGCTTCTGGCCTCGCTGGAAAGCCGCCGGGAGCTGCAGAAGGCGGGGGAGCAGAACGTGCGGCTGCTGGCGCGGGTGACGGCGTCGCAACTCGACCAGTTGATGTACGACACCCTTCGAACGGCACAAATCGTCGCACTCGATCCCGCCGTGCAGCAATATTGCGCGAGCGAGGCCGATCGCTCCCGACTGCAACGGCAGGTCCAGCATCTGCTTGACGGCGTGGTCGAATCGCACCGCAGCTACTCGCAGATCTTCATCACCGACGAGCGCGGCATCGGCATCGCCAGCACCAATGCGCTGAACGTCGGCCAGGACCTGAATTTCCGTGAATATTACCGCCTTGCTCGCGCGGGCGAGGCGAACGCGTCGCATTGGCTGGTGGGCAAGGTGACCGGCGAGCCAGGCGTGTTCTTCGCGGCGCCGGTGTGGAACGAGGGAAACGTCGTCGGCGTGGTGGCGCTGAAGCTGCAGGGATCACGTGTGCGCGAAATTGTTAATCGTGTACGCGTTGGCGCAGACGGCTATGCAATGCTGGTCGATCAGGACGGCATTGTGCTGGCGCACCCGCAGGAGCGAAACGAGCTGCGCTTGCTCGCCCCCCTGCCGGCGGAGCGGTTGGCGGAGATCGATGCGGTGACGCGGTTCGGGCTCGATCGGCTGCATTCGCTTGACCTGCCGGAATTGCAGGAAGCCGTGCAAAGCCCGATGACCGGCGGCGTGGTGCGGTTCCGCATGCGGCCGGACGACTCGGCGACGTCAGA
>JBBCIV010000214.1:0-9877 GCA_037189665.1 Phycisphaerae bacterium | reverse complement strand
CCCACTCCGGCAGCGCCGCCAGCGCCACGGCCAACGCATCATGGGTGACGGCGCCGACGACATTCGGCCAGTCGGCGGTCATCAACGTCAACGGGACGAACATCACCTTCTCCCCGCCGGCGGTGCAGCGGTTGGACAGCCAGGCGACGTCGCGCGGCACGTTCAATGACGTCGCCTATGATTCGGCCGGGCGGCTGCACCACGTGTTCTACGATCGTGACGAACGCAATCTGAAGTACGCCGTCCGCAACACCAACGGCGTGTGGAGCACGGTGCAGATCATCGACGATGACGATTACTGCGGCTACAACGCCGACATCGAAATCGACCGCTACGGCCGGCCGGGCGTGGCGTACCAGGATGCGATCAACGGCGATCTGCGCTACGCGTACCTCTCGCCCGAAACCAATACGTGGGAAGTTTACGTCGTCGATGTTCCCGGTTCGACCGGCGGTTACCCCTCGCTGGTCTTCAGTCGCAACGGCGGGCCGGTCATCGCCTACTACAACAAGACTCGCGGCGACCTCCGCATGGCGATTCAGGACGTCGGCGGCTGGGTGATCCAGACCGTCGATAGCGCCGGCGACGTCGGACGCTTCCCGTCAATCCAGCTCGATCCGAACCGTCCTACCGCGAGCAAGTTCGCGATCGCCTACGAGGACACGACCAACATGGACGTGAAGTGGGCCATCCAATACCAGGCCGGCTGGCGCTATGAGACCGTCGATCGCTCGATGACCATCGCCGGCGGGTATATCTCGCTGAACTGGTATGACAGCGGCAGCGCGACCGACCGCTACAAGGGCGTCGCCACGTATTACGACGCCGGCAAGGGCCAGCTTCGCTATGCGTACGACACCGGCGGGATCGAGCGGACGCTTTGGTCAAGCACGGTGATCGCGAGCAAGAAGCGCCAGGGCCTCTACAGCAAATTGTTCATTGACAACAACCGGCCGCGCGTCTTCTTCTTCGACGGCACGAACAACAAGGCTTTCTTCCTCGCCAGCAATAAGATCGCCGGCGGCACGTGGAACATGGCCGACCTCGGTTCGGGCGGGCGCGAAATTCACTATGCGTACCGCAACGGATCGTACGCGTACACGACGCTTGACGAGTCGAACGGCACGCTGAAGGTGAAATCGCTGTAAGGTTGTACGGCCACGTTATGGCCGGATCGGAAAACGCAATCAGCCCCGGACGCCGAAACGTCCGGGGCTGATTGTTCATTGCGAATTTCATTGCGAACGTCGCGTCGATCGTGAGATCAGGCGTTTCGCGTGCCGAGGTTCACCGCGATGTTCGGCGTGCTGGCGCTGAGCGTCACCGACACGTGGCCGGCGTTGTTGTTGCTCAGCTTGTAGCCGCTGGGGAACACACGGCTGACGTAATAGGCGCCGTAGCTCAGGCCGTTGAAGCTGTAGTTGCCCTGCGCGTCGGACGTGGTGCTGATCTCGCCTGCGTCGAGCTTGCCGTTGCGGTTGGCATCGAGGAAGACGGTGCGCGAGCCGGTGCGGCCCTCGCTGCCGTCAAGCTTGCCGTTGGCGTTGGTGTCGTTCCACAGGAAACCGCTGATCTTACCCGTGCCGCTGGCAGGCGGCGGGTTGGTGGGCGTGGTGGGCTTGCCGTCGGTGGTGCCGAGGTTGATGCCCGTCACGTTCTGGCCCGAGGCGACGTTCACGGTGACGTAGCCAACGCTGTTGTTGCTCAGCTTGAAACCGCTGGGGAAGACGCGCGTCGCGTAGTACGTGCCGATCGGCAGGTTGCTGAACTTATAGTTGCCCTGCGCATCGGACGTCGTCGAACGTTCGCCCGAATCGAGCTTGCCGTTGCGGTTCGCGTCGAGAAAGACGGTGCGCGAGCCGGTGCGGCCTTCGTTGCCGTTCTGCACGCCGTCGGCGTTGCTGTCGTTGAACAGATAGCCGGCGATCGAGCCACTGCCGCTTGCTGGCGGCGGAGTCGTCGGAGGCGGGTTCGCGGTGCCGCCGCCGCTGGTGGTGGAACTTTGCGGGATCGAGGTGCTCTCGAACGCCACCCCCGACTTGTGCAGCGCAAAGCGGTCGATGATGAACTTGTTCGAGCGGGCCGAGATCTCGATCTTGTGGTTGCCGGCGCCGAGGTTGACCGTCCACTCGTTGTCGTACACGCCGTGGCTGACCTCGCGCCGCGTGAACCAAGTCCACTGCTTGTTGCGGCTCTGGAAGACCTTCTCCCACTTGCCGCCGTCAATGCGGACCCAGATGTCGTTGAACTCCTTGGCGTCGTTGGTGACGTTGTAGCTGCGGAGCTTGAAGTTGTAATTGCCGGCATTGTTGATCTTGAAGTCGTACTTCAGGATCGCGGTGCCGCCGTTCTTGAAGTGATCCGGGCCGTTCCACTGATACGCCGCCGAGCCCGTGTATCCGCCGGGGCTGGTGACGCGCGTCCACCCGTTGGTCGACTCGGACTCCACTTCCACCATCAGCAGGCCGTTCTGTTCGACGAACGTGCCGGCGAGCAGTTGGCGCGACTCGAGTCCCTCCACAAGGGCACGGCGGGATGACAGGGATGCTGAACGCTTCATGCGTGCTTTCTCCAAATTGACAACAAGAGGAACAACGACGAGGTCCTTCAAGGCAAGCGGCGAGCTCGATAACCGATTCTTCGGGCCGGGGGAAGGAAAAACTAATCAATTTCGGCCGAGAAATTCTCGTCATCACGACAATCGGCCTTAACGATAGCGCCAGTGCGGTCAGGAAATCTTCAGGTATTCGACCACGCTGCTCTCGCTCTTGCCCTGCACCGTGCCGCCGCCGGCAACGAAGATTTGTGAGCCGATGGCGATCGGAGCCATGCCGTGGCGGTCGGTCGGGATGTTCGGGCCGGTGCGCCAGGTGTTGGTGGTGGGATTATAAATATCGACCCGATCGTAAACGCCGTCGGAGCCGGTTTCGCCGTAGTTCGACGCGGTTTCGCCGCCGATGACGTAGAACTCGCCGTTGACGAACGGAGCCTTGCTGACGCCGCCTCTGCCGACGGGCAGCGGGCTGGCGGTGGTCCACTTGTTGGTCGCCGGATCGTAGACGAACGTTTGCTTGTACCCGTTGCCCGGCGTATCGCCGACATCGCGGCCGCCGAAGATGTAGAGCTTCTTGCCGTCGGTGCCCGAGGCGCCGGAATCGACCTTGCGCGGCGTGGACGCCAGCTCGGTGTACGTGTTCGTCGTCGGGTTATAGCGCACCATTCGATCAGTGGTGACGTTGCCCGTGGTGAAGCCGCCGGCGATGTAGATCATGCCGTTGATCACGGCGGTCTGCGCCGCGGCGACTGCGTAGGGCAGGCTCTTCAGCGTGGCCCAGGCGTTGGTCGCGGGATCGTAGACCTGCGCGTTGCTCATCACCTGCTGGCCTGAACTGGCGTACTTCACGCCGCCGAAGACGTAGAGCTTTCCGCCGACGACTTCGGCAAGCTGGTCCTTCGCGGGATAGGGGCGTGCCGCCAGCGTTGACCACTTATTCGAGTTGTAGTCGTACGCGTAGACGCGCGAGCTGCCATCGCCGATGACGTACAGCTTGCTGCCGATGAGCCCGCCGCTGGTTTCGCCAAGCTTGGCCGGCAGCGACGCGGCGCTGAACCACGCGGCGGTTGGCGTTGGAGTTGGCGTTGTCGGAGGCGTGGTGGGCGTGCGGTCGGTGGTGCCGAGGTTGATGCCGGTCACGTTCTGGCCGGCGCCGACCGTCACGGTCACGTAGCCGCTGGTGTTGTTGCTCAGGCGGTAGCCGGCCGGGAATACGCGGGTGGCGTAGTACGTGCCGGCGGCGAGATTGCTGAACTTGTAGTTGCCCTGCGCGTCGGACGTGGTGCTGATCTCGCCTGCGTCGAGCTTGCCGTTGCGGTTGGCGTCGAGGAAGACGGCGCGGGATCCGGTGCGGCCTTCGCCGGAGTCGACCACGCCGTCGGCGTCGCTGTCGTTCCACAGGAAGCCGGCGATCGAACCGTTTCCGCCGGTGCTGGGCGGAGGTGTCGTCGGGGTCGACGTGGACGGCGGCTTGTCGGTGGTGCCGAGGTTGGCGCCGATGACGTTCTGTCCCGGATTCACGATAATCGTGATATAGCCAGTCGAGGAATTGCTCAGCCGATAGCCGGCGGGGAAGACGCGCGTGGCGTAGTACGTGCCGGCGGCGAGGCCGGTGAACTTGTAGTTGCCGTTGGCGTCGGAGTTGACCTGCTTTTCGCCTGCGTCGAGCTTGCCGTTCTGGTTGGCGTCGAGGAAGACGGTGCGCGCGCCGGTACGGCCTTCGCCGGAATCGACGACGCCGTCGCCATCGGTATCGTTCCACAGGAAGCCCGAGATCGTGCCCGCGCCGCTGGACGGCGACGGTTCCTCGACCACCGGGCCGCCGCCGGAGGAGTCGAGCAGTTGGGCGCTGTACGCCTGGGCGTGCGGCCCATCGGGGGTGCCTCCGCCGAACAGGTAGAGCTTGCCGTCGATGTAGGCGGTCGCGGCGTTCTTCCGGGCGACCGGGGCACTGTTGAGCGTGGTCCAGCGGTTGGCGCCGGGGTTGTACTTGTAGACGTTGGAGCGCGCGTTGCTGTCGGCCTTGGTCGCCACGTTGCCCGCGCCGCCGATGAGGTAGATCTCGCCCTCGGCGACGACGATGTTCTCGTTCACGTGGCCTCGGCCGGCCGGTAGGCTCGCCATCTGCTGCCAGGTGTCGGTCGCGGGGTCGTAGCGATCGACGCGGGCGGAATTCTTGAACCACTCGTCGTCGCGCTGCTGTCCGCCGATGCCGTAGACCTTGCCGTCGATGACCGCGCTGCCCATGTGATTGCGGGCGCCGGGCATGTCCTTCTTGCGAACCCACGCCGGGTTGGAGGACGACAGGTCGATGACCCATGTCTTGTTGACGTCGCCGGCTTCCGCGCCGGTCTTCGGGTCGCGCTTCTGGCCGCCAAAGTAGACGATCTTGTTACCCACGAGGCCCACCCCGCCGGCGCCGTTCGCCTCGGCCAGGCTCGGGCCGCGACGATAGCTGTCGGTGTTGGGGTTGTAGATCCAGACGTCCTTCGTCGGCAGGCCGGGATTATGCCCGATGAACCCGCCGATCAGCCAGATTTCGCCTTTGTAGACGACGCTCTGGGCATGGGTGAGCAGCGTGGGGAGGTCCTTCACGCGCTTGTAGCTGTTGGTCTTCGGGTCGTACACGTCCACGCGCTGGGTGGCCTTGTAGTCGGAGGTGTTGAATCCGCCGAAGAGGTAGACCTTGCCGTCGTAGACGGCCCGCTGCATCTCGTACCGCTTGACCGGCAGATCGGCGAGGCGCGTCCAGCTGAGCGTGCCGTTGACGGCGGAGGGGGTGTTGGCGGCGCTTTCGGACGTCTCGGCGCTGATGTCGCTGAGTTCGGCTTCGCCGATGCGTTTGACATTCAGAAAGTTGATCGGCGTCAGCGGGGCAGCGCTGCTGGCGCGGAGCGTCAGCTTGCCATCGACGACGTCGACCGTGACGGAGCCATCCGCAAACGGCGCATCAGCGGTGGCGCGGGCGCGGAGCAGCGTGGTGTTCTCGGCCAGGATGTGATGCGACACGCCGACGACGGCAGGATCGCCCGAGACGGCGAAGATCTCATATTTGCCGTTCGGGACGGCGATTTCCCACTCGTTGTCGAAGAAGTAGATCGAGGAATTATGCGAGGCGGAATAGGGAGTGCGGCGCAGCTTGGCGGCATCGGAGGCGATAGGCTTGGTCCAGCCGTAGGAGTGGCCGCTGGGACGCAGGCTGAAGGTTTCGCCGACGTCGGCGACCATCGACGGCTTTGTGGGAGCGCCGGCGGGGGCAAAATCGATCGACAGGTCGAATACCGGACTCACCGCCGACGCAAGAAGCCGTCGGAGCTCCATCGCTTCAACCTGCATGCTCTGAACCGACTTATGACGATAATAAAACAGCATTGTCGTCGACTTCCCAAAACTGAAAATACTATGGCCCCGCCTTCTTTCCCCGCTGATTAAATTGTTATTTACGGGACCGGCAAAATGACTTCCATCAGCAAACTGGATGCCGACGCAATTCCATCTGCGCGACGTGGATTGTGCCCGAACCAGACTGGGGAGAAGCCTTCTCGGAGCGTTCGGAGTTTAGCCGCCTCGGGTCTCGAGTAAAGCAGTTATTTTCAACAGTTACGGCGATTTGCCCGCAGCGAAGGTGAAGGTAGGACAGATGGACCAATCGTCCGCCACACCGATATTGGAAGGCGGATGTCTTTAAATGTGGTGCTGCGGAATGTGGAAATAGGCGAATCCGTTAAATTTCGACGAATTCCATCGCCGGCTCCTCGGCTTCGGTGCCCGCGGGAAGGGCGACGGAGGAGAAGGATTCGCCCATCTCGGCGCGTACCTTATTCACGTCGTACTTCGACCGGCCAAGAAGCTTGGCGAAGACTTCGCCCTCTGCCACGGCACCATCACGCGGAGCGAAAGCGGCGGCGAAGGCCTGGTTAATCTTGTTGTAGTTCTGCCAGGAGCCCTCTTTTTCCACCCATGCCGCGCTGGGCAGGAGGACGTCGGCCGCGTGCGAGAGGGGGCTGGGGAGCAGGTCCTGAACGACTTTATACGGCTTCTTGATGCCTGCCGGCACATCGGCGCCGGACCAGTTGCTGTGATAGCCGCCGGTGATCCAGAGGCCCTTGATGGCCGCCGGCGCGGTTTTGCCGGAGATGTCGCTCCACTCCGCAGTTGGGCCGCCGAGCAGTTCGATGACCTGTAGGACGCCGTTCTTGTTCGGCACCTTTTCCGCCTGGATGCGGAAGGTTTCCTGCTTAGTGATGTAGTGCTTGAAGACGTCGTCTTCTGCCGCCTTGGGTACCGGGCCGAGGACGAGGACGGCCTTCGGATCAATTGAGCGGATGTATTTGCCGAGCAAATACGCCTCTTCGCTGGCGAGCATCGGGCTGAGGATCGCTGCCAAGCTGCCGTCACCGTTTTCCTTGTGGATTTTCTTCAGGTCGGTGTCGGCCTGCGTGACGGCGTCCCAGAACGGGGCATCAACCTGCGTGCCGTATTGCGTGCGCTGCGCGCCGAACAGCCGCTTATCGTCCGCCACGATCTTGTGGCTATAGCGAGTGTCGTCGCTGATCCACCACTTGTTGACCTGGTCGTTGTAGCGCGGCTTCAGCCGGTAAACGACGCCTTCATTGTGATGCACCCAGATATTTTCCCCGCCGGCGTCGGCAGGGCTGATGCTCGGGGCGCTTTTCAGGAACCAGACGCGCTGTTTGAACAGGAAATCCTTGTCCAAAAGCGCTCCGACCGGACACAGGTCCACCACGTTGCCCGACAGCTTGTTGTTCAGCGGCTTGCCGGGGAAAATCTCGATCTCTTCCTTGCTCCCGCGGCCATCGACGAACAGCTCGGCCGTGCCGGCGACCTCGCGCGTGAAACGCACGCACCGCGTGCACATGATGCAGCGGTCGTTGTACAGCAACACGTTCAGGCCGACGTCTTTCTTCGGCTTCTTGTATTTTTCTTCCTCAAACCGCGACTCGCTGCGGCCGTATTTATACGAGTAATCCTGCAGATGGCATTCGCCGGCCTGATCGCACACCGGGCAGTCCAGCGGGTGGTTGACCAGCAGGTATTCCATGACCTGCTTCTGGTTCGCGACCGCCTTGGAACTGTTGGCCATGTGAACGACCATCCCGTCGCGCACCGGCGTCTGGCAGGTGGGCACCAGCTTCGGCGGGCCGCCTTCGATCTCCGCCAGGCAGATGCGGCAGGAGGCGACGATCGAAAGACCTGGATGATAGCAATAGTGGGGCACTTCCATCCCGGCGTCGACACACGCCTGGAGGATCATCTGCCGGTCCTTACATTCGATCGTCTTGCCGTCAACGGTGATCTTGGGCATAGCGAATGCCAGTGTATCCATAGTGAAAAACGAATCCACCGTGGCGAGTCCTCTCGACGGCCAAACGGGTTGATGCGTATTGCAGGGCGCGTTGTTTTGCGTTACCAACGTGTATGAGCAGGGGCTGACGGCGGCCGGGGGAGAGACGCGTTAATCGCCGCATCACAATAACAAGAGGAGAAAACCATGCGGTTCTGCATTATTGGAGCGCTTATCTTTTCTCTCGTGACAGGTGTCTTGGGTGAGGTCGTGAGCGGTCCGATCGTCAATCCCAGCAATGGGCATTCCTACTATCTATTAACCCGCGGGCAGTCGTGGACTGCCTCGCAAGCTGAAGCCGAATTGTTGGGCGGCCATCTTGTGACCATCAATGACGCTGCCGAGAACGCTTGGGTGGCCGACACGTTTGGTCAGTTCAACAACCTCTACTGGATTGGATTGAACGACGTCGCCATGCCCGATACTTTCGTCTGGTCGTCGGGCGATTTGTCGGATTACCGCAACTGGTATCCCGGACAACCCGAAAATGCCTCGGCGGGCTCGAACTACGTCGCTCTTCTGACTGACCAGACACGCCAGTGGATCGCTTTCCCGAACACGCTAGGCGGCGCCTGGGGCATTGCGGAAGTGGTGCCGGAACCATCCGGATTGGCGATGGCGTTTTCCGCGATGGCATTGGCCGCTCTTCGCCGGCGCCGTTCACGTTGATTCGTGAAGATTCTCGGGGACAAAAAAGGTATTAAGAGGCCTGCGGCTCTGCTAGCAACGCCCGCAGATCCAGTGGCCGAGTGACCATGTTCAGGCCGCCGTCCGGCGTGCGGGGCCAGGCGGATTCGGGGCGGTCGACGTAGAGTTCCACGCCGTTGTCGTCCGGGTCGCGGAGGTATAGCGCTTCGCTGACGCCGTGATCGCTAGCGCCTTCCAGGTCGATCCCCGCCGCAATGAGCCGTCTGAGCGCATCCGCCAGTGCTGCGCGGGTGGGGTAGAGGATCGCCACGTGATACAGCCCCGTCGTTCCCGCCGCCGGGGGCTTGCCACCGGCGCTTTCCCATGTGTTCAGTCCGATGTGGTGGTGATATCCCCCGGCCGACAGAAATACCGCGTTTCTGCCATACCTTTGCGTGACCTCAAAACCCAGCACATCCCGATAAAATCCCAGCGCCCGCTCCAGGTCGGCCACCTTCAAATGAACGTGGCCGATGCGGGCTTGCGGGTTGATCGGGCGATCGGTGGCAGACATCTCAACCCCTCGTCTTTCGCAATGAGTTGGGGTTGCTAGGTCTGCTCTCGCACAAGTCTGGGAAAAACCGCCGAGCTGCGGGTATCAAAGTCGAGATCATTAATAAGTGTAGGCCGGTACGTCGTTGATGTTGAGCAACGCGTCACGTTACCGCCGTCCGATGGCGCAGGATCAAATCGAAGGGTTTCTTCCGCCTGATCGATTGATCATCGCGCGGCGTTCGCTCGCCGCATCCCGTTCCGCATCGATGCCACTCCAAGCCGAACGCCGTTTTCAGCGATGGGTGTATCTGCTCTGCCGTCATTATTCCCATGTTCTTCAGAACATTGGAATAGTATATGAGACGGAATATTCAGGTGTCTTGATAAAAAGACATCGACTACAAGACGGGTTTCCAGGATCCGAACAAAATACGAACATTATGCTTGATTCGTTCCTTGTCGGTTGGATAGGATGTTCCTGTCAGACTGACGACAGATGTGCCAGTGCTGGCGTGTTCTTTGGTAATTCGATGTGTCCTGATGTTGTTTGTAAAGGGGATGTAAGCGCTTGAAGATGAAAAGTCGATCGTATTCGTCGGCCTTTCAACGGCGGTTTTAAGTGTTGGCTGAGAAATGGGTTGTCATTTTGCACGGCCTTTGATGGCCGTTCTGGAGCGCGTTTACCTGGGCGGATGGTTGATGATCGAGGGTTGGATGCAAATTTTTGCAGCGAGTTTCGAGATCGGGGTTGGGGGCGGGCTTGGGCAAAGGTATAT
>JBBCIV010000213.1:0-29344 GCA_037189665.1 Phycisphaerae bacterium | reverse complement strand
CACACCGGCGCGGTGCTGGTGCTGATCGGGTGCGTCGTCAGCGTCGTGGGCAAGCAGGTGCTGTTCCGATTTTTGCCGGTGGCGATCGTACTGCTGATGGTGGTGCCGATGCCTGGGACGGTTCGCCAGCAGATCGCCCATCCACTTCAGGGGTGGACTGCTAACATTTCAAGCTTCATCCTCGGCCTCTTCGGCGTCGAAACGCAGGTCTACGGCCATCACATGATGATCAACGGCCAACGCGTCATGATCGCCGAGGCCTGCAACGGCATGCGCATGGTGCTGCCGCTGCTGCTGATCGCCTACGGCTTCGCCTTCGGACTGCCCCTGCGAAGCGGCGTTCGCGTGCTGATCATCGCCGCCAGCCCCGTCGTGGCGCTGGCGTGCAACGTGGTGCGCGTCATCCCCCTCGTCTGGCTTCAGGGCCAGGGTCAGTTCGGCCAAACATGGGGCGAGTGGCTCCACGAGCATAGCGGCTGGATCATGGTGCCGCTGGCATTCCTTGTGCTACTCGGGCTCATCAAGCTCCTGAAGTGGGCCATGGTGCCCGTTTACCGATACCCTCTTGCATCACAGAGTACTTGATTATATAAAGTAAAAAAAATGGCAGAATCGAACGGTCCCAACATCCGCCTGCTCCTCCTCGGCCCGGTGCTCTGCACCGCGGTCCTGGTGGCGATGTCGTTCGAGAACCGCCAGTACAAGCGGGAGGAAGACTTCGAACCCTTCCACGCCCGCGCCAAGACGGCTATCGAAGGTATTCCGCTGGTAATCGGACCTTGGATGGGTCAGAAAAACGACCTGCGCGACGACGAATACAACCTGCTCAAGCCCAACGCCGTACGGTCGATAACTTTTTCGGATACCCGGGCCAGCGCGTTAACGGATCGCTCCCGCAGCGTCCATTTACTGATCGCCCAGTGCAAGCGCGCCAACTTCATGGAGAACCATTGGCCGCCAAACTGTTACCCATCAATGGGTTACACGCTGATCGGCGAAGAGCCGCGCGCATGGACGGTGGGCGGAACGACGATCCAGGGCGTTGAATATCGATTTGAACAGCGAGATCGCGGGCGTGTGATTCGACAGACGGTCTACAATTTTATGGTCCTTCCGGTGCAGGGAATTCAACCGGACATGAAGGCGATCAGTCTGTCTGCCGAAGATTATCAACAGCGGTATTACGGTGCCGCACAGATTCAGGTCGTTTTCGCGGGCACGCTGGCCGAGCCAGTGTCCCAGGGCGAGCGCGACAGTATATTTGCGGAGTTGATCGCCCCCTGTTTGGGCGTGATCAGAACCCTCTCTGAGGGAGTGATTGAACCATGAGCAACCAGATCATCAGCCAGCACAACCGCGCGGTGCCTCCCGGAGCGATCGACGTTTGGTCGCAAAGCCAATCGGGCACTGCCTTGGGACACGCGGCGCCCCCGACTCCTCAGACGTCACCGGTGCAGAAGGCCCATCGCCTGCTGCGCGGCAAGATGATCCTCGCCGTCGTGCTCGGCCTTGCCGGCGGCGCGGTGGGCGCGTTCTTCGGCGCGATGTCGCAGCCGCCGCAGTACCGCGCGGTCGGCACGCTCGAAATCAAGCCGACCATCCCCACCGTCGAAGGGGAAAAGACCTACCCCTACTACCAGCAGTTCATGGCGTCGCAGTCGAACACCATCATCAGCCCGAAGGTGCTCAACGAGGTGCCGAAGACCGAACCGTGGAAGAGTTCGCCCTTTGCCGGCGACAAGCAGGCCTTCGGCCAACTGGGCGCCCTGAAGACGGAGTACAAGCGCGGCACGTTCAACATCGTCGTACAGCTCGACGCCGAGGACGCCCAGCTCGCCAGCATCGGCGTGCAGTCGGTCATCCACGCGTACCGCGACCAGTTCAAGAACCTCACCAGCAACGACCTGAACCGCAAGATCAACGAACTTGAGGCCCGCCAGCGCGATCTCGAATCGCAAAGCCGCTCGGCCCAGCAGCTCATCGCCGACATCACGTCGAAGTACGGGTCGGCCGACCTCGAGCCGCGCGTCACCGATGCCCAGAAGTTCGTCACCGACACCGCCCGCGAACTGCGCGGCAACGAAAACAACCTGAAGGCCGCGGTCGGCGCGATCACCGCGATGCGCGACGGCGGCGCCAAGACGCCCATCGAAGAGCTCGCCCAGGTCGACGCCGCCCTCGCGGCGATGCTGCAGGAACTGCGCGCCAACCAGTTCAAGCTCCAGACCACGATGGCGAACTTCGGGCCGAACCACCCGAAGGTGAAGGAGATGAAGCTCCAACTCGACGCCCTCTCCCGCGCCGCGGAGGAGTACGCCGATACGCTTCGCAAGGAGATCCTGGCGATCATCCCCGACTTCGTGAAGGGCCAGGGCGCGTTCATGAAGGTGACGCCCGGCCAGCTGCGCGTGCTCGAACAGCGCGTCGCCCAGCTCAAGGCCGACCTCACCGAGTTTGAAAAACAACGTGACTCCTTCGCCGCCGACGCCGGCCGTGTCGCGGGCTATCGCCTCACCATCAAGGACGCACAGGACGACCAGACGAAGGTCCGCCAGATGCTTGAAGACTATCGCTTCCGCGCCGTCGCCATGGGCGAGCTGGAAGTGATGAACGACGGCCGTTACGCGTCGCAGGTGCAGAACAAGAAGGTCATGTTCGGCCTGCTCGGCGGCATCCTCGGGTGCGCCATCCCCGTCGGCGCCCTCATGCTGCTGGGCCTCATGGACACCCGCTTCAAGTACTCCGACGACGCCGCCGGCGACTCGATGAGCGGCATCCCGCTGCTCGGCATCCTGCCGAACCTGCCCGACCGCCTCAGCGACCCGGCCCAGGCCTCGATCGCCGCCCACTGCGTGCACCAGATCCGCACGATGCTGCAACTGAACGCGATGCGTCAGGACGGATCGACCGTCTTCTCCATCACGTCCGCCAGCTCCGGCGACGGCAAGACGTCGCTGTCGCTCGCGCTGGGCCTGTCGTTCGCCGCCTCGGGCAGCCGCACGCTGCTGATCGACGCCGACCTCGTCGGCGGCGGCCTCACCAGCCGGCTCGGCAACAACGCCCCGCTCGGCATCGTCGATGCGTTGGCGGGCGTGAGCATGGAAGACTGCATCCAGCCGACCGACGTCGCCGACCTGTCGATCCTGCCGATCGGCTCGGCCCAGGCGCACCACGCCGGCGGGTTCAGCCCACCGGCGGTTCGCAAGCTGCTCGCCGAGGCGCGCAAGCGTTACGAGGTCATCATCATCGATACCGGCCCGGTCATGGGCTCGATCGAGGCCACGCCGATCTGCGCCAGCGTCGACGGCGTCGTCCTCACCGTCGCCCGCGGTCAGTCGCGGCCGCTGGTCGAGCGTGCGATCACGCACCTCACCTCCATCGGCGCACGCGTCGCCGGCGTGGTGTTCAACCGTGCCCAGCATAAGGATTTCGAACAGTCGATCGGCGCGATCTCGATCCGCTCTGCCGCCCGCTCGACCGTCAACGGCTCCGGACACAACGCCCGTAACCCGGGCGACATCGGCGCGGTCGCCAAAGCGGTCGCCACGTCGGTCCGAAGCGATAACAACTAAGGGAGAAAGTCCGCGCGACACGGCGAAGGTCGAATGCCCCACCCATGGCCGTTCGACCTTCGTCGGCGTTGGGCTCTCACGATATCGGGATCAGGGATGGTTTCAGCAACGACGGCTCCGACAATCTCCACGGCAACCGCCGCCACCGGCGGAGGCCCTCAGACGATCTGGGGGCTCGATCCCATCCAGTTGCACTCGCATTACTGGGCGAGCCTCGGCGTACAGGTCGTTCGCCAGGGTGAGCCGTCGCAGATCGTGCCGCACGCCGAACTGTACCTGCTCACCGACCCGCGCACGATCCCGATGTTCAAGCTCAAGTCGGTCATCAGCACGCTTGAGTGGATCGAGCCGCACCTGATGACCATCCGCCTGCACGACACGCGCGAGAGGAACTATCGCGAACGCGCGATCAGCGACGATTTCGACCGCTTCCTGAAGTTCGAGCGCGTCTACGACGCCTCCGGCCGGCTCGCGCGAGTAATGCTGACGCCGGAGCGCGAGCTCGCCGAACTGTGGATGGCCGCGCCCGACCCGATCACCGGTTTTCGCCGGCTCAAGCGGTTCGTGCCCAAACATGAGCGCATGACCGTCTCCGTCGACGGCAAGACCTTTGACCGCACGAGCGACGACGAGATCGCCGCGTTCCTGAACGAACTGGTGCGCGAGTGGAAGCGCCCCGACGCCACCATCAGCCGCGCCAAGCACCTGGACAACAACGGCGTCTGGATCGACCCGGACTCGAAGATCCAAGCCGGCGCGCGCCTGCTCGGTTCAGTCTGGGTCGGCGCCGGCCGCGAGATCGATCCCAACGAGGTCGTCGTCGGTCCGACGGTGATCTGGGACGAACCGCACAAACGCCCCCAGTCGCCGCAGATCGACTGGATGATGATCGAGCCGACCGAGCCCCCGCAGGACATCAACGTCCAGCCGGCGGCGAAGTCGATGTACAAGCTCGCCAAGCGCGGGCTCGACATCGTGCTTTCGATCATCGGCCTGTGCCTCACCCTGCCCTTGTTCCCGATCATCATGCTCGCCATCTGGATCGAGGACGGCAGGCCGTTCTTCTTCGGCCACCTGCGCGAAACCCGCGGCGGACGCGAGTTCAAATGCTGGAAGTTCCGCTCCATGCGCAACGGCGCCGAGAAGATGAAAGACGTCATCGCCAAGCTCAACCAGGTGGACGGCCCGCAGGTCTACATCGAAAACGACCCCCGCATCACCCGTGTCGGCCGGTTCCTGCGCAAGTACAACTTCGATGAGTTCCCCCAGTTCTGGAACGTGCTCGTCGGCGACATGTCGATGGTCGGCCCGCGTCCGAGCCCGCGCAAGGAAAACCAGTATTGCCCCGCCTGGCGCGAGGCGCGCCTCAGCGTTCGCCCCGGCATCACGGGCCTCTGGCAGACCCGCCGTACGCGAAATAAGGGCAGCGACTTCCAGGAATGGATCAAGTACGACATCGAGTACGTCGAAAACATGAGTATGGGGCGTGATCTGAAGATCATCTACAAGACGATCGAACAGGTGGTGCGCAAGGGAACGCGCTCATGAAGTTTCGCCGAAAAAGTCTGAAGCGTCTGGGGATCATCCTGCTTGTCGTCGTGGCCCTCAGCGCGACGGCCGGCTATCTCACGTGGCGCGAACACGCGGCCCGAAACGCGCAGATCGAGGCCGACCGCAAGGTCGGCTGGCTCGCCTACGTCAACAAGGACTACGGCAAGGCGCTCGAGCACCTCGCGCCCGTCTACCGGGCCTATCCCGACGACACCAAGATCGCGCTCGCCTACGCCGAATCGCGATTCCGCACCGAGACCAGCAGCGACGTTCACCTGAAGGACGCCGTCGAGACGCTCGACCACATCCTTAAGCGCGAGCCTGACAACCTCGCCGCCAAACACCTGCTGCTGGAGATCTACCCCCTCACCGCCAACACCGAATGGCTCGAACGGCTGAGCGACAACGTCCTTGCCGAAAACCCCGACGACACCCGCGCCCTGCTCGGCCGCATCACCGTGCGGCTGCGGCAGTCGCGCCTTGAGGAGGCACTCGAGGCCACCAAACGCTTCGCCGACCTCAAGCCCGACGATCTCTCGTCGCGCATCCGCGCCATGCAGTTGATGCGATCCCTGCAAAAGCCTCCGGCGGACATGCAGGCGTTCGCCGACGCGCAGTTCCCCGGCAATCCGATGGACCCGCGCCGCCTGTTGCTCCAGGCCCGCGCCGCCAACTATCACAACGATCATGCCAAGACCGACTGGTATCTCCAGCAGGCCGCATCCCAGCCGCTGACCGATCCGGATTTCGTCCGGCACCTGACGAGCTTGTTCGACCAACTTCAGCGATACAAAGATTCGCAGGCGCTTCTTGAGGCCGTCGCCACGCGAACCGGCGATCCGGAGATCATCCGCGTGCTGATCCAGCGCCTCTGGCAGAACGGCCGCAACGCCGAGATCATCGAGCGGCTGGCCTCCATCGACGAGAACAGCCCCAAGGCAGACGCCGAACTGCTGGCGATGCGCGCCATGGCGCACTACCAGAACCGCCAGGCCGACAAGGCCCGGCACATCCTGGCAATCCTCAAAGCCCGCAAGGACAGCCGCAAGGCCGCCGCCTGGGCGACCGCGCTCGAAGCCCGCTTCGAAGACTTCGCCCAACCCCCCGCCGCCATCGCCACCAAGCTGGCCGGCGCGCTGGCCCGCGATCCGGAAAACGGAATCTTCCTTACCTGGCTGGCGGAGAACTACCACAACCTCGGCGAGTACGCGCTGGCGCTTCGCCACTGGCATCGCGCTTCGCTCATGCTGCCCAGTTGGTCCAAGCCGTTCGACGGCATGAGCCAGGCGTTCCTGGAGCTCGGCCAGCCGGTCGACGCGGACGACGCGGCCAGCTCCGCTGTCGAACGATTTGGCAGCACGTCCGCGATCCTCAACCGCATTCGCATTCGCCACCGCCTCGTTCAGGAATCCAACGACACCCGCGGCGCGAAAGACCTGCTCACGAAGGTCGAGCAGATCCAGCAGAAATATCCCGGCGAACCGCAGACGCTGTCGATCTACGTCTCCCTGCTCGCCATGTGTGGCCAGCGCGAGGCGACGGTCCAGCAGATGCAGAAGGTCATCCAGGCGCCCGGCAAGTATGACGACGCGACGCTGATGCGCCTCGCCTCCATCAGCCGCAACGATGGTTTTGGGCTCGAAGATGAGCTACTCCAGGCCAACGGCGACCGCGCAACGTCCGCGCCGCTGGCGCTCATGCGCGCCATGCGGCTAGGCGATGCCGGCAATGTCGAGGCCGGCCTGCAACTGATCGAGAAGGCCGCCGGCAACGCCAGGAACGATATCGCCTGGGCGTCGGTCATCGCCCAGTACCTCGACGCCGTAAACGATCCCCGCGCCGACGGCATCTGGCGCAAGCTCGGCGAGGAGAACCCGAAGTCTCTGGCCGTGCAACGTGAGATCCTGTCCCGCGCCCGCGGCATCCGAAAGGACCGCGAGTTCATTTCGAAAACGATCAATCGGCTTCGCGATCTTACCGGTCAGGACGGGCAGCAATGGCGGCTGGAAAGGGCTCGCTTCCTCGTCGAGAGCCCGGAGATCATGAAGGACGGCGTCGAGGCGGCCTTGCTGCTCCGAGAGATCATCGTCAACGCCCCCCGCCAGATCGAACCGCGCCTGTTGCTCGCCAAGGCGCAAGAGTTGACCGGCAACACCACCGACGCGATCGAACACCTGCGCGTCGCGCAATCCGTCGATCCGCGATCCGCCACCGTCGCGTTGGAGCTCATCCGCCTGCTCCAACAGCGCGGCCGATCCGATGACGTGCGCGAGGTGCTGAAAACACTCTCGGCCACCGCGATGATGAACGCGCGCCAGCGCGTCATGCTCGCCTCGCTAATGGCCGACGCCGGCGATGCGCAGCGCGCGGTTAACCTGCTTACCCCCGACGAATCCCGAGGCGTCCTGCTCGCGCCCGGCCGCGTGCTTCTGGCGGAGCTGTACCGCCGTGTGGGCGACAACGCCAACGCCTCCAAGATCTACGACACACTGCTGGCCGGCGCGACTCCGTCCGCCAGCGCCATCGCATCGGCAGCGGAGTTCTACGCGACGCAGGGCGATCTCAGCCGAGCCCGCGAAACGCTGGCCCGCCTCAATTCCGCTACTTCCGCGCAGCCGGCGGACATCGCGATCGCCTGCGGGCGATTCGAAGAGCGGTTCGGCACACCCGAAGCCGCGCTCAAGCACTTCCGCAGGGCTGCGGAAACCGGCACCGAAGCAGGCATGCTCGCGCTGGTGGACTACCACCTGCGCAACCGCGATTTCGCCCAGGCCGCCTCCGATGCCCAGGCCGCACAGCAGAGGCATCCGAACAGCACCACGATCGCCAACCGCGCGCTGGAGACCCAGGCGCTGGCAGCACAAAAAGACGACGACAAGAACCTGCAGCCGTTGATCGACGCCCTCTCGCGCGATCCGTCCCGCGCCGCGGAGGTCGAGGCGCTCAAGGCGCTTCAGGATATCCGCAGCGGAAAGGTCGCCAAGGCCGAAATCACCGCAAGGCTTCGCACCGTCGCCGATCGTTTCCCCCGCTTCCTGCCCGTGCAGGAGCAGGTGATCGAGAACTACCTGGAGATCAGGAAGACCGACGAGGCCGTCGTCGTCGCCCGCCGAACGATGGAAGCGCTGCCGACCGATCCCGCCGCCGCACGGCTGGCGGTGCGGGCGTTGCGGGCGGCGCGTCTCTGGAACGAGATGCGCGTGGCCGCGGAGAAATGGAAGAGCCGCTCGTCTACGGGCACGCTCGAGGCCGATACCGCCATCGCCGAAGCGTTACTCGAAACCAACAAGCCCGCCGAGGCGCTGGCACAGCTTGAGCCTCACCGATCGACCATCCAAGCCGACGTCCGCGCCCAGCCGCAGGCCGCGGTTGTCATGGCGCGAGCAATGCTGGCACAGGAAAACGGCTCGGGCGCCCGCGACCTGCTTACCCCGCTCCTGAAGGACGTCGGCGGTCGCCGCATGTGGGTGATGATCTCGGTCGGCGCCGCCAAAACGCTGAACGAATCCGTCCGCTGGATCGAATCCGTCGCCGCCGCCACGCCCTCGGAGAACCTCGATGAGCGGCTCGCGATCGCGACCGCGTGGACGCAGATAGCCCGCAAGTACGACGACCGCGCCACGCTCGAACGCGCCGCGGAAAAGCTGGCCGATTACCTCACTACCCGTCCGCGCGACGGCGAGGCCCTGCTCATGATGGGCACCGCCTACCTTCACCTCGGCAAGCACGCCGCCGCCGAGACCGCGATCCGCGCGATCCTCGACTCTAAGCCCGACCACCCCGCCGCCGCGAACGATCTCGCCTGCCTGCTGGTGGCCGAAAACCGTTCGCTCGACGAGGCCGAAAAGCTCGCCCGCGTCGCAATCGGCAAGGCGCCGACGTCGGCGGTGTTTCAGGACACGCTTGCCCGCGTGCTGCTGGCCCGCCAGCAAATCGACGCATCGAAAGCGACCTTTGAAACCGCGCTGCGGCTCGATCCCGACCTCGTCGATGCCCGCGTCGGCTACGCCCGCGTCCTTCACGAAAAAGGCGACGCCGCCGGCGCCGCGCGCGAACTGAAGCGAGTGGACACACAACTCCAGACCAACCCCCAGGCTGCCCGCCGGCTTCAAACCGAGCTGACCGCCCTGCGGGCACAGCTTACCCGGAACGACTGAATTCTCGCGCGCACGGCGCGCCGCGCGCGGGATCACTCGCGCAGGATTGCCGGCTCGATCCAGGTGACGCGATCGTGTACGTCGTAGCCTTGGCCGTAGTCCACTTCGAGGGTCAGCACCTTTGCGCCAGACAAATCAACCTCGACGACGGGCGATGCCGTTCCCGCTTTGAAACCGAGTGTTTCGTGGACGACTTTTCCGTCGATCAACACGCGCACGTCGACGTCGGCATAACCCAGTGACGGATCGATCTGAAATCGCGAGCGGAACGTCTTGTCGCCGGGCTCGACGGCCCAACTCATGCGCGTCCTGCTGTGCATGCCGATGCCGCGCTGCACGACTTGGCCGTTGAAGCGGATCGGCTCGCCGGCGACAGTGCGGTCGAACTGCGGCGTAAACTCGCCTTCGAAAAACGGCGTGTAAACCGATTCGGCCGGCGCGCGGGTCGATAGCCACGCGACCGGACCGCCGGTATGTTCGACTGACGCAACGAGCGTTGCCGGCACGCTCGCCTGGCCTCCGCCGGCAACGGCGAAGGTGAGCTTGTCGCCTTCGAGCGCCAGCGCATCGCCCGAGAGGACCGACCCGGTCGCAAGTCTTAACGTGAACCGAGGCGACCTGATCTCGCCACGGCCTTGCGGGGGCGCGGCAAAGAGCAACTCGCGAATGCCGTCAGCCGGCACTTCGACCGCAGCGCCGCCGGTGGGCGTGATCGTGATCGATCGCTCCGCGACGGCGGTGACGATGCCGCGAACGACGTCGCCGTTCAACATGTGGATCTCGTCTTCGCCGCGGGTGTCCAGGAGCGATGGCAGCGACGTCTTATCGCGCAAGATGCCCAGCGCCTTCTCGATCGGCACTGCCACCTCGCCGATCCCCGCGGCGAACCAGACGAGGCTCGCGCCGTCGATCCGCAACGGCTGGCCGATCAGCCGGTCTCCGCCAGCGACGCACAACACCAGTCCACGCGGCGACTCCACCTTGATCGGCCGCGACGCCTGCACGAACGACGCCAGCGGAATCGCCTGCTTGCCGGCATCCGACAACTGCTTGTCATCGATCGACTGGATCATCACCGGAGCCGACTTGAAATCCGACGTTGTGACCGTCCATCGTTCGGCGGCGAACGCGGGCGCGGCGAGCAGGACCGCGAGGGTGAGAATCGGCTTCGTCATCGTTGTCGTGATCATGATCATCCGCTGTTTTCCCCTGCTTCGCGTCGCGATGCAACGCCGCGGGCCTTCCGCCGCGTCGTTCGTCAGCTGCCCGGACCTTTGCCGGCGTAGACGGGCAGATATCGGTTCGGCATCTGCAAGACGAGCAGCGCCATTGCGGTGGCGTATTCCTCGGTGTTATCGCCCGACCACATGCCCGATTTCTGCTGTCTGCGGATGAGGTCGTCGCGCACCGCCGGGTACCACTTGCTCCAGTTGTCGCCGCCGGCGAGGAACATCGCCTGCACGGCGTAGTACTGGCCGTAATAGTAGTTCCCCTCCGCATCGCTTCGGCCGCCTCGGCGGGGGATGAAGTTGCCCATGTAGCGAAGGCCGTTGCTGATCTCCTTGCCCTCGGAAACGCCCGCGTAATATAGCGACGCCATCCCGGCCGCCGACCTCGCAAACCCACTGCCGCCGCCGAAGCCGCCCTGGTTCATCTGATAGCTGAAGCCGCCGTCGGAGTTCTGGCACTTGCGAACGTATTCGATCGCCCGGTCGATCACCTCCTTCTCCACCTTGATGCCGGCATCGCGGGCGGCGCGGAGCGCCATGATCTGGCAGATGGTGACGGAGATGTCGGCGTCCACCGGCGCGGGCTGGTAGCGCCAGCCGCCCTGGTCATTCTGCGACTTCTGGATGAGCTTGACGGCCTTCTGGAGTTTTTCCTTCACGCGTTCGTCGCCGGTCATGCCGTAGGCCTCGGCGAGAAAGAGGGTAGCGAACCCGTGGCCGTACATCGGGGGGGTCATGTTTTCGCTGCAGATGAGGCCCGATTCCTGCGTCGAGTTCAGCACGAACGTGAGGGCCTTCTCCACTTGCGGCCCGTACTTCCCGCGGCCGGGCAGGTTGCCGGACTGCATGAACGCCATCGCGCACAGCGACGTGATGCCCACGTTCCGGCTGATCCCCTCGCCGAACGACCCTTCCTTCGTCTGCTTTCGCGACAACGCCTCCAGCCCGCGATCGACCGCCTGCTGTTGGGCATCGTTGATCTCCGTGCCCGTCAACGGATGCGCCGCATCCTCGGCGGCGGGAGACGGGGCAGCGGGCGACAAAAGCGTCGCGACCGTTACCGTGGCAACAACAGCAGAATGGATCATTCGATTCAACATTACAGACCCTTTGCCCCCTCTCCCGGTACGCCGGGAGAGGGCTGGGGTGAGGGCATGGATTGCAGGATGGTCTCGCATACCGCATCCGTGTCTCGCAGTACAACATCGGCCCAAAAACGCATCACGTGCCAGCCGAAACCGCGCAGTTTTGCGTCCCGGCGTTGATCATATTCCCCGCCGTCGGCGGCGTGTTGATTTCCGTCGATTTCGACGATCAACATCGCCTCAACACAAGCGAAATTAGCAATAAACGGACCAGCGGGATGCTGACGGCGAAATTTCCGTCCGCCCAACTGCCTGCCACGCAATCGAGACCATAACACCCTTTCCGCATCGCTCCCGTTGGCGCGCATCACGCGAACGCGAGGTACGAGTTTGTCGCGAAGTTCCTGACGTGGGTTTCGCATCGCTCTGGCCCTCACCCTCTCCCGGCGTACCGGGAGAGGGAACAAACGCGCGCGCAAGCCATGTTTCGACGAGCGTGCTACTCTCGCTTGGTTCCCTTCGTGCTCAACGCTTCATAGTAATCCTCGATCAGCTTGCGGTATTGCTCGACGACCGCCTCGCCTTTGCTTTCGATGACCGCATCGCGCACGCGCGGCGTGATGTTGCCCCACTCGGCGGCGGACTCGCGGATGTCGGTGCCGCCGGCCTTGCTGCCTGCGCCGGCGGCGTGGGTTTGCGTGGCGCCGTCGGGCGAGCTGCTGGCGGAGTTGTTCTGGGCTGGCTGGTTGGCGCCCTGGTTGTTCGCCTGCTGCTGATCCTGCTGGGCTTGCTGACTCTGGCTGGAACTGGAGCTGCTGGCCTGCTGTTGCTGCTGGGCGTTCTGCCGGGCCATCTCGATCAGTTCGTCGAGGTCGAGCAGGATTCGCTTCTGGATCTCCTGCGTCACCGCGCCGGGGTCCCGGTTCAGCGCCAGCCGCTGACGCGCCCGTGCCATGCGGGTGCCGACGAGCTTGAAGTCCTGCTCGATCTTCTTCTCGGCCCCGCCGTCGCCGCCGAGCATGTCTTCGAGTTCTTTCTGATCGATGTCCTCGACCTTGGCCTCCTCGGGAAGCTGGTCCTTGTTGTCGGGCTCGGCGCCGAGCTTCATCTCGCCATTGGTGGCGGACTGGAGCAGCGAGTCGAGAAGGTTTCGCATCTCGCCCTGGCGGTTGCCCAGCGCGACGAGCTTCGCCTCGTCCTTCTTCGGCTCGGCGTCGATGCGCGCGGTGCTCTTGTTGACGGCCTCCTGAAGCGACTTGGTCATCTTCAGTTCGGCTTCGGTCGGCATCTTCGGCTTCTGCTGGCCCTGCCCGCCGCCGCCACCTCCGCCGCCGCCGCCGTCTTCGAACTTCTTCTCCGGCGGCTTCTCGGCGAGGTTTTTGATCATCGCGTCAAGCTGCTCGACGATGCGCGTCTGCTCGCTCTGCGTGGCGACGCCCGTCTTCGACGCGGCGAGGTCTTCGCGAACCTCGTCCATCGAGTTTTTCACGTCCTTGTTCGCCCAGATGTACACGATGCTGCCCAAGGCCTGCAGGTCGTCCTCGATCTTGGCGATCTGCTCCGCCAGCGCCAACTGATCCTTCGGCAGCCGGGCGACGGTCGGCCATTCGGTGCGGAGGACGTTGCCCTTGTCGTCGCGGGCCTTCTCGACGCGCGCGGTATCGACGTTCACCTTCTCCTGCTCGGCTTTGATCTTCTCGTAACGAGCGCGGATCGCGTCCTTCTGCTGCTGCTGCGCCTTGTCGTCGGCCTGCTGCTTCTGCTCGTCCACCTGCTTCTTCGCGTCGAGCAGCGCCGCCAGCGCTTCGACCTGCGACGGGTCGTAGGCGTCGGGCAGCTTCGCGGCGCGGAGCGATACGATCGCCCGCTCCATCTTGCCGGCTGCCTTGGTGAGATTGGCGCCGATCTCGGCGGTGGAGGGTTCGGCGTCGGCGGCCTTGGCGATGTCGCGGGTGTTTCGCTCGGTCAGCTCCTGGCCACTGGTGAGCTGACGGGCTTCCGGCGGCCTGGGGACGTCGGACTTGCGATTCGACAGCTCGATCAACTCCGCCACCTGCTTCGCATCGACAGCGGCAAGCTTTTCGGGGCCTTGAATAGTGAGATTGTCGAGGTTGTGACCCGACTGCCGGCGGACCAGCGTGGCGATCTGCTGCTGCAACTTCGCCAGCTCTTCACGCAATCGTGCAAGCTGACGCCGCTCGGCCTCCTTCAGTTCCGACAGCATCTGTTCCAAGCCCAGTTCCGCCTGCTGCTGCGACTGCTGGGCGCCGGCCTGCTGGTTCTGCTGGGTCTGCTGCGCGGCACGCTTCTGATTGGCGGTCACCTTGCTGTTCTGCGCCTGCTGGGCGGCGGACTTCATCGCGTCGGACGAAGCAGGATCGGATTTCTCCATCTGCTTCGCCTGCTTGTTCATCTGCTCCAGCGCCTTCTCGGTGCGCTCCGCCAGCTTGTCCTGCTTGGCGGCGGTCTCCTCCAGCTTTTTGCGGTCGGCGTCGGACATCTGCTCCGGCTTCTTGCCGAGGTTGGTCTTGGCGATCTCCTCGTTGTCCTTCCGGGCCTGGCGCTGCTCGTTCAGGATCGACGCCAGCTCGGCGATCGTGCTCTGAAGCGAACCGATGTTTTCCATCTTCGCCATCGCGCGGTCGAGCTGATCCAGCGCCTTCTGCTGGTTCTGCTGAGCGTTGTCGAGCGACCGATCTCGCTTTGACGCCTCCGCCCGCGGCTGCTGGGTATTGGCCAGATCTTGCGCGGCGTCCTTCATCGCGCCTTCGCTCGTGCGATCGAGCGTCTCCTTCACCTCGGCGGCGATGTCCTTGAGGTCTTTTGCTTCGGAGCGATTCTCGTCGAGCCGGTCGAGCGACGACTGCATCTTCTGCGCCAACTGCTTGGCGCTGGCGGCGGCGGACGACTGCTGCTGAGACAGGCGATCGAGCGCGGCCTTGTCGGCGGCGTCGAGGTCGGGCTTGTCCTTCGTTTCCTCCTTCAGCGTAAGCGTTTCCTGGCGCGTCTGCTGCTGGCTGCGGCGAACGTTGGCGGCCTGCGTCTTCACTTGCCGTAGTTCGTCGGTCACGCGCGCGGCGAGGTCTTCCTGGCTGATGATCGTGATGCGCAGCTTCGACGTCCCCACCGGATCATGTCGGCGGCCATCCAGATTGAAGTTGTCGCGGGCGACGACCTGGTACTCGATCACGTCGCCGGCGCTCAGGCCGAGGGGCGCGAGTTCCCACTTGTAGTTCACGCGATGACGCGTCCGATCGGGCGATGCGCTGACGGGCTGCCACGCGACATCTCTCTCCGGGTTGGCGGAGGTGACGAGCGGGATTTCCCACTTCTGCGGGCTCGGCTGCAACCGTTCGACGACGAGCTTCACCCACTCGACGCCGCAATCGTCTTCCGCCACTGCCTGCAACGGCACGAACGCGGCGGCAGTGCGTTCTTCCGAGCGGCGGGGATTTTCGAGCTGGATCGTCAGGTTCGCGTCGGGGCGGACGATCAACTCGTACTCTTCGAGCGCGGTGTTGGTGAAGCCGTCGGTATCGGTGGCGCGGGCGCGGAAGCGAAGCGGCGCGACGGCCTTAAACGTGGCGACCGCCGTGTGTGGGCCGTCGCGCGTCCAGGCGATCTCCGGGGCCTTCACGCCTTCGCCGATGGGCTCGAGCACGGGATCGGCGGCGCTGGCGAGCTCTTTGTTGAAGGTGGCGTGGATGGCGATCTCGGCGCCCTCGGCCGTCACGACGGGGCCGGTGGCGAGGTCCTGCTGGGCGGCGGTGCGGTTGGGCACGTAGGCCGGCGGGGTGACCTTCGCGACGATCTGCTTGATCGACAGCCGCGGAACGATGGTGATGGCGTTGAGGTCGCGGCGATCATCGCCGGCCTCGATCCAGGCGGTGAGCTTGCCTGACGTGGCGGCCTGTTCGAGCCGCGCGTCGAGCGAGGCGCGGAACTGGCCGTCCTTGCCGCGGGTCATGAACATCTGCTGCCTCGGGCCGCCTTCGATCTGGTAATAGACGATCGGCTTGAGCGACGCCTTATCGCCGCGGTCGAGCAGCATCGACAGTTCGATCTTCTGTCCGACCGGCACGCGCTGGGGCACGTTGGAGGTAACGTTGATCTGAACGCGCTTCGGCCACGCGATGCCCGCAAACGGCGTAACGAGCCGGCCGGTGATGATCGAGAGGATATTGCGATCGAGCGCCCCCAGCGCGATCGCCAGCGTCAGCACGATCGACAGCGCCGCCCCGCCGACCGACAGCATCGCCGGGCGGGCGACGATCGCCTTGCCGAGATCGACGTCGCCGGCGATCTGCGCCGCCTGCTCCATCACGCGCTGCTGAAGTACGCCCGAGCCGGGATTGCCACCTTCGACGAAGTTGACGGTCGAGCGAAGCCGGTCCTCAAACTGCGGAAACGCCCGCTCCAGCCGCCCTGCCACATCGGACAGGCTGACCGACCGCATCGCCGGCTGGGTGATGTATCGGTAGACGAGCCATCCCAACACGCCCACCGACCCCAGCATGGTCAGCACGCGCGGGATGGATTTCAGGTTCAGCAGGTAATCGACCAGCACCACCCCCACCAACAACCCCACCGCCGACGCGATCACGATGCCGACGCCGTACAACAGCGACAGCAAACGCGCCCGCTTGCGGACCGAATCAATCGAGTTGATCAAGGCGGTTGGGGGCATGGATGCTCCAAAGTTGCCAGTTGCCAGTAGGTAGTTGTCAGTAAGAAGCGCCAGACCAAGTTTTCTGGCACCTGGCAACTAACAACTGGCAACCTTCCTGCTACACCATTCCAAACAGTTTACGCGCCACCCACTCGGCTGTGAGCAGCAAAATGAATGCCGCTAACGCAATAGGCGCGTCCCACAGGGGTTGGCTCGTTATAAGCGGTACCAGCCGCTGGGCGCTGGGGATGGCGGGCAGGCGGGTGGCGACGTCGTTCAGTTCGATGACCTGGCCGCTGGTTTCGCTGGCGAGCCGGGCGAGGGTGACGCGATCGACCTGCGGGGTCGAAAGTTCCAGGCGCGGGATGGCCACGTCGATCGGCAAGGTCAATTCCTCGATTCCGGGGGCGATACTGGGCAAAACCACCGTAAATTTCCCTACCTGGCCGGCCGTAAAGCTCGCCAGGTAAGTGTCGCTGCCGTCCTGGCGCACCAGCGTTTCCTGGCGCACAAGCTGGCCTTCGCTCGACATCACTTGGACGCGCAACTGCTCGGGAAGTTGCGTCAAAAGCTGCGGATCGATCGCCCGCGCCACCAGCCGCACCTGCTGCCCGAGGTCGTAGATCGGCCGCTGGCTGGCGAGGGTGAACTTCCGCTGACCGAGCTTTCTCGACCGCGCCAGGTAGCGCAACTGCTGCACCCAGTAGGTATTAAAGATGTTCTCACCGGTGTAGTAACGCCACCGCCAACTGTCGTCGATCGCGGTGAACATCGTGCGTCCGGCGCCAAACCGCCCTGCCACGACGATCGGCGCACGCCGCCCGTCCGGCCCGACTTCGCTCGGGTGTTCCGCCAGCACCTCGCCCACGCCGGGCTTGGCGACGATGCCGCGCGCATACCAGAAGATCGGTTGCCACCGCTCTTTCAGAAACCGCTCGTTTTCCGCGCGATCGGGAAAGAACCGAAACAGGCTCGAATCGCTCCCCTCCCGCGTCACGGCCGGGCGAAATCCTTCGGCGATGGTCGAGCCGTCGATGCCCCAGTCTTCCGGCGCGGTGCGGGCGATGTCCACCGGCAGGATCGCCTCGACCGCCGTCCCCTTCCACGCCGGCGGGCTGAACCGCGGCCCGGCGATCATCCCGAACCCGCCGCCCCGACGGGAGACGAAGTCGTTCATCAACTGAAGCTGGCTGTCGCTCAGCTCGCGCGGGTCGACGTCGCCCAGCAACACCACGTCGTATTCCAGCAATTCTTCCAGCGTCTCGGGGAAACGCGTGATCGGCTTGTCGCCTTCCTGTCGGAAGCTCGTATCCGCGCTCAGCAGCAGGCACGAGATGTTCACCGTGCGGTCGCGGATCAGCTCGTTCTTGAGATAGCGGTAGTCCCAGCGCGGGTAGCCCTCGACGTAGAGCACGTTGATCTTCGCGTCGAGCACCGCCACCTGGATCTCGCGGGCGTTGTCGGACTCGTCGATCTCGCCGGCCTGCGGGTCGGCCTCGACGATCAGGTCGAGCGTGCCCTCTTCCTGCGGCGCGAACTGCAGTTCGACCTCCACCGGCTCGTCGCCTTCGGGCGTGACCTGCTTTTCGACCGGGCGTCCCTGCGCGTCGAGAACGACTTTGCCGGTCTGCTTGTCCTTCAGCCGCACCACCACGCTCTGCCCGCCGGGGCCGGTGGCGCGGACCATCGCCTTGATGTTGGCGATGTCCTTCACGAACACCGCGTCCTGCGCCGATACCTGCTGCACGTCGACGTTGCGCAGCGGCTGGTCCGACCCGACCGGCACGGGGAAGACGGGGACGCCGAAATCCTTCACGTCGTCGATTGCCGCCGCGATCGACTGCTGCGGCATGTCGCGGCCGTCGGTCATCACCACCACGCCGGCGAGGCGCTGGCCTTGCAGGTCGCGCATGACGGTTCGGACGGACTCGGCCACCTGCGTTTTCTGGCCCGTCGGCTCGATCTCCGGCACCGGCTGCGTGGTGCTGGTCTGCACCGCGACGGCATCGCCGTTGAAACGGTAGAACCGCAGTTGATGGATGGCGGCCAGGTCGGCCAGCACTTTCGCGTTGTCCTTGGAGAGCGCGGCGGTGACGGCGTCCAGGCGGGTGTCGAAGCGGTCGCCGGCCTGCCGGATGTCCTTGATGCGCATCGACAGTGAGTCGTCCAGCATCACCGCCAGCACCGACGGCTCCGTCCGCGACTGCGTCAGCGACAGCACCGGCCGGTTGAGCAAGGCGATGACCAGCAGCAGGAGTGCCGTCCGTACGCAAGCCAACATCACGCGGACGCGCTGCGACCGCGTCTCACGCTTGTAGACGTATACCACCAGCGCCACCGACAGCCCGATCAGCACGACGTTCCACGACGTCGCTCCGATCGCGTCCGACCACGGCCACTGCGGATTGAACCGAAGCGCTAAGTCGCCCTCGCGATCGAGGAAACCGCGATCCAGGCCGAAGATGATTTCCAACAGACGGTTCACGTGAACAACACCGTGGGACAACGACGATACGCACACACGCTCGCTACTTCGTCGCCGCCGCTCCTTTTCTGTAATGTCCGAAACGCATCGCCATGAAGCACTCGAAGCCGAGCAGCGCCAGCACGATCGCCATCAGCGCCCAGCCGAAATCGCGTCCCTCTTCCTCCGATTCGGCCTCGCCAGGCAGCTCGGCGCCCAGCGTGGCGACCTCGACGTTGCCGAGCGCCGTGCGGATCGCCTCATCCGACAGCGGCCGCACGTCCGCTTCGTCGGCGGGCACGTTGACGGCGACGGGCCACGAAACCTTGCCGGCGTTCAGCCGGAACACGCCCGGCTTCTCCATCGGCGGCGACTGGTACACCGCCGACCCGTCCGACCGCGTCACCTGCACGAGCGGCTCGTCGGCGTTGGTGTCGGCGTTGTGCAGCGTAGGAACGCCGCCAAGCTCGCGCGTGGTGGGGATTTCGATCCGCTGGCCGACCGTCAGGTTCATGAAGCGTTCGGACCCCGCGACCGTTCCCGCGACGATCTCGTGCATCAGCGTCACGTAGGCGGGCTTGGCGGGAAAGCTGGTCCACTCGGCATCGGCGCTGGAGGCGAAGAAGACCACCTTCCCCTCGCCCAGCCGATGCAGCGTCATCGCCGGATCGGCGGCCGACGCGCTGGTGGATTGAAACGTCAGCACGTTTTCGACGCGCAAATCTTCCTTCGGCGCGATCTGCCAATACGTGAACACCTGTGCCGTTTCGAGGCCCGACCGATCGACGCCTTTGAACGCGTTCAGGAGCGGGTGGTTGTTGCCCGTCGGGCTGAAGTTGAACGCGTAGCCCGCCCCCGACTGCCGCTGCGTGAGCGGACCCGGCAGCAGGCCGCGAGGGACGAGGATGCCGTTGTACGCCTCGCGCTGCACCTGATCGCCCTGGAACCACACGACCGTGCCGCCCTGCTTCACGTACGCCGCCAACTGGTCCGCCACCGGCGCGGCAAGCTGCGCAACGTCGGCCAGCAGGATGGCGCGGTACTCGCCGAGCACCTTGCCGGCGAGTTCGATATCGCTGATGCGTTCCGGCTTCAGATAGCTCGTCGTCGTGCGGCCGGGCTGGGTGTCGAGCGTCGGGGGCGCCAGCGCCAGTTCCAGGAACGCGCCCGATCCGTCCATCTGGCTCATCCCACGGCGGCCTTCGACGATCAGCAGCTTCATCTCGCTGGCGACCTCGATGGCGTGATATCGCGCGTTGTCGACCTTCAGCCGGTCGTCCGCCACGATCTGCGCGGAGACGACCGCGGAACCGCCGGCCCGAAGCTGCGCGTTCGACTGCGTGATCGGCGGGGTCTGCTGATCGATCGTGATGGCGCTCCCGCCGGGCAGCGTTTCGTCGCCGAGTTTCCAGAGGACGCCCGATTCGACCGACGCGCCATACGAACGCACGACCGCGCGAAAATCGTTCGCGAACCGCGTGCGGACCAGGTTGCTGCCCGGCGAAACGTCCAGCACCGCGGCGTTCGATTGGCTGGGCAGCGAGAGGTTGTAGTGCCGGATCGCGTACTGCTCCGCGAGCTGTTGGCCAAGGGTTTCGAGGGCTTTCTCCTGTCCGTTGCGCCAGGCGCTGGTGGTGGCGTCGGAGAAGAGATGGAGGGTTCGGTTGGGCTGGCCGGCCTCCTCGCGGGCGAGTTGCTCGGCGATCGCGAGGGCGCCGGCGAGATCGGTGCCGACCATGCGCTGGGAGACGCGATCGATCGACGCCAGGACGCCGACGAGGTCATAACTCGGCTTCGCGATGACCGCCGTCGCCGGTTGCGAGGCGGTGATCAGCACGACCGAGTCGCCGCCGGAACTGAGGCCGTCGACAAGCTGGCGGGCAAGCTTCCTGGCCTGATCGAGATGCGTCGGCGCATCGGGCCGATCGGCCTGGTAGGCCATCGAGTAGCTGTTGTCGATCACGATGACGTGCATCGCCGCCGACCGTCCCGCCAGCCGGCCGATCGCCGAATCCGCGCACCCCAGCGGCCGGGCGAGCGCCAGGCCCAGGAGCGCCACCAGCGCGCATCGCGTCGCCAGCAAAATCCACTGCTCAAACTTCAGCCGACGGCGGTTCTTCCGCATCGCCGCCAGCAGGAACTGCATCGCCGCCCACTGCTGCTCCTTGTACCGGCGGCGGTTCAGCAGGTGGATGATGATCGGGATCGACACCGCCAGCAGCCCGATGATCGCGAACGCCGGCGTGATGAAAGAAAAGGCCAACGGGAATGCCGAATGCCGAATGTCGAACGTCGAGTGCAGCAACAGAAGTTGATCAGGCGTGATCTCGGTCATCACAAAATACCGCGCGCAGTCCGTTCGTCATTCGTCGTTCGTCGCGTTCATCATCTCATCGACGCCGATCGGTTCGCCAGGAACTGGCTGAGCGAGACGTCGAGCGGCTCGTTGGTTACGAATCGCTGGTAATCGATGTTCATCCCGCGGCAGAGCTTCTTGAGTTGATCGGTGAACTCGTTCAACTGTTCGAGATAGCCGTCGCGCAGCGCGCGGGGCTCGGTGAGCAGTTGTCCGAGCTCTTCGAGGCCTTTGAAAAGCGTGACGTCCTCGAACGGGAAGTTCACCTCCTGCTCGTCGAAGATCTGCATCAGGATGACCTCGTGCTTCTTATAGCGAAGGTGCCGCAGGCCCTTCTTGATGGCATCGAGATCGTCGAAGCAGTCGGACAGCAGCACGACGACCGATCGGTGCGTCACCTTCTCGGCGATCTGGTCGAGCACCTTGCCGATGCCGGTCTTGTTCCAGCGAGGGACCTGCTGCAGCTCGGAGGTGATGAGCTTCCACTGCGTGGGCGAGTTGCTCGGCTTGAAATATCGCGAAAGCTGCTGGTCGAAGATTGCCAACCCCACGCTGTCGGCCTGATGGACGGCCATGTACGCAAGGCTGGCGGCGAGGCTGATCGCGTGGTCGTATTTTGTCCACGGCATCCCGCCGACGTCGATCGAGCCGAAGCCCATCGATTCCGACGCGTCCACCACGAGGATGAGCTGAAGGTTGGTCTCCTCCTGGTACTGCTTGAGATACACCTTGTCCGCGCGGGCGAGCACCTTCCAGTCGACGTGGCGGATGTCGTCGCCGGGCGTGTAGGGGCGGTGCTGCGCGAACTCGACGCTGATGCCCTGGTACGGCGACCGGTGCGATCCCGTCATGACGCCCTCGACGATGAGCCTCGCCCGCAATTCGAGCGAAGAGATCTTCGCCAGCGTGCGCGGGTCGAGGTATCGGCGATAGTCAGTCAGGCTGTCGGCCATGAACGCCTACTTCTACTTGTCGAGATAAACGATCACCCCAAGCACCGCCCCGACGATCACCACCATGCTCATCACCAGCACCGCGATCGCGATCACTCGTTTCCACGCAGGCGAGTCCGGGCGTCGAAGCCAATCCACGCCCGTCAGCACGAAAGCGGCGATATAACCCATTCCCGCCCCCAACGCCGTCCATTCCAGCCATCGCTCAGGGTGGTCGGACCTCAGGATCGCCCACGCCGCAATGATCGAACCGATGCACCCGCAGGCAAGGACCCTCATCAACGGGCCCTGCGACCGATCAAAAATCCACCGGTTGAGCGGCTCCAGTTCCCAGGACATATGGCTCAGTCTTTCAACGTGCCCTTCACGCTCAGGATCGCGAGGATGATCGCGAAAGCACTGCAGACGAAGCTGATCTGCCACGTCAGCGTATCCCCGCCCGGCCGAAGGAATTCGGTCAGGCCGACGGGCACGCCCATGAACAGGATGCTGCTCACCACGCCGGTGAACGTGCGGAATCCGCTCCGGGGTTCATACTCGTTCTTGATCGTCGCGGCGTGGGTCTTGGTTTCAGTGCTCATGTCGTCGTTGCCTTCCTTCGTTAAAAGTTAAGTCTATTCCGCGCCGGTTTACGCCGCGGGTTGGTCCTTCAACATCTTAGCGGTCTGCGCGTCGAGCTCGTCGTACTGCTGCCGCGGGATGAAGTCGATCAGCTTTCTCACGATCGTGTCCGGCCGAATGCCTTCGGCCTCGGCGTTGAAGTTCGTCACGATGCGGTGGCGCAGCACCGGCACCGCCACGTTGCGGATGTCTTCGGTGCTGACGTGGTAACGGCCCTTGAGCAGCGCGCGGGCCTTGCCGGCGAGGATGAGATATTGGCTTGCGCGCGGGCCGGCGCCCCAGCCGACGAATTCCTCTACGAAGTCGGGCAGCTTCGCGCCGGCCTCGCCCTTGCGGGTCAGCCGCGTGAACTGCAGGGCATAGCGGATCACGTGGTCGGCCACGGGCACCTTGCGGACGATCTCCTGCAACTGCATCACCTCTTCGCCGGAGAGGATGTGCTGAAGTTCGATCTTGCGGTTCATCGTCGTCAGCCGGACGATCTGGAACTCTTCGTCTTCCGTCGGATAGCCGACGTGAATGTTGAACATGAACCGGTCGAGCTGCGCTTCGGGCAGCGGATAGGTGCCCTCCTGCTCGATCGGGTTCTGCGTCGCCAGCACGAAGAACGGCTGCGGCAGCCGGTGCAGCTTGCCGCCGGCGGTGACCTGGTGCTCCTGCATCGCCTCGAGGAGCGCCGCCTGCGTTTTAGGCGGCGTACGATTGATTTCGTCGGCAAGGATGACGTTTGAGAAGATCGGCCCCTTGACGAACCGCAGCGCGCGGCTGCCGCTGGTCTTGTCTTCCTCGATGACCTCGGTTCCGGTGATGTCGGACGGCATGAGGTCGGGCGTGAACTGGATTCGGTTGAACGACAGGCCCAGCGTCTTGGCGAGCGTGCTGATGAGCAGCGTCTTGGCGAGGCCCGGAACGCCCACGAGCAGCGCGTGGCCGCGGCAGAAGAGGGAGATCAGCAGTTCTTCGATGACCGCTTCCTGCCCGACGATGACCTTGCCCAGCTCGGCCTTCATGTCGTGGTAGGCCTTCTGAAGCCGTTCCACGCTGGCCAGTTCGTCGGCGGCGAGATCCGTCTGCTGCGGCGCGGCGATGCCGATCTTGGGTTCCATGAAATCGAACTCCCTCAAGGCCTAAGGTGCTGGTTTAAGCAGTCCACGCGTGGCACCTCATGGTATCATGCATGCACGATCCGTACCAATCATTTGACGCGCCGGCGGTCACGAAGTTTCATCACGAATCATGCCTGAGCTGCCCGAAGTGCAAACCGTCGTCGATACCCTTGCCCCGCTGGCGGCAGGGCGAAAAATACTATGCGCTTTGCACGTTCGGGCCGACATGGTCCAACCTAACGACGCCGACCTCCCCCAACGCCTTGCACAACGGCGGATCACGTCCGTTCAGCGGCGGGCGAAGCGAATCGTATTTACGCTCGACGACCGCGCCCGGTTCTTCATTCATCTTGGAATGACCGGACAGTTAACCATCGACCCCGCCGACGCCCCGCTCAAGAACCATACGCACCTGGTTCTCAATCTGGACGGCGGAAAACAGCTTCGTTTCGTCGATCCGAGGCGATTTGGCGCGATCGTATGGATGGGTCTCGCCGACCACGGCCGCGTTGGTCCCGAACCCCTGACGTTACGGCCAGAACGGTTGAAACGACTGCTCATCCGCACTTCGCGCGCGATCAAAACGGCGCTGCTCGACCAGACCCTGATCGCGGGCATCGGAAACATCTACGCGGACGAGGCGCTGTTTCTGGCCGGCATCCATCCTGAAAGACGCGCGTGCGAATTGACCGCCGCCGACGTGATGCGGCTGAACCGCGCGATCAAGCTCGTGCTCCGCCGTGCCATTCGCGCGGGCGGCAGCAGCATCCGCGATTACGTGGATGCGACCGGCGCCCGCGGGCGATTTCAGGAACGGCATCGCGTCTATGACCGGGCGGGCAAGCCGTGCGCCAAATGCAAAACCCCCGTCCGCCGAATCGTGCTCGGCGGACGATCGACGCACTTCTGCCCGGTTTGTCAGCCGGAATGAACGCAAAACGGCGATCAGTTCGCGTGGATCAACGCCAGTTCCACAGGCTGGGCAGCCTGAGCGTTGGCGTAGAAGATGGTTCCGAACATCGCGGCGTTGATCGCCAGCGCCAGCACGAGCGCGACCGCGCTGGTCCAGCGAGGCCAGGCGCGCGTGCGGAGGTTGGCCGCCAGCGATACTGCCGCCAGCAGCACGCCGACCACCGGCGTCCAGCAGAGGACCACGCTCGCCAGCGCCAACACGCGGCGCGGGAACGAAACGTATTCGCGAAGGTGTTCGTTAACGATCGTGGGAGAAACGCCGGCCAAGTCTTCGGCGGCGCAGTCGGCGTGAAGTTCGGCCTGGCACTGGGCACAACGCACCCAGTGGCTCTGCCAGCCCCATCGCGGCACCCGGCTGGCAACGCGGATCGTCTCGCGCAGATCATATGCCGTCCCGCGGGACTGGCTTCGGCAGCGCGGACAGTCGAATACGACGGCCACCCGGTGCTCTTCAATGCGAGGAAGAGTGTTGGTCATTGGCGCAATCTATGGGCGGGACATGTGCCCGGATCGGCCGGAATCCCGCCCGTGGGTCCGGCCGAAACTCCTCCGCAGGAGTCTCTGACGCCCGTATCGTCCCCCCAATTCACGCCGATTTCAAGCGGGGTTACCCATATTCAACAGGTCGTTTCATTTGTCGAAAACAACCTGCGCCCGTGCCGGCGGGCGCGCGTCCCATAACGCAGATTCGCCTTATCCCGCGTTCCAGACTCAATTTGCGGCCGTTCCCGTGCCGATAACGAAGGCAGGTCATCGAGGGTTCAGGCGCGTCCGAATGAACGGAAACCCGGCACAAAATTACCTCAGAACCAAGGTTCTGACCGCCACGCCTGAGCAACTTCAGCTCATGCTGTACGACGGCGCCATCCGCTTCGCCGAACAGGCCCGCTCGGCGGTCGATGCCAAGAATTTCGAGCAAAGCTACGAACTGCTGCAAAAAGCCCAGCGGATCATCGTCGAGCTGCAATGCACGCTGAAGCACGACGTCTCCCCCGACCTCTGCGGCAAGCTCGCGGCCCTCTACAACTTCGTCTACCGCAAGCTCGTGGACGCCAACGTGCAGCACGTCGTCGGGCCGATCGACGAAGCCCTCGGCATCCTGCGCTACCAGCGCGAAACCTGGAGCCTCCTGCTCCAACAACTCGCCCAGTCGAAGGCCGCCGTCATGGCGCGCAAGATCGACATGCCCGCGCCCAGCGCCCGCATGGAGGCGAGCATCAGCCTGCAAGGCTGATTCGCCCTCCTATCCCACTCATAAGTCAAGTCGGTAGAACCGCCGGGTGTTGCTGGTGGTGAGGGCGTCGGCCTCGCGGATGAGCAGGCCCTTCACGCTCGCCACGGTCGCCAGCGTGTGCTGGACGAACGAGGGCTCGCACACCTTCTTGCCGCGCAGGGGTTCCGGGGAGAGGTACGGCCCGTCGGTTTCGATGAGCAGGCGATCATCGGGGGTGCTTTTGACGATCTGGCGCAGCACGTCGTTCTTCTTGAACGTGATCGGCCCGGTGAAGCCCAGCAAGTGGCCGGCCGCGAGGATCTGGTCGGCCTCGTCGGGCGTGCCGGTGAAGCAGTGGAATACGCAGTGCACGCCGGGATACGCCTTCAGCACCGCCAGCGTATCGGCGACGGCGTTGCGCGAGTGGATGACCACGGGCTTCGACAGCTCGGCCGCCAGTTCCAGTTGTGCCTCGAAGATCACCCGCTGCACCGTCGGCGGGACCTTGTCCCAGAAGTAATCGAGGCCCATCTCGCCGATCGCAACGACGGACGGATGCCTCGCCAGGTTGCGAATGCGCCCCACCGCCGTCACGTCGCAGTTGCCGGATTCATTAGGATGAATGCCGATCGCGCACTTCACCCTATCCGGATGCTTCTCACAAACGCCGATCGCGGCGGCAGCGTCGTCGGGATCGGTGCCGATGGTGACGATCTGCGTTACCCCGGCCGCCTTGGCGCGTTCCAGCACACCGTCGAGTTGATCGAACAGGCGAGGGTCGGTGAGATGGCAGTGGGAATCAATCACAAATGTCGAATGTCGAGCGACGAGTGTCGAATGCCGGCTTTACTCGACATTCAACGTTCGCCGTTCGACATTTCCCTAAAACGTCGCCTCAAACGCATTCTGATAGTGCTGCAACATCGGCTCACGGCCTTCGGGCCAGACGATGGCGATCACGTCGAACCGCGCCGGCGGCTGGGGGTAGCCAAAGCGGTTCAGGTAGGTGCTGGCGGCCTTGGTGATCTGGTGCTGCTTTTCGAGGTTCACCTGGTCTTCCGGGCGAGGCTCGCTGTCGGTGCGGGTTTTGACCTCGACGAACACCAGCACCTTGCCGTCGCGGGCGACGATGTCGATCTCGCCGACCTTGGTGGAGTAGTTCCGCTGGAGGATCTTGTACCCGAGCGAGGTGAGGTACTTCGCCGCGACGTTCTCGCCGCGCTCGCCGAGGCGATCCGCCTCCGCGTCGGCCCGGGCGGCGAAGAACTTCTTGAGCAGCGACTGGAGCATATCTCGAAGTCTACGCGGAAGTTAGCCGCAGATAAACGCACATAAACGCAGATCGAGAACCATCGTGGGCCTCAATCTGCGTTTATGTGCGTTTATCTGCGGCTTCCCTGACGGCGTTACGCGCCGGCGAGGGCGGGCTCCTGCTTTTCGGCGGCCTTCTTCACGACCTTCTTGTCCTGCAGGCGGGTGGCCTTGCCGACGCGATCGCGCAGGTAGAACAGCTTGGCGCGGCGGGTGACGCCCGAGCGCTTCACGACGATCTTCTCGACGAACGGCGAGTTGATCGGGAAGATGCGCTCCACGCCTTCGTTCGCCACGATGCGGCGGACGGTGAACGTCTTGTTCGTGCCGCGGCCCTTCACCATGATCACCGTGCCGGCGAAGATCTGCACGCGTTCCTTGTCGCCTTCGACGATGCGGCAGTGCACGTCGACCGTGTCACCGCGGTTCACGGGGCTTTCTTCCTTCTTCAGGCTCGAAGCTTCGGCGAGGTCGATCAACTTGTTACGCATGGCACAGTCTCCGTCATCAGTCGAAAAGCCAGCCCATCTGGGGCGAGCTAACCGTTTCGTTTCAAGTAAGCGTCCCACAGGTCGGGCCGCTTCTTCTGCGTCTGCAACTTCCGCTGTTCCTGACGCCACCTTGCGATCTTCGCGTGGTCGCCGCTGAACAGGACGTCCGGCACTTTCTGGTCCCGGAACTCTCTTGGGCGGGTGTACTGGGGATATTCCAGCAGCCCGTCGGCAAAACTTTCGTCTTCGGCGCCCGCCTCGTGCCCCAGTACGCCGGGGATGAGCCGAACCACCGCATCGATCAAAACCATCGCCGCCAGCTCGCCGCCGGACAGGACGTAATCGCCGATGCTGACCTCCATCGGCTGAAGACCATCGATGATCCGTTCATCGAAGCCCTCGTAATGCCCCGCGATCAGCAGTAGCCGGTCCCTGCGGGCCAGTTCCTGCGTCAGATCCTGATCCAGCACCCGTCCCTGGGGCGTGAGCACGATCCGCGTCGCGACGCGGGGGTCTTGCGCTTCGACATGCTCGACCGCGTCGAACATCGTCTGGCACATCATCACCATGCCCGGCCCGCCCCCGAACGGGCGATCGTCCACCGAGCGATGGTTGTCCGTTGCGAAATCGCGAAAATTGGTGAGCTGATACTCCACCAACCCCTTCGCCGCCGCCCGCTTGGGAATGCTGGTGCCCAGGATGGGCCCGAACATCTCGGGAAAGAGCGTCAGGATGTCGATTCGCAGGGGCATAAAGTTGCCAGTTGCCAGTTGTTAGTTACCAGGATGCGACTGGCAACTGGCAACTAACAACTGGCAACTTCGATTAATCCTTCTTCTCTTCGGCCTTCGGCTTGGGCTTGCCCGGCTTCGGGAGCTTGAGGCCCTTGTGCTCAAGGCCGTTGCGCTTCAGAAGGCTGGAGACGGTCTCGGACGGGACGGCCCCGTGGTCGAGCCAGTACTTGCAGCGTTCGAGGTCAGCCTTGAACTGCTTTTCCTTGTCCTTCTGACAGGGATCGTAAAACCCGAGTTGCTCGATTACCCGGCCATCGCGGGGCGAGCGCGAATCGACCGCGTTCAGGCGGAAAAACGCCTTGTGCGAGCGGCCCATCCGGTTGAATCGCAACTTCACTGCCATCGTTCTTACTCCAAATCGTCCAAACTATTGAGAATCGCCCAATATAGCGATCCGTCAGGCGTTCGCAAGACCTCGAAAAACGCCCTTCTCCTCCACACCTTTATCCAAATTGGGTTCGTTTGGCCAAATTCAGATTCCCCGGAACGACGCCCGATGCCACCATCGCCGCGTCCATCCGCTCTGGTACAACCCCCTTCTCGCAATAGACTTGTAGCGGAATTGGGTTCGTTTGGCAGAATTCACATTGCAACGCCGGCAATCCAAAGCGGCCCCCAATTTGGGTTCGTTTGTTCATAACAGTCCTGCGTCCGCAATCCTGCGTGCGATTCAATAAATAGCCATCCCATCGAAATTGGGTTCGTTTGTTCAAATCCCGTTCACGATCGATGCGCGGCAGGCAAACTCGGCCTGCGGCGATAGGAGGACAACAACCCGACTGTTGTAGCCGCGACGCCTG
>JBBCIV010000212.1:0-7720 GCA_037189665.1 Phycisphaerae bacterium | reverse complement strand
GCGAAGACGCGAAGAAATACCTGAATTGGTCTTCTTCGCGTCTTCGCAACTTCGCGTTTCAATCGAATGGACAACAGAAAGATTGGTTGTTACCGCTTGTCGATCGGCACGTAATCCGTCAGGGTCGGACCGGTGTAGATCTGCCGCGGGCGGGCGATGCGGGCGTCCTTGTCGTCGTGTTGTTCCTTCCACTGGGCGATCCAGCCCGGCATGCGGCCGATGCTGAACATGACGGTGAACATGTTCACCGGGATGCCGATGGCCCGCATGATCAGGCCGGAGTAGAAGTCGACGTTCGGGTAAAGCTTGCGATCGACGAAGTATTGATCCTTCAGCGCCCGCTGTTCCAACTGTACGGCGATGTCGAGCAGCGGGTCTTTGATGCCCAGCTTGTTGAAGACCTTCTCGCACGATTGCTTGAGGATCTTGGCGCGGGGGTCGAAGTTCTTGTAAACGCGGTGGCCGAAGCCCATGAGCTTAAAGCCAGAGGTCTTGTCCTTGGCCATCTCGATGCACTTCTCAGCGGTGAGCCCGCCCTTGTGGATGGCCTCGAGCTGTTCGAGCACCTCGACGTTGGCCCCGCCGTGCAGCGGACCCCACAGGGCGCACACGCCGGCGGCGGCGCTGGCGAAGAGGTTGGCCTTGCTGCTGCCGACCATGCGGACGGTGCTGGTCGAGCAGTTCTGCTCGTGGTCGGCGTGCAGGACCAGGATCTGGTTGAGCGCCTCCTCGATCTCCGGCTCGACGACGTATTGGTCGTACGGCATGGAGAACATCATGTGCAGGAAGTTGGCGACGTACTTGAGCTTGGGATCCGGATAGATGAACGGCCGGCCGATCGAGCGGCGGTAGGCGTAGGCGGCGATGGTGCGCACCTTGCTCAGCACGCGGGCGGCGGCTTCTTCGAAGGCCTCCTCGTCGCCAAGCGTGATGAATTGCGGATGGAAACACGCCAGCGTGTTGATCATCGCCGACTGGATTGCCATCGGCGGGGCGGTGCTCGGGAAGCCGCCGAAGTGGTACTTGAAGTCCTCGTGGATCGCGGCGTTCGCGGTGAGTCGCTTGCTGAAGCGGGTCAACTCATCCTTCTTCGGCAGACGGCCGAAGATCAGCAGCCAGGCGACTTCGACAAAGCGGCTTTGCGCGGCGATCTGCTCGATCGGAATGCCGCGATACCGCAGGATGCCCTGATCGCCATCGATGAAGGTGATCGCGCTCTGGCAGGCGCCGGTATTGCCGTAGCCCGAATCAAGCGTGATCAGGCCGGTCTTGGCGCGAAGCTGAGTAATGTCAATGGCCTTCTCGCCTTCCGATCCGGTGATGACGGGAAGTTCGAGGGTCTTGTCTCCGTAGATCAGTTTGGCAGTTTCGCTCATCCGACTCTCTGCAAGTTGTTACGTGACGGCAGGTTCCGAGATACGACTCGGCGATTCTAATCCAAATCGCTTCTTTTTTCGACCCCGTCGCCACCTGGTGTTTCACTGGATTTTCAGCCTGCCCGCCCATGTGCGACAAAGCGCCATCGGGATTGCCCCGACGATTCCAAACGAGCAGTCGATCGCCCGCCACCACAGCGGAATACCGCGGAAATGCCCCGCAATCAGTGCGTAGGGCAACACCAGCAGGCATAGCAGCAGCCCGAAGTCGTACAGAAAGCGGTACTTTCCCGGTTCGCGAAGCGCCCAGGCGAACACGAGCGCGATGCCGAAATGTCCGAACGCCAGCCAATCGCCGGCATAGCCCATGAAGGGGTAGCGAAGGTTGTTCTCCCGAACTCCTTCGTGCACCCACGCCAGCCAGTGTCGCCAGGATCCCGGCGTCTGCTCCGCCGCCTTCGCGTTTTCCGTGCCGGCGACGGCGGCGAGGTAGTCGAGCTGAGTTTCGATCGGAATGGCGGTCAGGCCGCTGACGACCAGGCCGGCCATGAACAGAGCGATGACGAAGCGCAATCGCCGGAGTACCGAGACATCTTCGTTTGGGTGGTCGGCCATGCAGGATATAGATAGCCGACGGGACGGCCTTTGGCGCGATCGATTGCGGGGCAGTGCCACGACTTTCAGAAAACGAAGCAACTGCCCGACGGTGGGCCGCCGGGCAGTTGTGCAGGGTTGACGTTTAGTTATCGTGCGCGGTGCGCGTTACTTCGTTGCGGCGTCGAGCGCGTCCTTGAAGTCGCGTTCGGGCTTCAGGCCGACGAACTTCGCGGCGACCTGGCCGTCCTTGAACAGGATGACCGTCGGGATCGCGTTGATGCCGTACTTGATCGACACGTCGCGGTTGCTGTCGGTATCGACCTTGCCGACCTTCACCTTGCCCACGTAGTCGTTGGCGAGCTTGTCAATCGTGGGCGCCAGGGCGCGGCAGGGCATGCACCACTCGGCCCAGAAATCGACGAGGACGGGTTCGCTGGACTTGAGCACTTCCTCGTCGAAGTTCGAGTCGGTGAATTCTTTGATGTTCTGACTGGCCATAGTTTTTCGAGCTCCTGTGTGCGCGCCTGCGGTTCTGCAAACGCGTAGTGGATCGTAGGAATGCGGGGAGGGGGTGTCAAACCCCGCGAAGCGCCCGTTTGGCAGACACCGAAAGCGGGTTTTACGCGGTTCCGGCCGGCTTCGCGGCCTTGGCGGCGTCGAGTTCCTTCTTCACGAGGATCATGTTTAACACGCCCAGGCCCAGCAGCAGCAGGCCCGTGACGCCGAGGCCGACCGGCAGGATGATGCTTGCCTGACGGAGCGCGGCGCTGGCCGGGAGCATGAAGAAGATGAGCATGAGCAGGAGGAACGTCGCCCCCACGACCAGACAGGGCGGGATGAGCGTGCGTCGGAACTCCTGGGACGCGAAGAGCGATTGATTTTTTCGAGTCGGCCGCCGTGCGGCGTAGTTTACGGGATGGACGGTGGTGTTCGACGCATCGCCGGGATGCGCAACCGGCACCGATGGTCGGGACGGGCGTGCGGCCGGCGTCGCGGGCGCTGGAGCAGCAGGGGTGGCCGGCTTCTCGGCGGGCGCTGGAGCGCTGGGACGCGTCGGACGCTGGGCAGACACCGGAGCGGCGGCGGGCGCGGTAGGCTGGGCAGGGGCGGTGGGTCGCGGCGATCGTGCCGCTGGCAGGGGCGCCGGTTGCGTCGAAGGCCGGACAACTGCCTCCTTTGCCACGGGCGCAGGCTGTGCCGCCGGACTGGGTCGGGCTACCGGTGCGGGCTGGGCCGGCTCCTCCGGTGCCGTCTCGGCAGGGGCGGATTCCACCGCCTCCTCGTAATGCTCTTCTTCCTCATGCCCGCCCTGCATCGCCCGGAGGGCATCGGCAAACTTATCGTTATCATTACGACTCATGCGGCGCGTTCCTTCTTTTCAACGGTCGCCAACGATTGTACACGGCACGCCACAACCTCCAACAGAACGTTCAATCTTCCGTTCCGAAGCGTCGATCGACTTGGCGCTGCTGGAGAAGATGCTTCGCTCTAACCTTGATGTTTCGGTTCGTCGGTCATTCGTTTCAGCTCTTCGACAATCTGGCTGCCGTCATTCAGCGTTGAAAAATCGGGGGCGGCCGTGGGTTCGGGCAGCGTCATGGCGTCGGCTTCGCGCGTGTAGCGTCGCGCGCGGTGGAAAAACCGCATCGAGACCATCCCCATGCCTGCGGCGATGACGAAGTATGCCACCCCGCGCGACGGCTGCGCTTGCCTCGCCTCAACCGCCGGGGGCCCGGCATTGGCGGGGATGTCGCGGAACCAGTTCACGCCCAGCCACACCAACTGCCCCGCGATGCCCACGCAGGCGAACCCCAGCACCAGCATCCACGTGCGAGCGCGGTAGATCGAACGCTTCTCCAGTTGCACGACGCGGATGTGACGGTCGTCCAACCGCTCTTTTTGCTCGACGGCTCGGCGCTCGAGGGCTTCGCGCGCCTCGCGATCTTCGTCCGATTCGGGTTCTTCCGATTCGACGAAGAATTGTCCGCCGCAATGCGAACACTGTTGCAATGCACCGGCGGCCGGCTCGAACGGCTGGCCGCAGAGCGGACAATCAATGGTGCTCTCGTCATTCTCAGGCATAATGATTTTTTACGTTCGCATGGTTTCAGGATCGACCCCCATGCGCTGGCAGAACGCGATGTACTCCTGCGGCGCAATCTCGCTGGGCTTGATCTCGCTGCGGCCGCCCCAGAAGACATTGGTATACGAGACGGGAATGCCGACCGACGCCAGGTGGTCGTCGATTGCCTGCTTATGCGCTAAAACGAGTTGCTTGTCCGTCCCGTGCGCCACGCCCATGACGTTGACGTTGCCGAACTCGGGCCCGCCTTCGCGCCAGTAGGCGTGCGTCATGATGTGGTGCCGGCCGACCTCCCGCCCGGCCTCCAGTTCCCGGCCCGGAGGCACGGCCCAGTGAAACAGCGCGTTAAACTTCGTCACCCGCTCGCCGGCGGCGTTGGGTTTGACGTGTTCCAGAAACGTGCTGAATCGGCCGATGACGGCCCGGGAGTTCAGTTCCTTCGCCACCTCGAAGAAATGCTCCTTCGACACGCCCGCCTCCTGCGATCGGGCGGCCCACAGGTCACGCGTCAGTTCCGATACTTCAAACTCACGTTTCAGCGGCATGAGCACGCGCCACTCCAATTCCGACAATTCCACGACGGCCGTATTGTGCGCCTCGGCGGGGGCGTCGGACTTCGATCCCGGCTCCATCCCCCGCCGGCGAACGTGGCCTACGCCGAGCACGAATAGTTTTTTGGCCGGCATTGCCCGGAAACTGGTCGCGCCGGTTTCGCGCATCAGCAGTTCGCAATGCTTGTGCATCGAGAAGCCGACGGGCACCTTCAGCGTCGTCCACAGGCGGTACTTGGCTCCGGTGATGGCGGCGTCGGTCGAACGGATGACGACGTGGCCGGAGAACGGGTCGTTTTTGAACATCCAGTCGAACGCCGATTGAAGTTTTTCTTCCGGCACGCTCCAGGCGACCAATGCGCCCGGCGCGAGGTTGACGCTCATCAACGTCTGCCGAATCCGCCGAATCGTGCCCGCCGCCAGCATGGCGCGGAGACGCTCGATCACCACGTCGGCGTCGATGCCGCTCAACGTTGCGATCTCGCCGATCGGATCGGGCGAAAACCCCTGGATGCGGTCTTCGGAAACCGCCAGGATCGCGGCGTTGATCGGGTCGTGAATTCCGCTGGGGGGCACGTCGGTCAGCGTTGTCATGCCTGACATTGTATACTGCCTCGTCACCGGATGAAGCGTACCGACCTGCTCCTTTCACTTCTTCTGCTTGCCGCCACCGCCATCGCCTACGCGCCGGCTTATCGCGGCGAGTTTATCTGGGACGACGATCGCCACGTCTCTCAGAACCCGCTGCTGCGCTCGGCCGCAGGGCTGAAGGCGATCTGGACGGAGGTCGGCGCAACGCCGCAGTACTACCCCTTAACCCACACGAGTTTCTGGATCGAGTGGCAACTGTGGGGCAACCATGTTGTCGGCTATCACGCCGTAAACGTGGCGCTGCACGCGATCGCGTCGTTGCTCGTGGTGATGCTGCTGCGACAACTTCGCCTGCCCGGCGCGTGGTTAGCGGGCTTCGTTTTTGCGCTGCACCCGTTGCATGTTGAATCGGTGGCGTGGATCAGCGAGCGGAAGAATACGCTGTCGATCAGCTTTGCGCTGCTGTCGCTGCTGGCCTACCTGCGCAGCCGGCCCGATCTTTGCCATGAAGATTCGGATCATCCTGAGCCAGATCGGACGTCGCTGTTCTGGGCCGCATCGCTCGTGTTGTATCTCTGTGCGACGTGGTCCAAGACGCTGACCTGCACGCTGCCCGCGGTGATGCTGGTGATCGTCTGGTGGAAACGCGGCCGGATCGGGCGGCGGGATGTCGTGCCGCTGTTGCCGTTCTTCGCTATCGCCGCGGGGGCGGCGGCGTTGACGGGCGGGATGGAGCGGAGCGTCGTCGGGGCGGAGGGGGACGACTGGGCGCTCTCGTGGGCGGAGCGAACGCTCGTCGCGGCGAGGGCGTTCTGGTGGTATGCGATGAAAGTCGCGTGGCCGGGCGAGTTGGCGTTCAGCTACGAACGGTGGAGCGTCGACGCACAGGATTGGATCGGCTGGGCGATCGTCGCCACCGCTGCCGGGGTGTTGATGGGAGCGGCGCTAGGCCAGCGTTTCTTCGGCCGCGGGCTGGCGGCGGGGGTGCTGATCTTTGCCGGGACGCTGTTTCCGGCATTGGGGTTCTTCAACCTCTATCCGCACCGATACTCATTCGTGGCCGATCATTTCCAGTATCACAGCGATGTTGCCCTGATCGCGCTGCTGTGCGCCGGCCTCGCATCGATCAAGGTTTCGCCGCGGGTTGGCGTCGTGTGGTCTGCCTTGCTCATCGGCGTGCTGGGCGTGATGAGCTACGAGCAATCGAAGATCTACCGCGATCAGGAAACGCTCTGGCACGACACCATCGCCAAGACGCCGACGTCATGGATGGCCCATTACAATCTCGGAGCCAACCTCGTAAACCGACGGCCGGACGATCCCGTCGCGTTGGAAGAGGCCATCGTTTGCTTTAACCGTACGCAATCGCTCCGTCCCACGCACGATTTGGCGGATTTCTCCCGCGGCAACGCGCTTTCCCTGCTCGGCCGAACCGAAGAGGCCGATCGCGCCTACGATGCCGCCGCCGTGATGCAGCTCTATCATCTCGGCCGGAATCCGGGGTCGATCAATCCTTATGTCCGGCTCATCGACATCTACGATCGCCGCGGCTGGCCGAGCGAAGCGCTGGCCATTGCGCGGAAGGCGTCGGATGAACATCCCGGCATCGCCCATTTCGCGGAGCAGGCGGGAAAGCGGCTGGCCGATCGTGAAAGCTACGCCGACGCCGCCGTCTATCTTGCCCGCTGGGCCAGCGCCCGGCCGCGATCGGTCGAGGCGCGCATGGCGCTGGCGAACTGCTACGACCGCCTCGATCGAGTCGTCGAAGCCCGCCGGGCGATGCTCGATGCCGCCGCCATCGCGCCCGATGATCCCGCCGTGCGAAACGCGCTTGACTACCTCCGCGCCCGCCTCACCCGCCCGCCCGCGACGACGCCTTCATCTGCCGCCGAAACGCGCCCGGAGTGAAGCCGAAGCGGCTGCGAAACGCCTTGCACAGATGATTGGCGTCGGCGAACCCCGTCAGCCGCGCGATCGCCTTCATCGAGTGGTCGTCGCTCAGCAGCATGTCGCGGGCCCGCTGGAGGCGCAGATCGCGGATGAACATCGCCGGCGACAGGCCGGTGACGGCGCGGAAGTGATGGCTGAAGTTGCTGCGGCTCATCCCGAACGCCGATGCCACCTCTTCCACGTTCAGCCGGCCGGCGTCGGGGGTCTCGAGTAAGCGGCGCGCGCGCGCCAGCAACTCCTCGCGCTCGTCGCCGCGATGCTGATTCGCCCACGCCGTTCGGTCGAATGCGATCATCAGGTCGAACAGCCGCGCCTCGCGCGTGAAGCGGTCGTCCACGCGCTGCCTGTGAGCCGTAACCAGTTCCACCAGCGACGTCACGAGCGGCCCGTCCGTCGGCGCTTGCAGTGATGGCCCGGCGGGGGAGGCGATCGCGCGAATGCGCTCCACCACATAGGGATGATGCACGATCACCCAGAAGAACGCCCACTCGCCGTTTGGCTCGGGCAACCGGTATTCGTGCGATGACGGCACGATCGCCGCGAACAGCATGCCGGGCGTCTGCGCGTGCTCC
>JBBCIV010000211.1:0-13557 GCA_037189665.1 Phycisphaerae bacterium | reverse complement strand
GCGGCAGGTTGAGCTGTCTTGCCGCCTCCATCATTTTGCGGGTGACGACTTCGATGCCCGACGCCGCGTTCACCACCACCGCCACCGTCTCCACCGCCGGCAGGCAGGAGAGGGCGGCGCCGAGCAGGTCAGGCGAGCCGGGAGCATCGATGAGATTGATGCGACATTCTTTGTGATCGCAATGCAGGACGGACGAGTAAATCGAGTGCCTGTGTTCGGATTCGAGCTTGTCGAAATCGGAAAAACTCGAGCCGTCAGCGGTCGAACCTTTGTGGTTCTTGGCGCCGGAAGCGAAGAGCATCGCATCGACCAGCGACGTCTTCCCGGCGCCGGCGTGGCCCACCACAAGCACATTCCTGATCTGGGCGGTCGTATAACCAGACATGACGAACCTCCTCAAAAAGGCCGCGTTGAGACTTCCTACGACACAACGCAAAAGTCTAACGCGCGCAAGAGGGGGAATGGCAGCGAATTCCGGGTGGCGTTGCACGTCAAAAGAGCGCATGGGAAAAGCCCCGAACGCGCATGCGATCGGGGCTCGATTTGGTTTGACTTTTCGGATGTAAAGCGCCTATGCAGTCTGAGGTTCATTGCCGAATCGGCTGTTGGGAACGTGCAGCCGTTTGTTGGTGCTCGGAGCCGGGCCCTTCAGGCCCATGATGCCGAACAGCACGATCGTGAACACCACATTCATGCCCAGGAACGCCAGCGCCGTCCAGCCGCCGAGCTGGACGTGAGTCGCGCCCTTGGTGAACACCACCACTACCGCGGTCGACAACAGCATGCCCAGCGAGATCGGGATGAGCCCGCCCCACGCCAGCCGCATGAGCTGGTCGAACCGGAAGCGCGGCAGCGACCAGCGAACCCACATGAACACGAACAGGATCACGATCGCCTTGGTGAAGAACGCGCCCATCCGCAGGAAGCACAGCACGATGCTTTCGCTCCACGAAGGGTTTTCGGGGAATATGGTTCCGCCGGTGATCTTGGCGTAGGCCCAGTCGAGCCCGGGCGCGTGCCATCCGCCGAAGAACAGCGCGACGCAGACGCAGCTGGTCGTGATCATGCCGGCGTACTCGCTGAGGAAGAACAGCGCGAACCGCATCGACGAATACTCGGTGTGATACCCGCCGACCAGCTCCTGCTCGGCCTCGGCCAGGTCGAAGGGGGCGCGGTTGGCTTCGGCGTGGATACAGATGAGGAACAGCACGAAAGCCAGCGGTTGGGCGAAGACGTTCCACGCCGGAATCGGGATGACGCCCGCCAGCATCCAATACCGGGCCTGCTGATCGACGATGGCAGCCAGATCGAGCGTGCCGAACATCAGCACGACGATCAGCACCGACAACCCCAGCGGGATTTCATAGCTGATCATGCTGGCGGTGGCGCGAAGGGCGCCGAGGAAGGAGTACTTGTTGTTCGACGCCCAGCCGCCCACCACGATGCCGTACACCGCAAGGGACAGCGTGGAGAGGACGAACAACACCCCGATATTGAGGTCGGCCGTCTGGAATCGCCAGCCGGAGACGTAGTTGGCGAAGTATTGCTTGCCGTCGAGGTTGAGCGCGGCCCGCTGGGAGTCGGCCGCCTCGATCGCCGTCGGCTCGCTGCGGAGCGAGCTGTACCACGGCATCTCGGCCTGCACCTGATGTTTCGCGCCCGCGAGGATCTGCTGATCGCTCTCCCCCGCGATTTTCTGGGCCGTTACATCAACCCGGTGAGTGGTAACCTTGGTGCCGCCCCACGGGACGATCACGAGCGACACGATGACCGTCAGCATCATGACGATCGGCGCGATCGTGAACAAAACCTTGTCCACATGGCTTGGCCGATAGTCTTCCTTCACCAGGAACTTCAGCCCGTCCGCCATCGGCTGGCCGAGGCCCCAGAAGTGGAATTTGGGCATAAACGGCAGCCCAAACCCAAACCCCACCCGGTTCGGCCCCACGCGGTCCTGACACCACGAAGCGACCTTTCGCTCCAGCAGAATCAGGTACGCCACCAACCCCAACGACATGCCAAACGCAAGCAGGCCAATGTAAATCCAGGGGGCTTGGATGAATTCGAGGACGGAGAGTGCGAGCATAGTCGCGAAGGTACATCCGCCAGTGGATTTTCTCAATCCACGGCCAGATAAGCGATATGCCGTCGTCCATTATACGGTCATCGGCACGCGATGTCTGTTACAATGCGGTGCTGATGCAGGAGCATACTTACGAGATACTGAATCGGGTGGAACTGACGCATTGGTGGTTTCGGGGGCGGCGCGCCATACTAAGGTCTTTCCTGCAGCGCATCTCGGACGCCATGCGAAAGGAGGGGGCGGAAAGCTTAAAAATCCTGGATGTCGGTTGTGGTACGGGCGGAAACCTGCCGATGCTGTCGGAATTCGGTTCTGCCAGCGGCGTTGACGTGTCGGAAGAGGCTCTTGCCTATGCCCGCAGCCGTGGGCTAAACGTTACACACACGTCGGCTGACCGTCTTCCCCAGGCAGATGGCACGATGGATCTCGTCGCGGCGCTCGATGTGGTGGAGCATCTCGACGACGATATCGCCGGTCTGCGTGAAATGCGGCGTGTGCTTCGTCCGGGCGGCAGGTTGCTCGTGATGGTCCCCGCTTTCATGTGGTTGTGGGGAGTGCAGGATGACGTATCCGAGCACCGCATTCGCTACACCCGGCCACAAATTATCGATCGGCTTCAGACGGCGGGCCTCACCGTGGATCGCGCCTGCTACGCCAACTTCACCTTCTTTTTTCCAATATTGCTGGGGAGGTTGGTGATGCGCGTATTCAAGTTGAAGCCAGCATCGGAGAACAACGTGAACGTTAGCATCCTCAATGGCCTCTTCGCGACGATTTTCGGTGCCGAACGCTATTGGCTTCGCTGGTTCGGATTTCCGGTGGGCGTGTCGATCATCGTTGTCGCTCGCAGATAGCCGATGATTGAGTTGAGGTTTTACACTTATCACTGTATATCCAGAACGGGGATTTCCAGTTTGAGCAAGCCTGCAATAACACCGCGTTTTCGCGAGTACGGTCTCGATGTATTGACAGCATTCGCTGCCGCTGTGTTGGCGCTTTGCGTTGTGTGGGTTGTTCTCGACCTAGGTGAGGCCCGGTGGGAAATCCCGCTGCAATACGCCGGCGCGGGCGGCGACCATCTGAACTGGTACATGGTCGTCAAAACCGTGCTTGAGAATGGCGGTCCCTACACCAATCCGCTGCTTGGCCTGCCGACGGGGTTTGAAGCGTTTGACTTCCCGATCCAGGATTTCTGGCACGTCTGGAGTTTCCTTGCTATTGGCGCGTTAGTCGGCACATTTGGCGCGACGGTGAACATCTTCTATGTAATGGGATATCCCCTCGCCGCGTTTTCCGCGTCATTGGCTTTCAGGAAATTGGGCGTGTCTCGCGCGATGTGCCTCAGCTGTGCCGTGCTTTACGCAATCCTGCCGTTTCACTTTTACAGGGGCCAGTATCACTTGCTGAACGCCGCGTATTACCTGGTACCGCTGGTGATGTTACCGATCATTTGGATTGCGTTCGGACGGATGAACCGGGGACGCGGCATCTTTGCAGTGATCATCACCATCATCACTGCGGGGACTGGGACGTATCCGGTGGCATTCATGAGCGGGTTTCTGATGCTGGCAGGGCTGACTCGGATTGCGCGCGTCGGCCATTGGCGGGCGATGGTTTGGCCGGTTGCGCTGATCGGCGTGCTCGGCGTATCGTCGGCTATCGCAAACCTGCCCACGCTACGTTATCAATTGGAACATGGCCGCAACCCTCAGGCCCTTCAACGGCCAGCCGCTTTGACAGAGATGTTCGGGCTGAAACTGGCGCAGTTGTTAATGCCCGCTCCTCATCACCGGGTTCAACTGATTAGTGAGTGGCGCGAAATGTATTCCCGTCAATTTCCGCTGGTGAACGAAAACGATTATTCGTGCCTAGGCCTCGTAGGCCTTATCGGATTTGTCGCATTGATGCTTCACGTTACCCGCGCCGTCATGCGCCGACCCTGTGATCGACGGTTGGCGACGGTAGCAGTCCTCGTGATCGGCGCGATCGCATTTACTCACGTTGGCGGCCTGAGCAGCATCTTCAGCATTACGATTTCAGGGCATTTTCGGTCGCAGAACCGGGTGATCGTGTTTTTGGCCTTCCTGTGCCTGGTGGCATTGGCATGGCGCGCGGATCGGTGGCTGCTGCGGTCGCGGGATGGTGTTAAGCCATGGATTGTGTCCATTGTTGTGCTTTGTATTGGCATATTTGACCAGACGTCGGCGCACTGGCGGCCGCCGTTTGTGGAAAACGAGCGGCAATGGGATCGTGATACTGCGTTTGTTCGAGAGATCGAGCGGAAACTTGGCCCGACCGCGACGATATTCCAATACCCGCCCATCGCCTTCCCCGAGGCCGACTACATCAATAACCTTAGCAGTTACCATCATTTCCGACCATATCTGCACTCCTCAACGCTTCGTTGGAGCCACGGAGGAATTCGCGGGCGAGGCGCGGAAGACTGGGTCCGCAAATTGCCGCCGCGCATGGATGAACAGTTTGCCAAGACGCTGGTTGCGAACGGCTTTGATGCGATCTACTACGACAGAGCAGCTGCGCTTCCTGAACCGCATTTGGACACGATACGCGCGCTGGCGAAGGATAAGGTCATCGTCACGCCGGATCGTCAGCTGGAGCTCATTCCGCTTCGCCCGTTTTCCGTCTCCCCCGCTCACCCCTGACGGGCGCGACGCCATTGGGAAAACGGACTTCTCCCGGTAGCATGTCAGTTTGCGCAGGAACAAACGAATGCACGATGAACTTGCTAAGAAGATCAGCTCTCGCTCCGCCGTCGTCGGCGTGATCGGCCTTGGATATGTCGGTCTGCCGCTCATGGCGACGTTCCATCGGGCGGGTTTTCCGGTCATCGGGTTCGACGTGGACCCGCGGAAGATCGAAGCGTTGCACAGGGGCGAGAACTACCTCAAGCACCTCGGGGCCGACCTGGTCGCCAAGATGAAGACCGGCGCCAAGTTCGACGCCTCGGCCGACATGGGGCGGCTGGGCGAGGCGGACGTGATCATCTCGTGTGTGCCCACGCCGCTGGGGCACCACCGCGAGCCGGACCTGTCGTTCATCGAAAAGTGCTCCGACGACATCGCCCGCACGCTTCGGCCGGGCCAATTGGTCATCCTCGAGTCGAGCACCTACCCGCGCACCACGCGGGACGTCATGCTCCCGCGGCTGGAAAAAGGCGGGCTGAAGTGCGGGAAGGACATCTTCGTTGCCTATTCTCCCGAGCGTGAAGACCCCGGCCGCAAGGACTTCAACACGCAGACCATCCCGAAACTGGTTGGCGGCATCGATCGGGCCTCCGGCGAACTTGCGACCGCGCTCTACACCGCCGCCATCGCCAAGGTCATCCCGGTGGAAAGCGCCGAGGTCGCCGAGGCGGCCAAGCTGCTGGAAAACATCTACCGCGCGGTCAACATCGCGCTCGTGAACGAGATGAAGGTCGTGTTGGACGCGATGGGGATCGACATCTGGCAGGTGGTCGACGCCGCCAAGACCAAGCCGTTCGGCTTCCAGGCCTTCTACCCCGGCCCCGGGCTCGGCGGGCACTGCATCCCGATCGACCCGTTCTACCTCACGTGGAAGGCCCGCGAGGTCAACCTGCCGACGCGATTCATCGAGCTGGCAGGCGAGATCAACGTCCAGATGCCCGATTTCGTCGTCAGCAAAGTGCAGTTGGCGCTCAACGACGCCGGCAAGGCCGTGAAGGGGTCGAAGATCCTCGTGCTCGGCCTGGCCTACAAGCCGGACATCGACGACGTCCGCGAGAGCCCCAGCTTCGAGTTGATCGAGAAGCTCGAACACCTCGGGGCCCACGTTGATTACAACGACCCGCACGTCCCGCAGACGCACAAGATGCGTCATCACGATTTGAAGATGCACAGCGTCCCGCTGACGAAGGAGTCGCTGGCCGGCTACGACTGCGTGCTAATCGCGACCAACCACTCGGCCACTGACTTCACGATGGTCGGCCAACACGCAAAGCTGATCGTGGATACCCGCAACGCGATGGCAAGCGTGACGGACGTGAAGGCGTGGGTGGTCAAGGCGTAGGATGGCGCGTGCGCCGCACGCTCATCCCAACACCGCGGCGGCGGCCTTGTCGAAGATGCGTTGAGCATCGGCGGGCGTTGGCCTGACCTCTACGCTCTTGAGCGCTTCCGGATTGACAGCCGTCACCTCTTCGCCCGCACGATTGAGCGTTTCGATCAATGATTGCATGCTCTCGGCCATGTTGCGCTGAGGTCGACCAAGCAGCATGGCGCGCAGTTGCTCGACGTACTCGGCCGGCGTGCGAAGGGGGACCTGCACGTGGTCGCCGACAATCTCAAGGTGCCATTCGTAGGAATCGTGGAGATACCGGAGCGACCACTCGGGCCATGCTTCCTGCAGACGTGCCGCTGCATCGACGGAGCAAGCTGCACTCCAAACATTCAGTTGACGCGCCGCTTCGTCTATATGAATACCGCCAGTCGGAAACGCGCTGAACGCATATCTGTGTCGACGCTTTAGCTTCGGCAGCGATTTCAAAATCCGTGAACTGAACACACTCGCCCACATCGAGACGGCGTGAACGCTGAAGCCTCGAACATTTGCTACCGATATAATCGTATCGGTCCACTGATCGTCTTCCGGATCTTCGACGTCATGCGCCCAGTCGCGATCCGCGTTGTCAATCACCTCATCTCGATTCACGCCGGCCGCATTGGCAAGTGTGACGACGTCGTCGCGCATCCAAGCCACGTCCCACTCGGGCCATGTCGCGGCAAGCATCTTGAGATAAATACGGCGAAGCGGTACGTCGGACCTGATGTCCTCGCCGCCAAACAGGACAAGGCGTCGCGAGGTGTAGTCGATCACAGCGCCGCCTTCCGCCCAGACCTCGTCCAGCAAGTTCTCCACAGAAGAGAGGGAGCGGGCGAACGCCAACGCGTAAGTCGGACCCCAGAATAGATCGCAGTCGAGCGTGATGGCGTTCCAGTGAGAGTACTTGATCTCAACCCCGGCGGAGGTGATCAGCACGACGTTCATCCGGTGGCCCACAAGACCCTCCTTTTCGTTATCGCAGACCGGTTGTCAGGCTTATGGCAATTCTCAGGAACCTCGCGAGGGTCCCAGCCCCATGACGCGCTGTTGGAATCATCCAAGAGAATCGCCGGATTGTCTACAATGTGAACCGGCCGGCGATGCTACGCTGTCGGAAAGACATTGAGACGTATGCGCGGCGTTACGAATTGGGAGATCACCATGAAAACGGCATTGATTCGACTATGGGTCGTCGCTGTTTGCGCGATTGGGACAATGTCGTGGTCCACGTTCGCCCAGGAACTCGCGCCGGCGGTGGAGGCGGAGCGCCCCGAAAGCATCGCGCTGGCCGCCAAGCGGGCGGCGGGGATGATGGAGGAGCTGAACCTCGCCGACGCCGACAAGGCCGCCCGGGTTCGCCGGCACATCGAGAATTTCATCGTCACGCTGAAGAACCTTCACGAAGGCGAAAATCCGCCCGCCGGCGAGGCGAAGCGCGAGGCGTTGCTCGCCGCCCGCAAGGCGCTCTACGACGGGCTCGACGTCGAAGGTCTGGCCGACGAGCAGAAGCTGGTCATCAAGAACGGCCTGAGCGCCAATCATTTCCGCATCAACTACGACGCGTTCCTGTTCCTCGTGCCGACGCTCACCGACGAGGAGAAGAAATACATCCACGACCAGTTAGCTGAGGTGTGCGACGAGGCGATTTTACTCAACTCCGGCACTGCCAAGGGCGCGATGTTCGAAAAGCGGCGCGGCCGGATAAACGTCTACCTGTCGCAGCGCGGGTACGATCTCAAAAAGCTGTCCGAAGTCCGCAACGCAAAGCTTCGCGAAAGGTCCGCCACCAGGCCCGCAACGACGCAAAGCACGTCACCCTGATCGGAGTGGGCGAACCACGTCACGACGTTGCCTCATGACGGCAGGCCTTGTTTTGCTCGTTTCGATCACCGCCGCTATTGCCCAGCCGACCAGCGTGCCGGACGTGCACGCGGACGTCGGCGTTCGTTTGGGCGAGCCGACAAGACCGACCGCGCCGTCGTCCTCACCGAGAACTACCTCCGGCGGCTTCGGCACGTGCTCGACCAGCGGCAGGGCGACCCGCTGGATCGGCCTATCGCGGGACAGCGCGTCGAAAGTGACTTAGGCGATCACCACGAAGAGCTTGCCGACGCGCTTCAGCCCGATGTAGTTGTTCTCGCTGTCGTGGACGACGTCGTCAAAATTAATGTCGATGTCGTAGAAGCCGTTCTCCGACTTGTCCCATCCGCCGCCTGGGCCGACGAAGGTGTAGGACAAGGCGTTGTATCCCCCGCTGAGCTTTCCGACGATGGGTCCGTTCGGGCCGTAGAGGATCGCGCCCGAGGGGACGCCGTCTGTCGGGTCGTAGACGACGCGGTCGTCGTCTCGCAACTGCACTTTGACGACCACCTGGCTTACCGGCGACGTGATGACCGGGATCGATGCCTGCGCTGAAGGCGCCTCGGTGGCGAACACGCGGGCGACGGTCAGCGCGTTGTCGTCGTCGGAGCGGCCGGTGCCGGAATAGACGATCGCGCCGCCGAGCGTTGTTCCTGCCGCCTGCACGCCGCCGATCGGCACGCCGCCGTTGAACGTCGCGTCGAGCGTGTACGTCGCCGACAGCTTGCTGAAGCGGATCATCGAGCGATCGGTGCGGTTTACGAATAGTTCGCTGTAGGCATTGGCGTCGCCGGGGTGAACGTTGGTGTCGAGGATGAACTCGCCTTGCATCACTTCTTCGGCCGAATGCGGCGTCATGTCGATGACGGCGTTCGCGCGTCCGTTTGAGGCGGTGAGGTAGTTGTCGTCGGTGCTCGGGTCACTGCTGTCGCCGAGGCTCAGGTCGTAGGTGTAGTGCAGGATCGCGCCGTCGCCGCGAATCGCGATGGCTTCGGCGTTTCGGAAACGTTCGCCGTCGGTGGCGACGGTGAAGATGCTCCGACCGTTTTTGCCGTAGGTCGAATCGAGCTGGCCGCGGGCGTTGAACTTCAGGCCGACCGAGCCCTGCACCCGCTTGATGTTGGAATCTGCGGGGAAGGAGACGTCGATGTACCCCGTCGCCAGGATCGCGCCATTATTTAGGATGCGGATATGGCTGCCGAACGAGTCGCCCGGGTTGTCCCTGCTCGGGCCGGTCACAGGCGCGACCAGCACGCCTTTGGAGGCGAAATTCGCGTCCAACGCGCCGGCCGGCGTGAGTTTGGCAACCGCCATCCTCGCGTTCTGTCCGACCCTGATCGACCCGACGACGTACGCCGATCCATCCGCCTGCACCGCAATATCGCGCCCGCCGGTAAAGCCGGCCGTCGTGTAAAGCTGGGCGTTGCCGCGAAGGCCGTAGGTCCGGTCGACCTTGCCTGACGACGTCAGGCGAACGACCTGCGGCCCGAGTTGTAGGTAGGTTCGGAAGTTCTGGTCCTGCCCCATCCGAACATCATTGAGGTTTCCGCCGAACGAGGAGGGCAACTTGAACCGGAGATGGCCGCCCGTTGCGGCGGCGAAGCTCGTGTCGAGCGTGCCGACCTCGGTCAGCCGGTACAGCGTGACAGAGCTGACCGTTCGCGCCAGCACCAGCGTGCGTCCGCCGGCATCGACGATGATCTGGGCGGGCGCAACCGCTTTCTCGAAGTTTGCGGCGTCGAGCGGAACTCGCGTCGTCGTCGAGCCGTTTGTCCCAAACGACACGTCGAGCGTGCCCGATGCCAACAGACGTCGGTCTTCCAGTCCTTCCATCCACTGCGTCATGTTTGTTTCCTGAATGAGATGATGCGTCGATACAGAGACAAAGACGCCAATATGACCTCATCTATAACACCGACAGCCATCATAGGACGTCAAGCCACCGGTGGCCGGAGTCGCACCGCATTAACGCCAGCTTAAGCCATGTGCGTTGGTCGTCGTTCAGCCGTTCGACGGCGGTGCGGAAATCAAGTTCGTCTTCGTCGCGTGGGACTTTCGATTTGTAGAGCAGCACTACCTGTGGGCACAGCACCGGGATGCCGGCGGGGGAGCGAATGATCCACTTCGACAGGTTCAGCCGCACGTCGAAGTTGCGGCGGAAGATCCAGTCGATGCCGTCGGATTCGTTCAGCAGAAATTCCATGTGCCGGCCGGCGCGGTCGGTGGCGTGAAGTTCGTGGACGGGGAGCATCAGCATCTGGCGGTTGGTGTCCTTCCAGGGGACGAGCCGCCCGTCCATCGTGGCGATCTTGAACTTCCAGCCGTGGCAGTAGTCGCGGAGATCTATCTGGTGATCGCGGAGCAGCGCGATCTCGACGTCTTTGTGCTGTCGTGTCACCTCGCCCAGCCAAAGGTCGATCGCCCATCCGCCGGCGATGCACCAGGGACGGTGAAACCCCACCATCGTCATCGCCGCGGAGATGGGTTGTTCGAAGCCGCTGGTGTCCATGCCTTGTCAGGCATCATAGCGAGGACGGGCGCATTTCCGTCAGGCGCGGGTCGCCCTGCGGTTGGGCAGTTGTTTTGAGAGCTGTTGTTGCACCATCGCGTCGTAGTCGATCTTGGCGCGTTTGATGGCCTCGAGATAGGTGCCGAAGTAATGGCGCGCCGCCTCGAACAAGGGCAGGTGTTTGGCGCGGAACTGGCGGAACCGCAGGTCCTTGCCCTGGTGATGCAGCTTTCGCAGCGCCGCCAGCACATTGCGGGCGGTCCAGTGCCGAAGTTGCGGCGGCGCGGGGTAGTCGATGCCGGCGGCCTCGACGGCTTTCCCGTAGCTGCCGAATCGACCGCGGGCGGCATCGACCAGGCGTGGGTTTTTCCGGTACATCGCCGAGTAACGCAGATCGACGCCGTGGTCGAACAGCTGCGCGATCATCTTCACGATCTGCTCTTTCGACAGCGGCGGCCTGGTGACGCGCGCCACGCGCGCGTAAGGGATGCCGGCGGCGCTCAGGGCCTTGGCGTACGTGCCGAACCGGCGGCGGCAGGCGCGGATGAGCTTGGGATGGCTGGCGGCGAGACGGCCGGGTTTCAGCAGCTTCGGATCGCGCTGGTATAGCTCACGTAGTTCGAGCGTTACGCGATCCGGGCTCCAACTGCGGTAAGGCGGCGGCTGGAGAAGGTTCGACGGGATGCCGCTGGCCTTGGCGGCGCGTTCGTACGAGCCGAAGTGCTTCTTGGCAGCGCGTTCGAGATAAGGCTTGGTCCGGCGGAGGGCGCGCTTCCAGAGGCCGTGCTTCTGCCGTTTGAGGTCTTTCAGTTCGCGAACGACGCGTTTGCGGTCCCAGCTGGGCATGGGGCGCACGCGGATCTTGGTGTAATCGAGCCCGGCCGCCTCGATCGCGGACTGGTAGGAGTCGAAGTAGCGATAAGCCGCGACGACCAGTTCCGGCCGCTCGCGTTCGAGCGCGGCGTGGTGAAGCGGTGTCTTGGCGCGATGCAGCTTGCGCAGCTCTGCCGCGACGGATCTCTGATTCCATCGTCCGTGCTCCATGCGGCGCACGTCGGCATAATCGATGCCCGCGGCGGCGATCGCCTTGGAGTACGACCCCATCCAGTGAATGGCGGCGGCGTAGAGCGCCGAATGCGTTTCACGAAGACGCCGCGACCACATCGGCTCGCCGCGACGATGAAGCCGTTTCAGCTCAGAAAGAATCCGGCCGCGATCCCACGTTTGATATCCCACCGACCCGACTTGCCGACCCATAGATCTCCCCGAGTTTCAAAATATGCGCGAGCGCATTGCGGAAACTATCTTTGCCGTCGGCGAGAATGCAATCCAATTTTCCCTGAGTTATGCACCGATTCTGTCGCACATCGCAGAACGGAGCAGCACACAATGTAATTCTGTCGGGCAGTCCTGAGAGAAATTCTACGTTACCGTGTAGTAATTAGACGCGAAAAAAACGTCAGGCTTTCAGCGCATCGCTGTACCACTGACAAGTGGCCTTCAGGCCGGTCTCGAAGTCGACGATCGGCTCGTAGCCGAGGACGGCCTGCGTCTTGGACAGATCGGCAAGAGAGTGGGGCACGTCGCCCGGCCGTGCCGGCGCGAACTCCGGCTTCAGGTCAGATCGGCCGAAGTGTTCGATCATCGCCAGCGCCAGTTCGAGCACTGTATATCGCTTGCCGACGCCCACGTTCACCACGTCGCCTCCCAGCTTTTTCTTCGACTGTGCCGCCAGTAGGTTGGCGTGCACCGCGTTGTGAACAAACGTGAAATCCCGGCTTGCCGAGCCATCGCCGGTAATGCGCGGATTCTGTCCGGCGAGAATCATCTTGCTGAACGCCGCGATCACGCCCGAATAAGGGCTGTGCGGATTCTGACGCGGCCCGAAAATATTGAAGTAGCGAAGCGAGACGGCGTCTATGTCGTAGCACGCCGCGTACGCCCCGATATAGCACTCGCCGATGAGCTTGGCGGCGGCGTAGGGGCTCTTCGGGCGGTCTGGCATGGTTTCGGTCTTGGGCAGCTCCGGAGCATCGCCGTACGCGCTGGACGACGCCGAGTAGACGACCCGCCGCGTCCCTGCCGCGCGCGCGGCTTCGAGCACGTTGACCGTTCCCGTCCCATTTACCTCGTGATACGCGAGCGGGTCGGCCACGCTCTGAGGCACCGAGACCAGCGCCGCCAAGTGGAAGATCACCTCCTGCCCTCGCACCGCCTTTTCGACGATCTTCGGATCCAGCACGCTGCCCTCGAACAGCGTTGCCGCCGTTGGCAGGTTGGCTTTGGTGCCGGACGAGAGGTTGTCGAGCACGCTTACCTTTGCGCCGAGCGCCGTCAGCGCTTCGACCAGGTGCGAGCCGATGAACCCGGCGCCGCCGGTCACCAGGACCGGGACGTTGCGGAGCGAATCCCCATGAAGGGCCTTCCAGTCGGTCTGTGATGCCATGTCGGAAAACAGGCTACCAGCAGCAGAACGTTGGGAAAAGAGTGCCGGGCCAATTCGCGGCATTGCGCCGTGCCGGATCGGCATGATCCGCGCGCTTTTGGAAAGATCAGCGATGCGGTGTCGTCTTTGACAATCGATCGCCGGATGCTGTAGCGTCCCGCCAAGTTTCTCGTCGATGCTCTTCAACAGTCTCCTGTTTCTCGCGTTCTTCGCAGTCGTCTTCCCCGTCGTTTGGGCGTTGCGCGATCGCGTGACGGCACGCAACGCCTTCATCCTGGGCTGCAGCTGGGCCTTCTACGCGGCCTGGGACTGGCGGTTTTTGTTTTTGCTGATCGGGACGAGCACGTTCGACTACGTCATCGCCCGCCTGATCGATCGCAACCCGCAAAACGCCATGGGCAGACGTCGGTTGCTGCTGACGGCGTCGATCTCGGCCAACCTGCTGGTGCTTGGGTTTTTCAAGTACTGCAATTTCTTCATCGATTCATTCATCCGCCTCGGCAAGATGTTCGGGGCGGACTGGGACGGGCGAACGATTCATATCGTTTTGCCGGTGGGGATCAGTTTTTACACGTTCCA
>JBBCIV010000210.1:0-13408 GCA_037189665.1 Phycisphaerae bacterium | reverse complement strand
GCAAAACGAGTGAACGCGACGACGAACTGCCGACTGAAATGTGCGAGTCGAGATCCAAACAGAACCGCGCGACTACAGCGCCAGCCGATACCGATGCAGCGCGTCCCGCCATTGCGGCATCTGCTGACGCGTGAGCGATTCGTACGGGCTCAGGTCGAGCACGCTGTAGCTCGGGCGGACGGCGGCGTCGGGCTTGAGCTTTTTCCACTCGGCGCTGGTGGTGCGCGAGAGGTCGGTCTTGAGATCGAACTCCTCGAGGATCGCGGCGGTGAAGTCGTGCCAGGTGGTTTGGCCGGAGTTGGTCAGATGCCAGATGCCGCTGGGGGCCTGGCGGTGGACGAGTTCGAGCGTGGCGTCGACGAGGTCGTAGGTAAAGGTGGGCGTGCCGTGCTGATCATCGACGACCTTGAGCGGCTTGCCCTGCTTCGCGACGTTGATCATCGTCGCCGGGAAGCACGGCCCGCCGGGGCCGTAAAGCCAGGCGGTGCGAAGGATGAGCCAGCGGTCGGGCGCGTTCTGCTGGAGCAGTCGTTCGCCGAGCAGCTTGGATTTGCCGTACGCGCTGAGCGGTCCGAGCGGATCGGACGGTTCGAGCGGGCGCGTCAGCGTGCCGTCGAAGACGTAATCGGTGCTGTAGTGAACGAGCATCGCGCCGGACGCCTTGCACTGCCTCGCCAGCTCGCCGACGCCGTGGCCGTTGCACTGGTTGGCCTTGTCGGTTTCGGTCTCCGCCAGGTCGACCTTGGTATAGGCCGCACAGTTGATCACCAGGGTCGGCTGGATTTCCTTGAATGCCCGCTCGATCGACTGCGGATGGCACACGTCCACCGTAGCCCGGTCGGCAAGGGTGACGTTGAGGTTAAGCGGCGCCAGCCGCCGCTTGAAGGCAAATCCCAGCATGCCGCCGGCACCAGTGATGAGGATCGAGCGATAGACGTCGTTCATGGTCGACTGTTCTCCGCTGTGACAGCGAATTTGGCAAGTTGTATGATCGCCCCGATGGACACCCTTACCCCGCCGGCGGTGCGAACGGAAGGTTCGCCGCTCAACGAAGCCGTTCGACAGTTTCAGGGCATCCCGGGCATCGACCGAACGCCCGACGGCACACTCTGGGCCACCTGGTACGGCGGCGGCAATGATGAAGGGCCGGACAACTATGTCCTGCTCGCCCGCAGCGATGACGACGGCGCGACGTGGTCGAGGCCGATCCTCGCGATCGATCCGCCCGGCAAGGTGCGGGCGTTCGATCCGTGTCTCTGGACCGATCCGGCCGGGCGGCTATGGCTCTTCTGGGCGCAGTCCTTCGAAAAATGGGACGGTCGCGGCGGAGTATGGGCGATGACGCATGACGGCCTGCGGTGGTCGTCCCCACGGCGCCTGTGCGATGGCGTGATGATGAACAAGCCGACGGTCGCGCGCGACGGCCGCTGGCTGTTGCCGGTGGCGATGTGGCAATGCAGTCCGCTCCACCCCGCCGCCACGCTGGCCGCGGGAGCAACGGTGTTCGTATCGTCGGATGACGGCGCGTCGTTCTCACTGCTGGGCATCGCCGACGTGGATTCGGATGTCGCCGAGTTCGAAGAGCACATGATCGTCGAACGTCAGGACCGATCGCTCTGGATGCTGCTGCGCACGAAACGCGGCATCGCAGAGAGCATTTCCAGCAATGGCGGGCGAACGTGGTCGCCTGCGGCGCCATCGGCCATTCCACACGTCAACGCGCGGTTCTTCATCCGCCGGCTGGCATCTGGTCGCTTGCTGCTGGTCAAGCACTCGCCGCCCGACGCCCCGCCCCGCCGCAGCCATTTGACGGCGCATTTGTCGGAGGACGATGGCCTCACGTGGTCTGAAGGCCTGTTGATCGACGAGCGGATGAAGGTTTCGTACCCCGACGCCATCGAACAGCCTGACGGCCGCGTTCGCGTGATCTATGACTTCGACCGCTATGGTCAAAAGCAGATCTGGCTGGCGACGTTCGCCGAGGCCGACGTTCCTTCAGGCGCGGCGCCCGCGCGCGTGCTGGTGAACCAGGCGCCGTGAAGCCCACACTGGAAGGGGGTGCCCGCGCAGCTCAACGACCCGCATACTGCGTTTCGTAGTACTTGAGGTAGTCGCCGCTCTTGATGTCGCGCCACCACTTTTCGTTGTCGCGATACCACTGGATGGTGGTCTTGATGGCGTTCTCGAAGCGGTGTTTCGGTTCCCAGCCGAGCTCGCGTTTGATCTTGGTGGCGTCGATCGCGTAGCGGCGATCGTGGCCGGGACGGTCGGCGACGTACTTGACGAACTGGTCCCACGGCTTGTCCATCGCCTTCAGGATCGTCTCGGTGATCTGTCGGTTCGTCATCTCGTTGTTGCCGCCGACGTTGTAGGCCTCGCCGAAGGCGCCCTTCTGCAGCACGGTGTAGATGGCGTCGCAGTGGTCTTCGACGTACAGCCAGTCGCGCACGTTCTTGCCGTCGCCGTAGAGCGGCACCTGCTTGCCCTCCATCAGGTTCGTCACGAACAGCGGGATGAGCTTTTCGGGGAAGTGGTACGGGCCGTAGTTGTTGCTGCAGCGCGTGGTGAGCAGCGGCATGTGGAACGTGTGGAAGTACGACCGCACGAGGCAGTCGCCCCCCGCCTTCGACGCCGAGTAAGGCGAGTTGGGCTGCAGGGGCGTCTCCTCGGTGAACTTCACGTCGGGCTGGTCTTCGGGCAGCGTGCCGTAGACCTCGTCGGTGCTGACGTAGAGGAACTTCTCGATCTGCTTCGCCTTGGCGATGTCGAGCAGCACCTGCGTGCCGACGACGTTGGCCTGCACGAACGGGCCCGAGCCGAGGATCGACCGGTCCACGTGCGACTCGGCCGCGAAGTGGACGACCTGCGTGACCTTGTGATCGTCCACCGCCTTCGTCACAGCGGCGGCGTCGCAGATGTCGCCTTTGACGAACTCCACCTGGTCGCCGAGCAGGTCGGACAGGTTTGCAAGGTTGCCGGCGTAGGTCAGCTTGTCGAACGCGACGAGCTTCGCCGGCTCGCGACGCTTCACGAGCATGCGGACGAAGTTGCTGCCGATGAACCCGGCGGCGCCGGTGACGAGGATGGTGGTCATTTCAGGATTCCGAAAGAAAGTCTCATGATGTTCGCTGCATCAACTCAATGCGGTTGCCGCTCGGATCGAGCACGTGAAACCGCTCGAAGCCGTCGAGCTTCGGCTCTTCGTAGATCGTGTACTGCTCGCGATCCAGCTTGTCGCGCAGCGCGGCGACGTCGTCGACGAGGAACGCGGGGTGCGATCTCGTCCGCGCGCGATCCACGTTCGCCTCCGGCCGCACGTGCACCTGCTGCCGGTCGCCGGCGGCAAGCCAGAAGCCCTGCTTGCCGAAGGGATCGTAAATGGGCGTCATGCCCAGCAGATCGACGTAGAACGCCTTTGCCTTCGCCAGGTGCTCTGGCGCGACGGTGATCTGAACGTGATGGATGCCGATGACCACGCTACTTCACAGCCTCCGCCAGCACGCGACGCAGGTAGTTGCCGTAATCGCTCTTGCCGGCCTTGTCGCACAGCTTCTGCATCTGGGCGGCGTCGATGTAGCCCTGGGCGAACGCGATCTCCTCGATGCACGCCACCTTCAGGCCCTGCCGCTCTTCCAGCGTCTGCACGAAGATGCTGCTGCTCAGCAGCGAGTCGTACGTGCCCGTGTCCAGCCACGCGATGCCGCGGCCCATGGTGGCGACGTGCAGGTCGCCGCGGGCGAGGTAGGCCCTGTTGACGTCGGTGATCTCCAGTTCGCCGCGGGCGCTGGGCTTGAGGTTCTGCGCGATCTCGACGACGGACGAATCGTAGAAGTACAGCCCGGTGACGGCCCAGTTGCTCTTGGGCTGCCTGGGCTTTTCCTCGATGCTGAGGGCTTTGAAGGTCTTGTCGAACTCGACGACGCCGTAGCGCTCGGGGTCTTTCACCTGGTAGGCGAAGACGCGGGCGCCCTTCGTGAGCGCGGCCGAGTCTTCCAGACTCTTAGTGAAGTCGGCGCCGTAGAAGATGTTGTCGCCGAGGATGAGGCAGACCGAATCATCGCCGATGAACTCGGCCCCGATGGTGAAGGCCTGCGCGATGCCCTTGGGCTCGGCCTGCTCGCGATACTCCAGCCGCAGGCCGAGGTCGGCGCCGTCGCCGAGCAGCGCGCGGATCATCGGCAGGTCGCGCGGGGTGGAGATGATCAGGATCTCCCTGATCCCGGCCAACATCAGCACGGACAAGGGGTAATAGATCGTCGGCTTGTCGTAGACGGGCAGCAGTTGTTTGCTGATACAGCAGGTCAGCGGATACAACCGCGTCCCGGCCCCGCCGGCGAGTACGATGCCCTTCATGTGGCGTTTCCTTCCAGTCGGTCGACGTCTCACAACACCGCGGGCGCACAATCCGCGCGCGCCCGCGTAACATAACTATCGTGCGGATAAGGCCCCGACCTGACAAGTGCCCCGCTTCCCCAAATTACCGGACTTTCCCAGTTTCCTTGGGCGCTCGCCACAAATACCAGGTGGCGATGCTGCGATAAGGCCGCCAGGCGTCGGCGAAATGGAGGATTTCCTTGGGTTTAGGCCGTGCGGGCAGCTTGAAGTGATGCCGGATCGCTTCCTGAAGGCCCAGATCGTCGACCGGCCAAAGGTCGGGGCGGTTGAGTCCGAAAATCAGCAGCATCTCGACCGTCCACCGGCCGACGCCTTTGATCTGGGTCAGTTCGGCGATCAGTTCCTCATCCGACATCCGCGAGAACTTCGCCGGCCGGATCTGACCGGAGGCGAAGCGCTCCGATAAATCCTTGATATACCCCCGCTTCTGGCGCGACAGCCCGCAGGAACGGATCGTGTCTTCGTCGGCGGTGCTCAGGAACGCAACGACATTCGCCGGCGTGACGCGTTTGGCGGGCATCTGCTTCGCCAGCTTCAAGTACATCGCGGCGGCAGCCTTTACGCTGACCTGCTGACTGAGGATCGACTGGACGAGCTTGAGATAGCTGTTCCGCCTCGGCTTGAGCGTACACGGGCCGACCTGATCGATCAGCCGGCGCAGCACCTCGTCTCGCCGCAGGTGCGAGATCGCGTCGGACCACCGATCGTTCGGGGCGGTGTCGAACCACATGGGAGAATGATGCGTGTTGCGTGACGAGTGTTGCGTGAAGAAGACCGGCGGCCTTACGCCCGTTTCACGCACACTCGTCGCGTTTCACTCATCCCTGAAACCGCTCTTTCACCTTCGCGGCCATCCAGTTACAGACCTTCCGCAGATCTGCAACCGGCACGTTGGTATGCGGAAGCGTGTGGAGGTAGCCCGGCGGGCCGAATTCGGGGGTGACGGTTGAGACCTTCACGCCCCTCGCCTTCTGGGCCGCCCAGAGCACGTCCCACCACTTCAGGTGTCGTTCAACGTGATTCTGGTACTCCGCCGCCGACGGATCGGGGACTTGCGGGCCTTCCTCATAGCCAACGCGCGAGTGGAGGTGGATCACGCGATCGGCGCAAAGCTTGAGGATGGAGCCGTCGGCGTCATCCCAATCCAATCGTTCGGCCACGCAGACCCAGTGCGAAAAGTCGCAGCACAACTTCAGCGAATCGAACTTCTGAAGCACATCCCGCGTCGACCACGGATTGAAGAACACCCGGCCGCGGTGCGTTTCGTGTCCGACCGGAATCTTCGCGTCCCTCTCGATCGCGACGATCTCCCTGTAAAACGCGTCGATGTCGGCGGCGCCGAACGCGTCGGACCCGCTGTGAACGGTCAACTGCATCGCGCCCAGTTTCACGGCCCGATCCAACTGATCGCGGAACGATTTGACGTGATCTTTCACCGTCGGCCCGGCGGTAAACGCCTGCGCGATGTAGCCGAACCCGTTGGCCTTCAACAGCGACGTGAACCGCTCGTCATCCTTCGCGTCGGCGGGCGGCGCAGACTCGATCAGCGAATACCCCTCCTGCCTGAACATGGGAAACGCCGCCTCCCAACCCAACTCCACGCCCCACAAATGCCTCGCCAGTTTCAATTCCATGAAGTATCCCTCGTTTAACTAAACGCATTGATAGTCGAGCCGTTTGCTTTGGGCAATTCGGGCGCTGCGATTTGTCGCATTTCGTGCGTGATTTGTCGCATTTGATCGTCTTGTTTCCCCTTCGTTTTTCGAGCAGACTTGGCGGAGTTAACCGAAGGATTTGACCAGATGGCTAAGCTCCCGATTTCCGTCCAACTTTACACCCTCCGCGACCTCGTCTCGCAAGACCTCGCCGGCACGCTGAAATCCCTCAACAAGATCGGCTTCGGCGCCGCCGAACTTGCGGGCTTCGGCAACCTGAAATCGGCGGCGGACGTGAAGAAGGCGTTCGACGACGCGGGCATGAAGGTTTCGGGCGCGCACGTCGGCATCGAGCAACTCGAATCCGACATCGCCGGCGTCATCCGCGATCATCACGCGCTCGGCAACAAGAACGTGATCATCCCCTGGCTCGACGAATCGCGCCGCAAGGATGCCGCCGCGTGGCGCACGCTCGCCGAGAGCTGCAACCGCTTCGGCGCCGCCCTCGCGGCCGAGGGACTGACGCTGGCGTATCACAACCACGATTTCGAGTTCAAGCAATACGACGGCAAGTACGCGCTGGACATCGTCTGGGAACACGCCGATCCGAAGCTGCTGAAGTCCGAACTCGACGTCTACTGGGTCAAGCGCGGCGGGGTCGATCCGGCGGCGTACATCAGGCAACTTGGGTCTCGCGTAAAGCTCATCCACCTGAAGGACCTGGCCGCCGGTCCGGAGCAGAAGTTCGCGCCGGTCGGCGAAGGCACGCTCGATTTCAAGTCGATCGCCGACGCCGCTGCTGCCGCGGGCGTGGAGTGGGGCGCGGTGGAGCAGGACGACTGCTACGGGCAAGACCCGCTTGAGAACGTCGCCATCAGCTACCGCAATCTGCAGAAGCTTGGCATCGCCTGAGCCATCGCGCGCCAGAGAAGACACGCGCAACCGCTACTTCTTCGCCTCCGCGGCCGTCCGCAGACGGCCGCGGAGGACGATGAGGATCAGGAGCAGCGTCGTCACCACCATCGCGATCGAAAACGCCCCTCGCCGAAGGATCACCGCTTTGGGCGTGACGTCCGGCCCGGCCAACCACTCGGGCACCAGGTGCACGCCGCCGGGGGCGTACATGTTGTCGGTGGACTTGTTCACGAACGGCGTCGGCTCGAACTGCACGCTGCCGTTGAAGTACAGCACGTTCTGCCCGTCGCGCTGATGATTGGGGCTGTTGCTCATCCGCAGTTCGCGAAGCGCCTGCTGCGTGGTGGCATTGAGGATCGCCTGTCCCCCCGGATTGGTGTCGGCCGCCAGCGGCAGGTCGGGATCGGCGGATCGTTCCGGCACGTACGGGTCCTGGAACGAATAGTTGAAGTGGATGCGCGCGCCGAAATTCGATCGCCGGCGCGCCGTCGCGCTCTCAAACGTATCCTGCTCCGCAAGACCGTTCCGCAACGCCGCGGGGCAGTTGAAGACGTCGGGCTCGACGTTCCCCTCTCGCGCCAGCAGGTAGATCGCCGCCGACACATCGTTCACCTCCGGGCCGGCCGGGCCGAACGGGTCGGGCGAAGACGCGCCGGTGAACGCCGTGATCGGCTTGCCCGGCTCATATCGCGTGCGCGGCGGCTGGCCGTGGATGGTCGTGTAAGTGCTGTAGGCGGCGTGCAGGAGTTGAAGGTTCTTGGCGCAATGAACGATGTCCTGCTTCGACTGCGCAAGCTGCCTCGCAGAGAGGGTCGCGCCGAGCAGCAGCAGGGCAATCGCGATGACGGTCAGGCAGTCGAGCAATCGAAACGTCGGTCCGGCGGAGATCATGCGGCTTCTTCCCTCGATCGACGCCACCATAGCAGCAATTGGATCGCCGGAACAACCGCGAAAACGCCGGCGACAAAATACCACTTGATCCGCACCCAAAATCCGCCCGTCCTCCCCGCGGACACGATTTCCGACCCGAACTCAATCCCGATTGTCTTGTAAATCGAGTCCGGCCATGCGTCCCGCGCCATCCGAAACGGGCGACGACGATACAGCCAGCCGGAATTGTTGTTCATCCGGTTCTCAAACGTCGCGCCGGAGATGCGAAGGCGACCCGCGATCGAACTGATCCGCAGTTCCTCGTTCCCGCCGCGCCACTCGACGCTGTCGAGCCATTGCGTGCTGCGGTACCACATCCCGCACGCGCACACCATCCCCGCGATGCAGATCCACGCCACCGCCCGGCCGAGGTACTGCCGCACCCCCGACTGGCCGAACGGCTCTGCATCGTGGTGAACCGGATGACGGTCAATGTCACGAGTCGCAGCGCTCACGCAATGATCTTACGTCGGAGAACGGGAGATGGCCCAATCGCGAAGACGATTTGGAGCGAAGTGCTTCTCAATGTAGCCGCGACGCCTGCGTCGCCCATTGGCTTTTCCGAGCGTTTTTGAATGGGCGCCGCAGGCATCGCAGCTACGCGGCACTCGCGGCTCCGTTCGATCAGACGTACGCCGTCTTCGGCGGAGGAGCGTCGCCGGGAAGCTGCAGCTTGCCGACCAGATCGCCCAGCTTCTCCACGCCGATCTTCTTGAGGTACTCCTCCAGCCCGGCGCAGATCTTGTTCGGCGTGGCCGGATCGACGAACAGCGCGGTGCCGATGCTGACGGCGCTGGTGCCGGCGAGGATGAACTCCACCGCGTCCTGCCAGAACTGCACTCCGCCCATGCCGACGATCGGCGTGCCCGTGCTCTTGGCGATCCCGCGATATACACGGCTCACCAGGTGCACCGCGATCGGCTTGATCGCCGGCCCGGACAGCCCGCCCGTCACGTTCGCCAGCCGCGGCTTCTGCTTCCAGATGTCGACCGCCATCGCGGTGAACGTGTTCACCAGCGACAGCACGTCCGCCCCGCCTTCGATCGCCCCGCGCGCCGTCGCGACGACGTCTTCCACGTTCGGCGACAGCTTCACGATCAGCGGCTTCTTCGGCAATACGTTCTTCACCTGCCGCGTCAGGTCCTTCAATCGAACGGGATCGGTGCCGAACGTCAGCCCGTCCTTCACGTTCGGACACGAGACGTTCAACTCGACGCCGACGATGCCGTCCAGATCGTTCATGGCGGCGCAGGTCTCGACGTAATCGTCATAACTGTGCCCCGCCACGTTGACGATCACCGGGCACTTCATCGTGCGGATGACCGGCATCTTCTCATCGAGAAACCGCTGAAGCCCGACGTTCGCCAACCCGATGGCGTTGAGCATGCCCGCCCGCGTCTCCACGATCCGCGTCGGCTCGTTGCCCGACCGTTCGTGCAGCGTGATCGACTTGGTGACGAACGCTCCCAACTGCGACAGATCCATGAAATCGGCATATTCCGTGGCATAGCCGCATGTGCCGGAGCAGGTGAGCGTGGGATTGGAAAGTTTCAAACCGGCAAGGTTGACGGACAGATCGGCCATAACTGCCCAGTTGTACGGGTGAAACCTACCGATCCGCAAGTCACCCACCCTCTGGTGGCTCCGAAGGACGCTTCTTCGGCGGCAATACGTCAAACCCTTTCGGCGGAGAACGTCGTTGGCTCAGCATTTCCAGAACCGTCCCGATCACGAGCAACATCAACACGCCAAAGCCGACGACCGCGCATCGCCCGCCGCCGTCTGAGTCAGGATCATCGGAATACACGAAGTTGGACATGACCGACGCGTAGAGGCACATCCCCAGAAAAGCCAGCCAGACGATCTTCGTGCCGCGCGACATCAGAACCGCCGATCCAACAGCCTGTACTGGATCGCCTCGGCGATGTGGTGCTCGGCGATCGATGCCGCTCCCTCCAGGTCCGCGATCGTCCGCGACACCCGGCGGACCTTGTCGTACGCCCGGGCGCTCAGCCCGAGTTCGTCCATCGCCTGTTTCATCAAGACCAGGCACGACTCGGATAGATCGCAATGCTTCTGCAACTCTTTGCTGCCCATGCGGGCGTTGGTCGTTGATCTACCATCGAAGCGTTTCTGCTGAACGCCGCGGGCGGCCTGAACGCGGGCGCGCATGGTGGTGCTGTCGGTGCCCTGCTGCCTGCCGGTCAGTTCGCGATAAGGCACGGCGGGGACTTCGACGTGGATGTCGATGCGGTCGAGCAGCGGGCCGGAAAGCTTCGACAGGTACTTCTGCTGTGCGCGCGGGTCGTTCGACGCGTGGCCGGACTGCGTGGGGTTCATCGCGGTCACGAGCATGAAGTTGGCGGGGAACTTCACCGATGCGTGTACCCGGGCGACCGTCACCTCGCCGCCTTCCAGGGGTTGGCGGAGCATCTCGAGCACGTAGCGTTGGAACTCGGGCAGCTCGTCCAGAAACAGGATACCGTTGTGCGACAGGGAGACTTCGCCCGGCTTGGGGATCGATCCGCCGCCGATCATCGCCTGGGCGGTGGCGCTGTGGTGCGGCGTTCGCACGGGGCGTTGGTCCATCAGCGCGATCTCGTCGGGCAGCAAGCCGAGCGCGGAGTAGATCCGCGTGGTTTCCAGCGACTCCACGCGCGTCAGCGGCGGGAGGATGCCCGCGAGCCGCAGCGCGAGCATCGTCTTTCCCGTGCCCGGCGGGCCGATCATCAGCATGTTGTGGCCTGTACAACAGAATCGGGCGTGACAGCAAGCGGTAAGAATGTGGCCTCGATGACTTTGGCGGCATGGTCCACTCGCAGCCCTTCGACAAATCCGCGTACGATCTTCTTCCGCTGGATCGGAGCCGCGCCGGGCCACAAGTCGGCTTGAACTCTCAGCTTCTCTTGGCATGCAGTGAGAATCTTGTCCCGCATCTTGGCAAGTGTCTGTGGCTGCGGCCGCTGCGCAAGCTGCTCCAACTCCTGTTTCTTCTTCCGCAGCCGATCCAAATGCGGTCGCGCTTCGTCGTCTTCCAGCACGCCTGCCGCCACCTTCTCCACCAGCCGATCGAGTTGCGCCTTGATGTCGGCCAGTTGCTCACTAGCGGCGGGCTCGCCATCGTGCTCGTTAGCGACAACTACGTCGATCTGCGCCGCAATCTCAGATATCACGACTGCCTGGGCGCTCGGAGCGAAGAACAACTCCCGGATACGTCGCTCTAAATAGTCGTCCACCACCTCACGTTTGATACGGCCAGCAGTGCAGAACGAAACCCCTTTGTCGTTGCGGCCGGAGCAGCGGTAGTAGCCCTCACTGCCGACGTATGGTGAACCGCATGCACATCGTAATAAGCCAGAGGCCAGGTAGACCGAGCCGTGACCACGCCCTTTGAGTTCGTTAGGTGCCGGCTTGGCCGCCTTAAATCGTTTGAATGCCGCCTCCCATGTCTCCGAGTCCACCAGTCCCGGCCACCGGCCTTCCCACAGCACCCACTCTGTTTCCGGCAGCGCCTGCCAGTGTTTCTGCGGATTGCTGATCCGTTCGATCTGACCGTCGCCTCGCGCGCGATGGAACCGCGCCCACGTCTGACGGTTCCAGGCCAACGTCCCTTTGTACGCAGGGTTGGAGACCATCCGCAGGATCATGTTCCGCCTCCAGCCGACGCCCAACGGGGATGGAACGCCCTCGGTGTTTAGCCGATGCGCGATCGTCCGCCCTGAGTCGCCGGCCGCGTATTCCGCAAAGACACGGCACACAACAGCGACCTTGGCCGGGTCCCCTGGCACCATGACCAGCGACTCGTCGCCGGCCTTCCGCACCTTCCGGGACGGCGGCCATACTTCCAACAATCTCTGCCCGTCAGGCGTTCTGATCTCTTTGGAGCGGTCGGGAAGGTAACGAACCCGTCGACGAGGCTGGCCGGAGGACTCGATGTAGAGCGCGTCGTAGCCGTACGGGATACGACCGTTGGGAATGGTCCCTTTGCATGCACTGGCCCGTTGGCCTCGCAACACGTCTCGCGATTTATCGATGCTCTCCTTGCCGGCCTGCCCGAATTCCAGCAGGTCCATGATCGCGTCCACCACAACCTCGCCGGTGCGAGCGGCGCCATGGACAGGGACGATCGTCTTTCCCAACCGTTCCAGTTCATAGACCACGCCGACGGCCTCCCGCGCGTCTTCCGGGCGGAAAAACCGTTTGCGGTCCCATACCAAAATATAGCGCCATCGCGCGCCCTTCCGGGCCTGTTCCAGCATGCGTTGGAATGCCGACCGCCGACCGGTGGTTCCGCTGACCCCATCGTCCTCGAATCGCTCGATGACCTCAAAACCTTCGCGATCCGCCAATGTCTGAAGGGACTCGCGCTGCGCCGGCACGCTGCCCGCCTGATCGTCGGTTGAAGCCCGTGCATACCAGCATGCCAATTTTTCGTCGCCGGTGTTCATCACGGTTTGCGTCCTTTCGACTTCACCAGTTCATCGACGCGGGCGAGCACCGCGCCCGCTTTAAGATCATCCACGGCGGTCCGGTCTGCCTCCCAGTCCTGCACGCTTCGGCGATGCACGCCCAGATAGTCGGCCAATTCCTGTTGCGTCAGAGCGAATTTTTTCCGAGCCGTCCGGAGTCGTTGTCCGATGTACGAGCGTGCCATCCATTCACTCCATGCACAGAGTATGTGCATTCTATGCTGCGAGATCGAGCGATGGCAAGCGATTTTCACAGGCGTTTGATCTTGAGTTCGGCTAAGGTAGCGGCGAGCAGTGCGGCTGCAATGAGCCGCACGGCGTCGCGCTGTGCGGCGGCAGGCTCCGACGTCGGATGGCACCGATCGGCAAAAGACCAGCCGTTGCGGTTCGCGCCTTGGTGCGGCTGGTCAGTGGCGTTGGAGGAGCGTATGACACGACGCGCCTTCGCCCGCGATTTTATCGAATCGCGGTGGATTGCGTCAGCGTCGGAATCGATTTTACAAGATGAATCGCTCCTCGCCGCACCTGCCATGACATCAGGATGAGCGACGCCGGTGCGCGGTCGTGTCCGAGTTCGGTGCGACTTGAGAGCGCGCGTGATCGAACCGAGCGCGCCGCAGGCGCGCACCGAACTGCGCAACAAAAAGCCGAGCCGGACGTACTCGCCCGGCTCGGCCGTTTTTTTAGTGGCCGCGATATCAACGGCGTTTGCCGTTCGTCGTCGAGGCCGGCGCCTCGGCTTCCGTCCGAAGGTTGACCGGCAACCATGCGTTCACGCGCTGCGCCAATTTGGCATCTTCGATCCGACCCTCGGCGGCGTCGGTGAACAGTGTCGCCAGCGCGTCCACCAATTCCGACTTCTTCCGCCGTTCCTGTCGCGGGTCGTAGACCGGGCCGCGCAGGTCGGCCATAAGTTGGATCAACTGACCCTTCTGATACCCGGCCAGCCATGCCGCGTCCGGTCGCCACTGCTGGCGGACGTTCACGCCCAACTCGCCCGCGAGCCGACGTACCAGCGGCGTCCCGCGTTGCAGATGTGTCGTG
>JBBCIV010000209.1:0-8982 GCA_037189665.1 Phycisphaerae bacterium | reverse complement strand
CTTGCGCGAGGTGGTCTGGACGTTGGCGAAGTTCACGAAGATGCCCTGCGCCGTCTCCGGGCGCAGGTAGGCGACCGACGCGTCGTCGGCCACCGGGCCCACGTGCGTCTTGAACATCAGGTTGAAGTTCCGAGCCTCGGTGAAGCTGTCCTTCGCCCCGCAGTTCGGGCACGTGTGCGGATCCTCGAGCTGGTCCTCCCGGAACCGCTCCTTGCACTGCTTGCAGTCGACGAGGGGGTCGGTGAACGTCGCGACGTGGCCGCTCGCCTCCCAGACCCGGGGCGCCATGAGGATGGACGCGTCGAGACCGACGACGTCGTCGCGGAGCTGCACCATCGAGCGCCACCAGGCGTCCTTGACGTTGCGCTTCAAGAGGACGCCGAGGGGGCCGTAGTCCCAGGTGGAGCGGAAGCCCCCGTAGATCTCGCTCGACGGGAACACGAGGCCCCGCCGCTTCGCGAGGTTGACGACCTTCTCCATCCGGTTCGGCTCAGCCATAGCGGAGCGAGGCTAGTGGGCCTGACCCCGCGCCCCGAACTTCGTTGCGGTGGCCGGCCTACAGCAGCGCGGCGCTGCGGAGGCGGCGTTCGAGGTGGTACTCGAGCACCGTGACCGCGAGGCGCTCGACCTCGCGGGTCGCGGGACCGACCGGCATCTGGAGCGCGCGGGTGAGCTCACCGCCGAGGATCATGCGCACGAGGTCCAGCACGACCGGCGAGCAGCGCACCCCGCCGAGCACCGCGCACGACGGGCACAGCACCCCACCGTTCGCGACGTCGAACGCCGGATAGTCGTCCGGCGATTTCTGCCTCGCTTGCGGCGCAGGAGCGGGCTTCGCGTCCTGGGCGAACGAGGGAGAACCGAGAACCGACAACGCAGCCAGGGTGAGAATCGATCGACGAAGTAGCGTGGTCATAGTTATGTGCTCCGGGCGTGCCCATCTGCGCAGACGAGGATTGCGCCGCGCAAGGCAATCATCCTACGTGTAAATCAGGCGATCCCGCAACACAAAAGCCCACGGTGAGGCCGTGAGCTTTCGATGTCGATTGTTTTAGACGCGCGCGCAAGCCAGCGGCGATCAGGCGTGCGGCGCGTCCAGGCGCTTCACGATCTCGGTCGTCGCCTTGCTCTTGTTGAGCGTGTAGAAGTGCAGGCCCGCCACGTCGTGGAAGAGCAGGTCGCGGCACTGATTGGCGGCGTAGTCGATGCCGGCCTTGTAGACGCGGTCGGCGTCGCCGTCGATGCGCTCAAGCTTCTGGAGCAACGGCATGGGGATTTTCGCGCCGCACATCGTCACGAAACGCTTGATCTGCGCGACGTTCGAGATCGGCATGATGCCCGCGATGATCGGCACGCGAATGCCGGCCCGATCGCAGGTGTCACGAAAACGATGAAAATCGTTATTATCGAAGAACAACTGTGTCACGATGGCGCTGGCGCCGTTGTCTACCTTCTTTTTCAGGTGTTCCAGGTCGCGCGTCAGATTGAGGCACTGCGGGTGTCCCTCCGGAAACCCCGCCACCGCCACGAAGAAGTCGTGCCGTGAGCGCACGTAGGCGACGAGGTCGTCGGCGTGATCGAACCCGCCTTCGGTCTTCACCCAGGTCCCGCCCTGCGGATCGCCGCGGAGGGCGAGGATGTTGCGGATGCCCTTGTCCCAAAGTTGGTCGAGAATCTGTCCGATCTCGTCGGCGGTATGGCCGACGCAGGTGAGGTGGGCGACGGTGTTAAAGCCGATCTCGTTCTGGATGCGCCCAGCCAACTCAAGCGTCTTCGTCCGCGTCGATCCGCCGGCGCCGTAGGTGACCGAGACGTACGACGGCTTCAGCGGCCGAAGTTCCTCGATCGTCTGGAACAACGCGTTGAACCCCTCCTCCGTCTTCGGCGGAAAAAATTCGAACGAAATCGTCGGCTTGCCAGTCGCGAATGCTTGGTCCAGTCGCATGCTACGTGTCCTCACTATCTTATCACTATACAATCGGCCGGTCCGCATTCAATCCATATATCCGGATTTACGGATGAACACTTTGCTGTATTTGCTTTTTCTAGCCCCTGTATGGAACCCGCATATGTGGCGTCAATGTGAAAGTCCGTTACTATTGTGTTATCGGGCGGCTTTGCCAAGCAATTAAATTGAAGGGGTCAAGTACCAAATGAATTACACAGAAACACTCGAACCGCGCCGTATGATGGCTGCGGGAGATATCGATTCGACCTTCGCTCGCGTAGCACAGAGCGTGACACTCCCTGCCACGAACTTGCACAACCCAATCCTCGCCGACTTGGCAACCGATGCCGCCGGGCGGACCTATGCATTCGGTTCGCTGACACAAAAGACCACCGGCTCGGACCGGCCGTTGATGTATGTCGCGCGATTCAATCCTGACGGCTCGAGAGATATGGCGTTCGGCTCACGCGGCGTGCAAGTGCTGGATCTGGCCGCCAATGCCAAGCCGCGATCGATCGCCATCGACGCTGCGGGGCGCATCAACGTGGCGTACGACGCGCCATCGCTGGTCGCCGGCGCGGGAACCATGATCCAGCTCGCCCAGCTTCGCGCCGACGGCACGCTGAACAAGCGATTCGGCCAGAACGGCACGATGTACCCCCGCTTCGGCGAATCGTCCTCCGTGGCCGACCTGATCGTCGATGCCGAAAATAACCTGCTCGTCGTCGCCAACGCCGCCAACCAGATCGGCGTCGCCAAGCTCACCCCCAGCGGCCGGCCACACCCGCTGCTCGGCTTTGGCGATCGCGGCGTTCGAATGATCGCCAACACCGTCGGCGGAAACGCAAAATCCATTGCGATCGACAGCAATACGGGCTCGCTTGTCATCGGTGCCACCGTGCTTAGCAAAAAGACGGTCACCGACTTCGCCGCCATCAAGTTGAACGCCGACGGGACGCCCGATCTGGCGTTCGGACGACTTGGCTTCAGCACGATCGATTTTGCCGGCACCCGGGACGTGCTCGACAACCTTTTCATCGATCGCCAAGGCCGCTACGTAATGAGCGGACGTCGAGAAGCAACCTACCAGGTTGGAGCCAGCTCCCGCGAAACCAGCGGCTTCGCCGCCATGGCCAGGCTGAACCCCAACGGCACGCCCGACGCGGAGTTTTTTAAGAAAGGACGCGCCGACGCTTTCAATTGGAGCGTTTTACATCCCTCCGACTTCCTCAACTACCAATCCGATTTCGACGGCCCGCCCGTGCTCAGCGCCGAATTAGACGGGCGATACATGCTCACCAGCGCCACTTCCATCGCCAGCGTCGGCTTGCGAGGAAGGGTTGTCGTCACCAACCGGATCGACGTTGGCTACCAGCCCGAAATCGATAAATCGACCGGTATTTCTGCGTTGGCGAATCTGCCGAACGGACAACTGGTTGCGGCCAAGGTGATCGTTGTTGAACCGCTTGGGCTGTTTGATACCGACCTTGACTGGCTGAAGTCGACGGTCGCACAGGTGAGCACCAATGCGCGGACTCTGGAGCAGTCGAGCGTATGGCTGGCCAAATCCTCAGACTCGTTCGCCGTCCGCGCGGATGGCCGGCTGGCGGGTTCGGAAAAATCGACACACAATGACCGCATCGTCACAGGCTTCAACCCCAACGGTACCCGTGACACGACGCTGTCGCAGTTGGGCTGGGAGGGTCGCGAGGGAAGTTCTTACTACGCCAGCCCGCGGAACATCGCATCCACCGCCACCTACCCGCGTGGCGATGGCAGCGTTGTCTTCGAATACTATTCGGTAGACATCAGCGATGGAGATGGCGTCGCCTACGTAACATGGCTCCTGAACGCCAACAACACCGATCAAGCCGGGCCCCACCCCAGCGACGAAACCGATCCCATCAGCTCCCGGCTGACCACCAATCAATACGTCGTCTCGTTCGGAAATCGCTACTCCGGCGTCGACATTCTTCGCCAAGACAACACCCTCACCGGTACGTCTTTTATCGAATCAAGCGAGGACAACGTCGTCCCCGGCGACCTGCTCAGCGGTGCGCCGATCCAAGGCTCGACCGATGTGCTCGTGGCCGGCGACGGGATGGAGCAGGGATACTACGTCGCCCGCATTAAAAATGGCGCACTCGATCCCTCGTTCGGCACGAATGGCTTACTGTTCGGCCCCCAGGTCAACCTCTTCTACGGCCAGGCCTCCGGCAAGATTCTTTACACGCTACCCAACGCGGCCGGCCTTCGTCGCCTTAACGCCGACGGCACACCCGATGGGACCTTCGGCACCGGCGGCGGCGTGATGGGAGCAGACTTCGATCACTTCGACGTCGATTCCAAAGGCCGCATCATCGCCTGGCGCGTGCTCAAAGGCGGCGTCGCCGACGGCGACATCCAGATCGCGCGATTCACCCAGAACGGCAAGGTCGACACCACCTTCGGCGGCGGGGATGGCATCGCGATCGTCGACGCACGACTCCCTTCGACGGCAACGCCCAACGTCATCATCGATGCGCAAGATCGTCTCGTCGTCACCGCGTTTCGCCAAAGTGCGACGGCCGTCAGTTGGTCGGCGACGCGGATTTTGGGAGATTGATCGGCTTAGCTCGGCCGGGCGTGTTGGATGCGGGCGAAGATGATCTCAACTGCGTCGCGCAACGCGAGGAAATCCACCGGCTTGACCAGGTGAACCTCAAACCCTGCCTCGCTGCTGCGGCGGGCATCGTCTTCCATGGCGTAGCCGGTCAGCGCGATGCCGGGAATGTCCTGCCGCAAACGCAAGCGGCGCATGAGGTCATGGCCGCTGCCATCGGGCAGGCGGATGTCGCTGATAACCAGGTCGAACGGCTCGGCCTCTGCCTTCTCCAACGCCTCTGCGACGGTGGTGGCGGTGGCGACGTAGCAGCCCATCTTGCGGATCAGCCGCGTCATCGCGTTGACGGTGTCGAGATGATCTTCCACCAGCAGCACGCGACACGCCGGCCCGCCGGAGAAGTTGGCGACGGGCTGCACCACCGGCGGCGTGGGGGCCGGCGATGGCGGCAGGTGAACCTGCGTTCGCAGCGACCGCGTGAGGTTCAGCAGATCGTCGATCATGCGGGCTTGCAACTCGGCATTGCGAAGAATCGCGCGGACGGAGTTTCGCACGTCGTCGCCGAGCGAAGGGTTCATCTCCAATAGCTGTGCTTCGGTGAGAATGGGCGTGAGCGGCTCGCGCAGGTCGTGGCTGAGCACGCCGAGGAACTGCTCTTTCGCCCGGTGAACCTCCTGCGAGACGTCGCCGGCGCGTTCCAGCGCGGCCTCCGCCTCATGCAATTGTGTGACATCGCTGCAGATACACAGCACGCTCTCGCAACGGCCGTCGTCGTCAAGTTCGGGCATGAAGCGGGCGACGAAGTGCCGCCGGCGATCGGGCGACGGAAACGAAAACGCCGAAGTCTGCGGCTGCTGACGGCTGAAGGCGGCACGCGCGGCGCGTTCCCAATCATCGCAAAGTTCGTCGGGCATGCCGAGCTCTCGCGCGGTCTTGCCGATGAACTGCGAAGTTCGAATGCCGGTCATGCGTTCGATCGCGCGGTTGACGTAGAGGTGTCGCAGGTTGCGGTCAAGCCGGGCGATGATGTCAGGCGTGTTTTCCGTGATGCTGCGAAGCAACCGCTGGCTGTGGGCGTGATCGTCCTGGGCGTGCTTGCGGTCGTCGATACTGATGGTGCAGCCGACGAGCAAGCGCGGTTTGCCGTCTTCGTCGTACAACACGCGAGATTGATCCAACACCCACACCCATCGGCCATCGCGGTGGAGCATGCGATATTCACATTCGATGCGCTTCTGTCCGCTCGACAGCGCCGCCGCGACGTGTTGCTCGGTGCGCACCCGGTCATGCGGATGAATGCGATCCACCCATGCGTCGGCCGTCGGGGAAAGTTCCTCCGGGCCAAAGCCGACCAGTTCGAGTACGCCTCTCGATCGCCATGTCGCGCCGGTGCGCAGGTTCAGTTCGTAAACCACCCCGGACATGGCATCCATGACCAGTTCGATCAACTCCGGCGAATTCCGCAGTTCGCCGGCGATCGCCTCGTCGCCCGGAACGTCGGATGGTCTACTATGCATTCGCTGGTCGGTCACAACGCTTCGGCCTTCCTGTTGAATTCCCGAGGAACATAATGAAATGAAAATGGGCTGACGGAACAATCAGGGAGGGCCCGATGCACACCTCCGCGACACTACGGACGCATTACCCCGTTTACCGCATTTACATGTCTTAACATCGCCCTCCCTTTTCGCTGCCCCCAATGACCTCACGCCCTTTGCCCCGTTTTTCACAAACCCACCTATAAACGGCATGTAACATAGGAAATAAAAAGCATTTACTACTCACCGCTGCCGTCCTCCAGCCGATTCGCCTATGGCATCACTGCTGCATCCATCGGCGATCGCACCTATAATCGCGCCCTTATGTTGAGCACCTGGCAGCAACCTCTTCCCGATATCTACAACCAGCTTTCCGAGCCGGAACTGCGTGTCCGGATTGAGCTTGCGAAGCAGGAGTTGTCGGGAAAACTTGCGATCCTCGGCCATCACTACCAACAGGACGCGATCATCGACTTCGCCGATTACGTCGGCGACAGCTTCGAGCTTTCCCGCAAAGCCCAGCAGCAGAAGGGGATCGAGTACGTCATCTTCTGCGGCGTGCACTTCATGGCGGAGAGCGCCGACATCCTGACGGACGAATCCGTCCGCGTCATCCTCCCTGATCTCGGTGCCGGCTGCTCCATGGCGGACATGGCCAACCTCGACCAGACCCTCGAAGCCTGGGAACAACTCAAGCAAGTCTGCGGCGATCACCCCATCGTCCCCATCACCTACATGAACAGCTCCGCCGCCATCAAAGCCTTCGTCGGCGAAAATCACGGCGCGGTGTGCACCAGCAGCAATTGTCGGAACGTGCTGGAATGGGCGCTGGCGGGAGGAGCGATCGATGGCAATGCGAAACGCGAAATGCGAAATGCGGAACAGGCCGATTCCATTCCGCATTCCACATTTCGCATTCCGAATTCCCGCCCGAAGATCCTCTTCTTTCCCGACCAACACCTCGGCCGCAATACCGCGTATGCGATGGGCACGCCGCTGGACAAGATGATCGTCTGGGATCCGCGCCTCGATTTCGGCGGCAACACGCCCGAGGCGATCAAAAACGCCGACTACATCCTCTGGAAGGGACATTGCTCCGTCCACGCCCTCTTCCGGCCGGAGCACGTCGACCAAGTGCGAGCCAACCATCCCGGCATGAAGGTGATCGTTCACCCCGAGTGCAAATGGGAGGTCGTTCAGAAGGCCGACATGGCCGGCAGTACCGCGTACATTGTCGAGCAGGTCCGCAAGGCCCCGCCGGGCACAAAGTGGGCGATCGGCACTGAAGTGCACCTCGTCAACCGCCTGAAACAGCAGCACCCCGAGCAGGAGATCGTCGTCCTCTCCGACTGCCAGTGTCTTTGCACCACCATGTATCGCATCGACCTCCCGCACCTCTGCTGGACGTTGGAAAACCTCGTCAACGGCACGGTGGTAAACGAGATCAAGGTCGACGCCCACACGCGCAAGTGGTCCCTGGTGGCGCTGGAGCGCATGCTCAGCATCAAGGGCACCGGCAACCCCGTCGGCAAAGCCCAACCGACAGGATCGACCGTGGACTGACGCCGCAGCGCACGGCCGCGGGGGGGGGGGAAATTCGTCCCGGTTGAAGCGCGCGATCCAGCGTAAGGCCGCCCAGCCGATCGCCCTGCGCGCGCCAGACATCCATTCGATCCTCGAAACCTGTCCAACGCCGCGCCGTGTTCGCAGCAGCAAATACACGCCAAACCACGTGCGCGACTTTCATCCGACCAAGCTCAAACGACTGGAAAGATCCGACATAAACGACGCGATACGCCACTTGTCCACAAACGCCAAAAACAATCAAATGCAAATCGATTACATTAATGATTGACACCCAAATGCAATTTGATTACTTTTGGAATCGGAATGCATTTGCTCTGTGATCAGTTTTCATCACGTGCCAGCCGTTCGGGCGGCCGGAATGGTCGGCGGGCGTTTACGCTGGTTGAACTTCTGATCGTCATCGGAATTATCGCTATCCTGATCGCGATCCTCCTGCCGACGTTGAACGCCGCCAATCGGGCGGCCAAGCTGACCAAGTGCCTCAGCAACATGCGAAACATGGCGGTCGCGCACTGCATCTACGTGAACGACAACCGCGGCTACATCATCCAGGCCGGCTTCGGGCATGGGGGGACGACGCACGACGAGCAAGGCGCGTGGTTTTACACGCTTCAGCGCTACTACACCGCCCCGCTGCTGCTGCGGTGCCCCGCCGACGACAGTCCGCACTGGGAAGAGGCGGGCACGCCGGTTCCGCCTACCACGCTTGCAAGCCCGCGGTGGCGGCGCACCAGTTACGGGATCAACAACTTTCTGGACGTGGCGACATGCCCCACCACCGGCGTCTTCTCCGGCGGACCTTACCGCAAGATCACCGACATCCGGCGGTCGTCGGCGACCGTTCACTTCATCGAAATGGCGGAAACCGGCGAGTACGCCGGGAGCGATCACCCGCACATCGAGAACTGGCACCTCGTGGTCGCGCCGCAGTTCTCGCCGCTGCTGGCGGGCGATCAGATGGAACTTCATCAGCACGGCGGACAAAGGAAAACCTGGCAGGGAAAGGCGAACTACGCCTTCCTCGACGGCCACGCCGCAACGCACGCGTACAGCGAAGTCTTCACCAATTTCCAGAAAAACCAGTTTGATCCCGCAAGGGCCCAGTAGCCCTCGATCCATCGAAACACAGATTTGAAGGAGAAATATGCGAAAGTTTGCAGCGTTTGCCCTACCCGTTCTGGCCGTCGCCGCACCGTTGCTGGCGGAGGATCACGACCACGAAGGCCACCATGACCTGACGATCGCCTCCGATGCCAGCGGCGGCGGAAAGCTCGTGATCGATTACGATTTGTCCCCCGCGGTCGACA
>JBBCIV010000208.1:0-7710 GCA_037189665.1 Phycisphaerae bacterium | reverse complement strand
CAGGCGAAAGCCATTCTGAATCACGCCAAAGAGTCGAGCCGCAGCGTGATGGGCATCTCGCTGCGGCTCGTTGATGGTTGTTGGGATGACCGTACGAAGGAAAGATTACTTCTTCGAATCGGCGGCCACTTCCGCCAGGATTTCCTGCTTCACATTGCCGGGCACCTGGGCGTACTTCAGCGGCTCCATCGCCGCCGCGGCGCGGCCGGTGGACATCGAGCGCAGTTCGGTCGTGTAGCCGAACATCTCGCTCAGCGGCACTTCCGCTTCGATGATGACCGTGTTGCCGCGCTCCTGGCTGTCCAGGATCAGGCCGCGACGACGGTTGATATCGCCGGTGACGTTACCGACGAAATCCTTCGGCGTGGTGACGACCAGCTTCATGATCGGCTCGAGCAGTTCGAGCTTCGCGGCCTTGGCGGCATCGATGATCGCCAGCCGGCCGGCAAGCTCGAACGCCACCTGCGACGAGTCGACGTCGTGGTAGCTGCCGTCGGTCAGCGTCACCTTGACGTTGATCAGCGGGAAGCCCGCGAGGATGCCCGTCTTGCACGTCATGCGAATGCCGTACTCGACCGACGGGATGTATTCCTTCGGGATCGAACCGCCGACGATCTTGTTTTCGAAGGCGATGCCGTCTTCCCAGCGAAGCTTCTTGAGAACGTCGGGCTCGTACGGCTTGCCGGTCGCCGGATCGTTGCCGTCGAACGGCTCGATCGAGATCCAGCAATCGCCGAACTGACCGCGGCCGCCGGACTGCTTCTTGTGCAGGCCGCGGATGTCCTTGGCGGTGCCGCTGATCGCCTCGCGGTAGCTGACCTTCGGCTTGCCGACGACCACGTCCACCTTGTAGTCGCGGGTGAGGCGCATCTTGATGATTTCGAGGTGCAGCTCGCCCATGCCGGCGATGATGGTCTCGCCGGTCTCCTTGTTGTAGCTCGCCTGGAACGTCGGGTCCTGGCGGCGAAGATTGGTGAGCGCGGCGCTGAGCTTGTCCTTGTCGCCGGCGGCCTTGGGCTCGATCGACATGCTGATGACGGGCTCGGGGAACGTCGGCTTTTCCAGGATGATCGGCGCGTCCAGCGAACAAAGCGTATCGCCGGTCATGGCCTCGTTGACGCCGATGACCGCGACGATGTCTCCCGCCTCGGCGCGCTCTCGCGCGATGCGGTCGTTGGCCGACATCTGGAACATGCGGCTGATGTTTTCCTTGGAGTTCTTGTTGGCGTTGAGCACGCGGGTGCCCGCTTCGAGCACGCCGGAGTAAACGCGCACGTAGGTGAGCGTGCCGAACTTGTCGTCCACGATCTTGAACGCCAGGCCGCAGAACGGCTCGTCGGGCGTCAGCTTGCGGATGATTTCCTTCTCGGTGTCCTTCGGATCGACACCCTTGACGTCTTCGATGTCCGTCGGGGCCGGGAGGAAGTCGATGACGCCGTCCAGCACCTGCTGCACGCCGACGTACTGGTACGCCGAACCGCAGAACAGCGGGTGGGCCTTGAACTCGATCGTGCCCTTGCGGAGCGCAGCGCGGATCTCGTCTTCCTCGAGCGATTCCGGATCGGTCAGGTACTTCTCGGCCAGCGTGTCGTCGAGTTCCGCGACCTTCTCAAGCATGATGGCGCGGTACTTCTCGTAGTTGGCCTGATCTCCGGCAGACAGCGTGTCGATGGCGACCATCTTGACGCTCTGGCCCCTGTCCTTGTCGTCGCCGTACTTCTCGGGAACGAACGCGACCTTGGCGATCAGGTCGATGACGCCGCTGAACGTGTCGGCCTTGCCGATCGGGATGACGACCGGGACGGCCGGGGCGCCAAGGCGATCAAGGATGGTCTGGTAGCAGAAGTCGTAGTCGGCGCCGACCTTGTCCATCTTGTTGACGAAACAGATGCGGGGCACGTTGTACTTGGTGGCCTGACGCCAGACGGTTTCGGACTGGGCCTCAACGCCTTCCTTACCGTCAAACACGGCAACCGCGCCGTCGAGGACGCGGAGCGAGCGTTCCACTTCGGCGGTGAAGTCGACGTGGCCGGGGGTGTCGATGAGGTTGATGTTGTACAGCGGGGCGCTGGTGTCCTTGGTGAGCCACGACCGACGACGCCATTCGCAGAACGTGGCGGCGGAGTTGATCGTGATGCCGCGCTTCTGTTCTTCCGGGTCGAAGTCCATGACCGCGGTGCCCTCGTGCACCTCGCCGATCTTGTGGACGCGGCCGGTGTAGTACAGGATTCGTTCCGACGTGGTGGTCTTGCCAGCGTCAATGTGAGCGGCGATGCCGATATTGCGGATCTTGGTCAGGTCACGAGCCATAAACGCCTCTAGCAGTAGTAGTTGCACCGAATCCGGTCGATGATCCGTTTCCAAAGCCCAACGCCGCAGAACAAAAATGCACGCAGGACACCTGCGCGCACCGTCATCGAAACCCGCGGATTGCGAAGGGGAGAGAATCTACCCGGAACGGCGCGGGGGTCAAGTGCGTCCCCCCGCCCGGGCATGGTTTACGCCCGGGAAACAAAGATGCACCGCCGGCCGACAGTCATTATGATGCCGCTCCGACCTCGTGCGGGGGCTGCCTTCGTCATGTCGGTTGGACGGAGGCAAGCCGATGCCTGAAAACGGAAAAACCGCTGAATCGCTTCAGGAACGCGCGTTTCACAGGCGGGCGGTGAACCTGCGCAGCGTGGCGCTGGGCACGCTGCTCGCGGTCATCACCGCGGCGGTGGCGCCGTTCAACGATTACGTCGTCGGCAACACGATGATGATCGGCGGCTACCTCCCGCCGGTGGTCGGGTTGTCGCTGTTGATCCTGACCTTACTGATTAACGCCCCCCTTCACCGTTTACGCCCCTCCGCGGTGCTCTCCCCGGGTGAACTGGCGGTGGTGACCGCGATGCTGCTGGTCGCCTGCAGCATCCCCACCACCGGGCTGATGCGGCTGTTCCTGCCACTATTGGTCGCCCCGTTCTACTTTGCCGAGACCAACGTCCGCTTCCGCGAGGCGTTCGACAAGATGGAACTGCCCGACTGGCTGTTCGCGCCCGGCGGGCAATATGCCGACGCCGACCCGCGCATCACCACCGCGTTCTACGGGCGAGTGATGCCGGGGGAGGCCATCCCCTACGAAGCCTGGATCATCCCCCTGCTTGGCTGGGGCGTCTTCTTCTTCGGCCTGTTCCTTTCCATGCTGTGCCTGGCGGTGATCATCCGCAGGCAGTGGTCGGAGAACGAACACCTCGAATTCCCGCTCGCCAAGCTCCAACTCTCGCTGATCGAGCCGCCGGCCAGGGGGCAGGCGTTCAATCCGCTGTTGCGCAGCAAGGGCTTCTGGGCGGCGCTGGTGACGGTGTTCGCCATCCACGGGATCAACAGCCTGGAACTCTACTTTCCGGGAAGTTTTCCCGCGATTCCGCTCGGCTACGACCTGACGCGCGTCATGGCCGACCCGCCGTTTTCGTACGTCGGCAGGCATGTCACCTGGGCGAAGCTGTACTTCGCGATCATCGGCGTGTCGTACTTCATCCCGCTGCGCGCCAGCTTCAGCATCTGGGCGATCCTGCTGATCGAAGAACTGGTCAACGTCGCCCGACAGTCGGCCGGCGGAACCCGCATCTCCAACGCCCAGTGGACCGACCAGATGCTGGGCGCCTCCGTCGCGTTCGCGCTCGGGCTGATCTGGATCGCCCGACATGACTGGGCCCGGGTGATTCGCAACGCCTTCTCGCCCAATCAGGCGGAGGTGCGGCGTCGCTACCATCGCCACTACTGCTCAGACCGGACGGCGGTCTTCGGACTGCTCGGCGGCGTGATCGTCATGCTCGGCTGGCTGCTGTTCGTCGGCGTTCAGCCGTGGGTGGCGATGGCGATCGTGGCGTTCACCATGTTGGCGCAGTTCGTCACCGCCCGCTTCGTGGCCGAACTGGGCCTGCCGGCGCTGAAGAGCGGCATCGACATCACGCAGGTGACGTCGCAGCTGACGCCCGGCACGCTGTCGATGCGCGATACGTTCTTCATCGGATCGTTCACGATGATCGGCCCGGTGGCGACGCGCGAGGCCCTGCTGCCGTTCGCCGCTCAGGCGTTACAGATCGACGCCCAGGCCCAGTCCGACGACCGCGACGACGCCGACCGCCGCAACCGGCGGTGGCTGCTGCCGGCGCTGGGGTGGGCGCTGCTGGTGTCGTTCGTGGTGTCGGCCGGCTCGACGCTGTGGTCGCAGTACACCTACGCCCAGCCGCTTTCAGAGCTCGCCGGCACGCAGGTCAATCCCACCGGCATGGAACAGATGCCGTCCTACTACGTGGTCGAACAAGTGATGTCGTCCGCCGAGAAGCGGTCGATTCCCGCCGCCCATAGCACGGGTTGGGCAGTGGCGACCGGCGCGACGGTGACGGTCGGGCTGCAACTGGCTTCGTGGCGCTGGTCGGGCTGGCCGCTGTTGCCGGTGGGCTACCTGGTGGCCCAGACGTTCCAGATCCACCTCGTCTGGGCAAGCCTGTTCATCGGCTGGCTGGCCAAATCGCTGATCGTCCGCTTCGGCGGGCACTCGCTGTTCAAGAGCGTGCGTCCGGTCTTCGTCGGCCTGATCTTCGGCGAAATCCTCGCCGCCGCCTTCTGGCTCCTGGTCGCGCTCGTCCTGGCGTCCGCCGGCATTCCGTACTTCCCGAACCACCTGATGCCGTCGTAAAACGCCCGAAAGAAACAAAAGAAGCCTTCAAAACCCCGCCGTCCGGGCGTTTTGAAGGCTTCTTCCAGTAGTGCGGCTAAGAGGAGTCGAACCTCCACGACCTTACGGTCACTAGAACCTGAATCTAGCGCGTCTGCCAATTCCGCCATAGCCGCAGCGTGTATTGGGCAATTGTGCTCCCCCGAAAGGGAGGCGGAGTGTTGTAAGCGTTTTTGGGTGGGAATGCAAGAATGCACGATTCGCCGGAGAAGGCGTGGATTGCCTCGCCGCGCGATCCCGTCTCGCCCTCGTCTCGCCGCTACAGGGCCACTATCGCCAGCACCACGATGGCGATCACCGTAACAAACGCGAACCGATAGACGTACGTTTGATACCGTGTCGCGGCCGTCTGGCGATTGTTGTGGTACTCGATGGCGTCCTCGAGTGGGCCGGTGCCCTGCTTTACCCAGGCGTCGACGTAGGCGTTGATCATGATGGAGTGCTCCATCCGGCCGGTGGCGCGGGCGTAGCGGACGTAGATCTTCTCGAGTTGCGCCCGGGAGTAGCGCGAATCACCCGTACGAAAAAGGCTTTGCGTGGCCATGGTCGTGTCTCACTCTCTCTGTCTGTCAGTCGCGTCGTTGTTCCTTCGCCATATTGGCGTTGCCCGACCTCGATTCGATACGGTTATTTCACCAGTTTCAGTTTCGGCCCGCTGGCTTCGGGGTCGCCCAGTGTGGCGTCTTCCTCGAATTCGCCCAGGAGCGGCAGGCCAATCCACAGTTTCTTGGCAACCAACCGACCGTAATAGCGGTTGACGCCGACGGCGATGTTCACATCGCTGTCGGGAGCGTAGAGATCCATGTTCATGGGCGTCAGCAGGTTGGCGAGGAAGTTGACGCTGCCGCCGGGCGCAACGCGGACCTTGAACATCTCGGGGTCGAAGTTGGAGTTGCCCAGCAGGTTCACCCCGGCGGCAAGGTTGCAGTTGCGCTCCACGTAGAACGTGACCGGCCCCTCGATCCGCACCGCGATGCCCGCAAGGATGTTCAGATCTCGAACGACATACGTACCGGCCGGAATGGAGGCGCCGAGAAGCGAGTTAAAGTCGCCGTGAGCGTTAATGCAGGAGGCGATCTGATCGTTATTGCTCGTCGCCGGGATCTGAACCGATGGGTAAACCAGTTCGTCCTCCAGCGGCTGCGTGGACCCGGAAATGCCCGCCAGCGTGCCCTTCGATACCTGGCCGGCGTACGACCGCGCGTCGCCCTGCACGCCGACCAGCAATCCCAGCGGCGTGCCGATCCGCACGTCGCCGTTGCTGACGACGCGTCCCTTAATCCGCGCCAGCACGCCCAGCGAGCTGAATCGCACCTCATCGATGCCCACGAAGTTGAACGGCGACGCCTTCGGCGCCACCTGCGCTATCGAAACGGCTTTTATATCTACAGTCGTCAATCCGATCATTTGAGAAAAAAAGAGGCGAACGGGATTGCCGTGGGCCTGGCTTCGCTGAAGGGTGACGCGGACGGTGGTGGGATCGCTTCCGGTGGACGTGAAGACGCCGTTCTGCCAAGTGCCCACTTGCACCGCGATGGCGGCCTGCGGAAGGATTTCGCCGGCGATCTTATTGCTGCGGGCGTAGGCGACGGCCTCGCCGTAAAGATCGCCTTGCCCCGCCTCCAATACCGCGGCCCCCGCAAGCGCGGCGGCGTCGGCGGCGTGCTGAAGCTCGGCTTTGGCGGCGTGGTACAGACCGATATCGACGGTCAGCGATGTGAGCGTGCAGAGCACCGCGATCGCGATCAGCCCCTGGATGAGCGTGCTGCCACGACGGGAAACGGAGGACGTCGGGACCATGCAGATCTCCCTCTGCCCGCGCGTTACACAGCGGGCCCTCGCGACCTACCGATGTCCATCAGACACATCAGTAGTCCGCTCCCGACATCGAACGTATCGGCAAACTTTTCAACTGAAATAGCGCGCCATCTCCCTCTTCGCGTCCTGACGCGACGCTTGGTTGTCGCTAACTTGCCGAAAATCATGGAGTTGCGGCGGATTGCCTCACCTAAAAAATAGTTTTCAAGCTTCAACTGTAGACCCAATTAGACCTATCAGGTCTTCTGATGTATTTTCCGAGGCATGACATCGACAGTTGGAGTTATTCGTAAGTTGCCTTCCTTGCTTGTGATGCAGCGAAATGCGCCGTTTAGCATCGTGATTTCTCCTGGCTCATTAGTTCGTGACGGTTTTCTCAAAGTGGACGGGCGAAGTTCAGACGCCTATCGTGCCGAGAACTGTACTACGGTTGTGGCTTTTCCGAGGGTAGTTCAACCGGAGTCATATGTCCGCTTCACTTCAACGAGGCCGAGTCATGGCCCGAATTGAGTTCAATAAAGCATTGGTCGCCAAGCTTGGCGGAGCCAGGCAGGCGGTGACGACAACGCGAGTGATCCGCTACGTTGCGGGCGTCGTCCGGCGAGAACGGGAACGTCAGGCGCAGATTCTTCGCGAGCTCGGCCATCCCGCCGTCGCTGAGCAGTTGGTCGACCAGGCGAACGATCCGAAAATCTTCCGCTGGGCGGGTGCGGACGTTCCGATGGACGGTCCGACGACACGCGAGGACGGCTGATCCGACGGCCGTCAGTAAACGTTCATTCGTGCTATCACCTCCCAAAGAGGGATGACGGATGGACGATGCACTCGTTATCGGAATTCTTGCATATACTGGTGTCTATAGAGGAGATCGATTATCCGGAATGAGTGGAAACCGCCGTGCTGGATACCGTGGACGGCGAAGGCGGCGCAATCGTAGTCGACATGGGCTCGCGCGCATCGACCTCCGGTGCGGCGGCCGTCGCTGGTGCCGGTTGGTCAACCCGGCCGTCATCGGTGGCGTCGCGCTGCATGGTTTTCAGCGTGGCAAAGAACGCCACCGTATCCCGCAGGCCGCCGATCGAGAACCAGATCAGCGTCGCCAACGCGATCAGGAACGGGAACCCCACCGCCGTCACCAGCCCGAATTTGCTCCACCATTCGATCGGCCA
>JBBCIV010000207.1:0-27902 GCA_037189665.1 Phycisphaerae bacterium | reverse complement strand
GATGCCCCGGGCGATGCTTCCCTTGCGAAGGTGCGCGATGTCGCTGCCGAGGAAGGGATGGCTTGGCATCACTACTACCCGGGAAACGGGTTTGAAAGCGCGTTCACAATGGCGTGGGGAATCGACTCTATCCCGGCCGTTTTCGTGATCGATCGCGAGGGGCGGCTGGCGCATACCGAGGCTCGACGCGAACTTGACGCGCTGATCCCCGCCTTGCTCTCAGCGAGGCACGTCGGCGCCGCAACTTCAAATCCAACTACGGAACCCGCGCTCAATTTGGAAAGGTGATTTTCATGTTCGGGGTAACTTCAGGGCATCGGCTTTTTCCTGCGAGTTATGCAGGTCGAGCTTTTACGCTGGTCGAATTGCTTGTCGTCATCGGGATCATCGCCTTGCTGATCGGCATTCTGATGCCGGCGCTATCGGCTGCCCGTGCCCAATCGCTGAGATTGGTTTGCATGACCAAATTGCGTGAGGCCGGCCATGCTTTTCAGTTGTACGCGAACGAAAACCGTCAGATCATCGGTTTTTCAATCGCCGAGGTGAACAATTTGGGCGTGGGGAGGCAATATACCTGGTTTGGCAACTATCGCTTTGTTCGCGGCACACTTTCGGACTATCGCGATGATCAGTCGCTGCTCCGAAAGTACCTGAATCGCGAGGTCGCCGCATCGATCGGCGAATGCCCCGTGTTCGAGTACACCAGGCCGGCCTCCGATTCGGTGTATTATCCCGCGTATGGCGGCGCATATCGCATCACCACCTCGCATACGTCCGGCAACAACTACGTGAAGTATACCCAGATCCAGAAGCCGACCGAGACGCTGATGCTGGCCGATAGTGCGGTGTACGCCGGTGGAATCAGTCGCCGCGCCTGGATTACGGAGCCGTTGTGGGGAAACGGAACAAGCTATTCGGCTCCGCAGTTTCACGGGCGACATCGCGGCAGGGGGAGCGTTCTCTGGTTTGACGGCCACGTTACGGCGGAGAAGCCCAACTACATGAAACAAGCCGCCTCAACCGGCGTCGGAGTCGGAATCGATTTTGCCACGGTAGAGGCTTATACCCGAATGCACCTCGGCCACCTGACTCGAACTGACGACTCCTGGGACGATATCGGGATTAACTACTATCATTTCGTCAGCAAAGACAGCCGCACGCTGGAAATCAAGCGATAGAAAGCTTTCTCCTGCGAAACGCAGGTATGGACGGCGGGGGTTGGCGCGGAATCAGTACGGCTGACGGGCCCGGCGACAGATGGCGCACGGGCTCCCCTGCCATTCTGACGAGATCAATTTGAATGCTGCCTTTTACGGCGTGAAGCCGAGCGAGAAGCTGATCAGCTGGGTGTCGTCCTTGTCGTCCTTGGTGATGGGGACGGCGAAGTCGATCGCGATCGGCACCTGGCCGAGCACGGGCAGGGTGATGCGAACGCCGGCGCCGACGCTGCTTCGGAACGTGCCGAACTCAAAGCTGGGCTCGACCATGCCGAAATCGGTGAAGACGACGCCGCGCAGCAGGTCGTCCACGACGGGGAAGCTCACCTCGGCGGTGCCGGTGAAGCTGAACTTGCCGCCGATGCCGTCATCGTCCGGGCCCGAGCGGGGCGTGACACCGCGGAACGCGAAGCCGCGGATGCTGTTGATGCCGCCGGCGTAGAACCGCTCGAAGAACGGCGCGTCGCCGGCGATGTAGCCGACGTCGCCGTGCAGGGTGAGGATCGTCTTGCGGTCGATCAGGTCTTCGTACAGCGTGAAGTAGGCGTCGTGCGACGCGTTGAATCGCTGGAAGGTGTAGTCGCCGCCGAAGACGCCGAACGACTCCCACGACACCTGCGTGTTCGTGCCCTTGCTCGGCAGCACGCCGCCGGTCGTCGTGTCGCGGCGGACGGAGAACGCGAGGCTGGTGAGCCCGTGTTCGCCGTTCTCCTCAAGGATTTCGAACGCGCGGATCGGCTTGTCGTCGATGCTGTTGATGTCGACGTTCTCAAACCGGAACGCCACCGACGCCGACCACTCGTCCGTAAACCGATGCCCGAAGGCAGCGCGGGCGCCGTAGCGGTCGTCGTTGTAGACGTCCCGCACGCGCGTGCGGAGGTAGAGGTCGCCGGTAAAGCTGTAAGGCTGATCGAGAATCCACGGCTCGACGAAGCGGATGCTCGCGTTCGTGGTGGTGGTGCCCGGCTCGAAGCTCATGCGCAGCGTTTGCCCGGCGCCCACGAACGACCGATCGGTGCGGAAGTCGCTCCAGCTCGTCGGCCAGTTCATGATGTCGAAGTTGCGCTGCGTGTACGTGATGTTGCCCGCGATGCCGCCGTTGGAGTTGACGCCCGCGCCGAACGTGAGCGTGGCGGTGCGGGCCTCCTCCACCTCGATGAGGATGTCGCGCGAATCCGGATCGCTGCCGATCGGCGTGAGCTTGACGCCCTGGAACAACGGCGTGCCGCGAAGGCGCTCGGTGGCGTCCTGCAGCTTGCCCGAGTCGTACAGGTCGCCCGGCGAGACGCGCAGCTCGCGCAGGATGACCTTGTCCTGCGTGCGGGTGTTGCCGCGCGGGAGGATCTGCCCGATGCGGAACGGCTTGCCCTCGGCGATCTCGTACACCAGTTCCACGCGCCCCGGCTCAAGGCGGAAGACTGGCTTGGCGTCGATGCGCAGGTAATCGCGGTCCTGCGCGCCCGGCTGATAGATGAAGCCCAGCGGCGAGTAATCGCGGACGAACTTTCGCGTGTCGCGCTCGACCAGCTCGCTGTCGTACGGCATGCCCTCGACGAGGTTCATGTTCGTGCGAAGCTGCGCCTCGGAGACGGCGGAGTTGCCCTTGAAGGTGACCTTCTCGATGGTGTAACGCTGGCCTTCGTCGATGACGAAGTCAATCTGGATTTCCGACTGATCCGGCGAGACGACGATCTTGCGGCCGACGCGGGCGTCGAAGAAGCCCTTTTGCTGGTAGAACTTCCGAATCGAGGCGACGTCGTCTTCCACCATGTCGGGGGAGTAGACGCCCTCGCGAAGGATCCAGATCCACGTGCGGGTCTGGATCTGGTCTTTCAGCTTGCTGGCGCTGAAGGTGCGGTTGCCCTTGAAGGCGATGTTGCGCACGCGGACCGACGGGCCTTCGACGATGTCAAACTGAAGCACGCCGGTCCTGGCGAGCTGTTCGTTATCGACGCTGACCGACGCCAGCGGGAAGTTCTTCGCCCGGTACAACCGCTCGACCCGCCGGCGGGCCTGGGCGATGCGGAAGGGGTCGATCGCCTGGCCTTTTTCAAGATCGATGACGGCGCGAATGTCGTCGTCGGTGATCTCGCTGGGCCGCTTGTTGATGATGATGTCTTGGATCTGCTTCTGCTCGGTCACCTCGAAGATGACGACGACGCCGGTCTGCGTCGGCTCCACCTTCGCCTCAACGTTGCTGAACCGGCGCAGGCCGAAGATGCGCTGGTAGTCTTCCTGCACGGTGGCGGGGTCGAACTTGTCGCCCTCGCGGGTGCGGACGACGTTGAGGATGGAGGCCGTCAACACGTTGGCGTTGCCGATGATCCGCACGCCTTCGACCGTTCGCCCGCGCAGATCGGCGGCGACGGTGACGTCACGCGCGTTCGCAGTGGGCGGGGCGGCCTGCGCGAGCAAATCCGACGTGCCCATCAAGAGCACCGATGCGGCCGCGAGTGAGATGGCATGACGTGCCGAGAAAAGAAGCCTCATGGAATTGGGCGGAGTTTAACGGTGGTGGGGGATATGTCAAAAACGAGGGCAGATCGGGCTTGGGGATTGGGGCTTCGGGCTTGGTGGGAAAATGCGCACGGTCTGTTCTTCACCAAGCCCCAATCCCCAAGCCCGATCCATCCCCTATACTCGCCCGCATGACCGATCTGAAATCATTCGACGCCGTCCTGTTCGATCTGGACGGCACGGTGTGGCACGACGGAACGCCGCTGCCGGGCGCGTTGGAACTGGTGAACGCGGTACGGGCGCGCGGACAGAAGTTCGGCTTTGTGAGCAACACCGGCTTGTCGCCGGTCGGGGTGGTGAGCCGCCTTGCGGCGATCGGGATCGCGGCAGAGGCGCATCAGGTTCTCACGGCGGCGGGCGCGGCATGTGATTACGTGCTGGAGCAGTGGGGCGATCGGCCTCGCGTCTTCAACCTGGCGAACGACTCCGTGCACGAACTGCTCGACGGCAGGGCAACGTGGGTACGGGCCGAGCGCGAGCCGTGCGACGCCGTCATGGCGGCGGGGTTGTCGGGCTCGCGGTTCAGTTCGATCGAACGCCTTCAGACCGGCTTTCGCCTGTTGATGAACGGCGCGCGGCTCATCGGCCTGTGCAACGACCGGGCCTATCCGATGCCGCACGGCTTCGAGCTCGGCGCCGGCGCGACGACGGCGATGCTGGCGTACGGCGCGAACGTCATCCCGACCTTCTGCGGCAAGCCGGAGGCGTGGTTCTTCCTCGATCTTTGCAAGCGGCTGGACGTCGATCCGTGGAACTGCGTGCTGATCGGCGACAACCTCGAGGCCGACGTGGCGGGGGCAAAACGCGTCGGCATGAAGGCGATCCTCACCCTCACCGGCCTCGCCACCCGCATCACCGCCGACGCCGCGCCGGCGAACCAGCGGGCAGACGGGGTGATCAACGATTTGCGTGAACTGCTGTCGTGAGGGAATGTGGAACGAAAGGCGTGGCCCCCTCACTCGGCTTTCCTACACGCCTAACGGTTCAGACCGCGCCTCGTCCAGCCGGTTGTACGGCGAAGGGATGAGCGGAAAGACGCACAGCGCCGTCGTGCCGCGGCCGACCGTGCTTTGGAGTTTGACTTGGCCGGAAAGAGCGTGGGCGGCGTGTTTCACGATCGCCAGCCCTAATCCTGTCCCGCGTCCGACCGAGCTGGCGCGGGCGGAATCGACCTGGTAGAACCGCTCGAACACCCGCTCCAGGTGTTGCGGCGGAATGCCGATGCCGCTGTCGGCGACGCGCACGCGGATCACCTCGTCTTCCCGCCAGATCCGCACCGTCACCTTCCCGCCGACGGGGGTGTATTTGATCGAGTTCTCGACCAGGTTTTTCAGGATGAGGTCGAGCAGCCGTCTGTCCGAATCGAAGCTCAACGATTCGTCGCCTTCGATGACCAGTTCCAAACCCTTATTGGCGGCGAGCGGGCCCTGCGTGTTCGCGATGACGTTCAGAATGTCGGACGCACGCAGCCGGCGAATCTCAGGTTTGATGTCGACGTTTTCGACGCGCGACAGGTCAAGCAGATCCTGAAGCATGTCCTCCAGCCGCTGCAGGTGGCCGGCGATGATGTCCACGCAGCGGGCGGTCTGGTGCGGGTCGTCCTGATAGACGTCCGAAAGCGTTTCGAATGCCAGCTTGATCGCGGCGATCGGCGTGCGGAGTTCGTGGCTGGCGTTGGCGACGAAATCGGTCTTCATCTGCACCGCCGACGCCAGCTTGGTGATGTCGCGCAGCACCAGCAATACTCCGCCGGCGGGCGTTCGCGCGGCGACCGCCTGGTAGGTGAACTTCTGCCCGGCGCGCATCACGCGGAAATCGCGGACGACCGGCGTGCCGGCCTTCACCTGGGCGCTGGTGACGTGCTCGTAAACGTCCAGCAGCGACGTGTCGCCGAGGATGGAGACGAGCCGTGCGCCGACCGCCTGCCGGGTCGTCACGCTCAGGAACCGGGCCGCCGGCTCGTTCAGCAGGACGATGCGCTGCTGCGGGTCGGTCAGCAGGATGGGATCGGGCAGGGAATCGACGAGCGATTCGAGGTCGGTGCGCTGCTGGTTGAGCTCGCTGAGCTGTTTTTGTGCCTGTTCGGCGAGGAAGTTGAGCCGTCCTGAGAACTCGCGCAGCTCCGGCACGCCCGCGGGCTCGACGCGCGTCGACCATTCGCCGGCCGACATTTTCTCGGCGGCGAACGCGAGGCGCCTCACCGGCGCGATCCAGCGGCGATGCAGCGTTATTGCGAGCCAAGACATGATCAGGATCGAGATCGCCACCGCGCCTCCGAGCTGCGCGATCATGGTTTTGCTCACCTCGATCGGCGCCTCTTCCGGCCGGCTGGCGCGGACGACGTAGCCGCTCCTGGAGTCGACCAGCTCCGCGGCGTAGATGTACGACACCCGCTGCGACCGGCTCGTGCGGACCGACTGCCCGCTGCCCGTGGCGCGGGCCTGCACGACCTCCGGGCGATCGTTGTGATCGTCGAGATCTTCAATCTTGACGTTGGTGTCGAAGAACACCTTGCCGTCGGCGTTGATGATCGACATGCGCAGGTTGCGGAACTTCGCCTCGGCCTCGGCGCGTTCGAGCACGGCGTCGTGCAGGCGCGAGCCGTCGTCGCGGATGGTTTGCGCCAGCAGCTTCGCGTCGTTCTTGAGCTGCTCCATCGTTCGCTTTCGCGCCGACTCCTCGCCGGAGTGGTAGATGAGCCACCCGCTGAGCCCCACGACCGCGACGATCATGATCGCGAACGGGATGATCAGGCGAAGAAGGTAGGACCGATTCGACATGTGCCCGATGGTACGCCCCATATGTTCGGAATGCGATAAGCCGCGATCGCGAGCGAGCTCATTATCATATCGGTTTTTGGCGTGCTGATATGATAATTCAGGTCGTGGTCATTCTTCGTGCGCATCGGCGAGGGCGATCGCCTAAGATACGGCATCATGAAGTACTTCTACGGCGAGTTCGACGGCGAGGAGTTTCCGACGCAGGACAAGCTCTTCGGCTTCGATCAGCTCATGAATTTCATCCTCCAGCACGGCGATCGGGCGCTCGACGCCATGCAGCAGATGATGGACAACCCGGAGGACAGCCAGGCGTCTGACCTGCTGGAGCAGCTCCTTCAGGACGGCATGCTCGACAAGGACGCCAAGGGCAAGCTCCGCATCACCCCCAAGGCGGTGGGGAAGATGCAGTCGAAGGCGCTGATGGAAGTCTTCAAGAACCTGAAGTCCGGCCAGCGCGAAGGCCACGAAAAACAGACCGCCGGCACCGGCGGCGAACGGCTCGAAGGCGCCAAGCCTTATCAGTTCGGCGACCCGATCTCCGAACTCGACCTGCACGCGACGCTCCGCAATTCGATGATCCGGCAAGGCAAAGGCGGATCGCGCCTGACGCCGCCGATCCGCTTTGACGAATCGGATTTCGAAGTGCACCTGCACGAAGGTCAGACGACCGTCAGCACGGCGGTGCTGATCGACCTGTCCGGCTCGATGATGCGCTACGGCAGATATCTCGCCGCCAAGAAGGTCGCGATGGCGATGCTGGCGCTGGTGCGATCGCGCTTCCCGCAGGACACGATCGACTTCGTCGGCTTTTACTCCGGCGCTCAGAAGATCCCCGAGATAGGCCTGCCGCTGGTGATGCCCAAGCCGGTGACGATCTACGACTACCAGGTGCGCCTCAAGTGCAAGGTCGGTCAGCTCGACCAGGCCCCGCAGCACTTCACCAACCTGCACATGGGTCTTCAGATGGCGAGGCGAATCCTCCGCAAACGCTCCGGCGAGAACAAGCAGATCTTCATCATCACCGACGGCCAGCCCACCGCGCACGTCGAGGGTGATCTCGTTTACCTTCTTTACCCGCCCGATCCCCGCTCCACCGCTGCCACGCTGAAGGAAGCGCTCATGATCGCGCGCGAGGACTGCCGCATCTCCACGTTTGCGTTGATCGAAGACTACTACGGCATGGACTGGGTCGGCTTCGTCGACCAGATGACCCGCCTTACCAAGGGCGTCGCCTTCTATACCTCCTCCGGCGAACTGGCGAACTGCGTCATGGAAAGCTATCTCAGCGGCCGGAAGAAGAAGGCGTACATCGGGTAGGTATTCACGGATTTTCACGAGTCGACACGAATCAATACGCAGTCTATTTTTGCCACAGAATGGGGCACGGATGAACACCGATGAAAATACGACAAACGGCCATTTGAAATCGATGGTTTTACCTGTGCAAATCGATGCCCGATCTGTGGCTCACTCTCCTGCATTCATTCGTCTAGATTCGTGAGGATTCGTGGATTCAAACCTGATTAACTTCGCCTGGACCGGCAGCGTTGAGCCGTGGAAGCGGATTCAGGAGGAGGTGCGCCATCGCCTGGTGGTCTGCCCCCTCAACCCACTGCCGCGATTCGTTGGCGGGGTCGACTGCGCCATTTCCCGCGCCGACAACCGCATCCGCGCCGCGGCGGTGGTGTACGATCGCTTTCAGAAACACGTTGTCGATCAGGCGCACGTCGTCCAGCCGCTCCGCGCGCCGTACGTGCCAACTTACCTTAGTTTTCGCGAGATCCCCGCCATCCTCAGCGCGATCGAGGGGCTGAAAGCCCCGTTCAACGCGCTGCTGGTCGATGGCCAGGGCATCGCCCACCCGCGCCGATGCGGCATCGCCACGCACCTGGGCGTCCTGCTCGACTTGCCGACCGTCGGGTGTGCCAAGAGCCGCCTGATCGGCACCCACGCCGATCCCAATCCCGCCCTCGGCAGCGCGGCGGTGTTGCTGGACAAGGACGAGCAGATCGGCGTCGTCCTGCGAACAAAGCTAAACACCAATCCGCTATACGTTTCGATCGGACATCGCATCGACCTCCCCAGCGCCATCGCGCTGACGCTCGCCTGCTGTACGCGATATCGACTCCCAGAGCCCACGCGGATTGCGGATCGGCTTTCCAAGTTTTGATAGGGAGCTGCGCAAGATGGAAACACGGCCGTTTCACGTGCGCGGTATTTACGCCGCCTTTGGCAGGAAGTCGGCGAGTTGCTGGGGGACCTGCTTGATGCCGCGGCGCATCGCCTTGGCGACGGCGTATTCCATGGAACGCTCGAAGCGGTTCTGAACGCGGGCGTCGGGTTCGACGCCGAGCTTTTTCATCTGGCGGATGGCCCAGACCCAGGCGTGGTATTCCTCTTCGCAGCGGCGCTTGTAGGTGGAGAAGCCGATGACGTGGTGGCCGATCTCGTGAAGGAAGATGGCGAGGCTGATCGGGCTTTTGGGCTGCGGCGCCTCGATCCAGTTGATCGCCCGGCCGTCATGGAAGTAGACGCGCCATGCGCAGCCGGTCATGCTGGTGCGCCAGCGACGGACACGGATGTCATATCGCTTTTTCATTATCTCGACGATCGATGCGTAATCCGCCATGCAGGGTTTCTCATCGGCAACGGGCTGGGAATGAATGAGTCCCGCGCGGGCTCCTCCGCCCGCGGGCGCATCCGGGCGAGGCCTTGTTAACAGTATTAGTACGGCGTTAGTGCCGCGGCGGGTCGCGCTTCGGTACATTAGGAGGCCGTGGATTATGGGCCGATTATTCTTTCGCTGCTGGCGATCCTCGTGGCGTCGTCGGTGATGCTGGCGCAACTTTTGCGCCGTCATACGCTGGGGCGCGAGCGGTTTGCGATGTGGGAGTGGTCGGTCAACCGCCGGTTCAAACGCGGGCCGGCGGGGCCGGTGCAGATCGAGGGGCTGGACGACGTCGATCAAACTCTTCGTGCCGTTGAGCATTACCGAACGCGCGACGGCGCGTGCGCGATCTACAAGCTGCACTCCCTCAGCGCCGGCGGCACGATCCGCACCTGGCATCTGTTGGTGCACGAGTTGGAGACGTATTCGACCCCCATCGGCCTGCGCCCGGCCGGGGCAGATGTGAGCCTGATTGACCTGATGAACCTGCAGTTGATGCCAAAATTATCGAACGAGGTGCGTTTTGCTGTCTACGCGCTTCGTGCGACCGGCGCCCGTGGGCTGGCCAACAGCCCCGCGCGTGCTTTGCTTCCGCCGGACATCGGGCTGATTCGCAACGCCGACCAACTGATCCTCGATTTCACCTCGCGGCCGTTCGACCCGGTGGAATTCAACCGCATGCTGGCGGTGGCGGAGCAGGTGAGGCGGGTGGTGTGAGAGGGGGGGGCATCGATGCGGGTGTTTGTTCAGGCTGCGGATATGACTTGTGTGCCATGCCAGAGCGCTGTCCGTAGGGCGGAATGGCAAGGGACGCCGTGCCGCAATGTTGCGAGCGCAACAAGCCAGGGCAAGTAGGAGTAAGTAGGCTTTTGCCCGGCGAAATCATGTAAGTCAAGCAGATTTCTGGTTATGGGCGTTGCTGGAAGGACAGTCTGTAACGTTGATACGATCGTTTTTATTTGCATCGGTTTTGGGGCTCGGTTAGATTCGGCGGCTCGAAAGGCGGAGCGTTGCGCTCCTCAAGCGGTTGGTTGAGCGTGGCTTGCGATTGGCCGTCGGTTATCGCGGGTCGGACCGGGGAAGTCCGGTAACGCTCAGCGCGAAGGATAGAACGGCCCCGAAGGGCGGGGCGCGTGCGAACGGGCAAATGGAAAAGGACAGTTAGTCAGCCGTGGTTCAAATCACTTAAGCCTTGATCGGGCGGGGTGTTTTGAGCGGGGTTGGCGTCGCGGTTTCCAAGCCGGTTGGCAGGCAGCTTGAGGTCGCATGCGGAGTAGACGAAGTCCGGCCTGTCTTCGGGCCTGATTTTCGTACGTTCCGTCTGGTCTGGTCAGCGATGTTGCGCGAAAGGCGTGCTTTTCTGGCCGGACGATCGAAGGTGCACCAGGGTTTTGCAACCAGAGTCGTCGTTCGTCTTCATGCCACAATGTTCCCCAACGATTTCTGCCGAGCTAGCCGCGGTGCGAGCGCACCGCGCGGCAAATCATTGTGGGTATTGCGGTTAGGGCGGACTAGTTCCCTCTCCAGGAGGAGCGTGTCGTGGTTACCGACCGTCGTCAGTCAGTCGTCGTTTCCGATCAATCCAAGTGGCTCTCGCCTGCGGCGAGGCACTCCATCACGAAGCTGAGCCTTGCGGTCGTCCTGGCGATGCCGGTCGTCGCGGCCGAGCGGGTGCAGGCGCAGGACACGCCCGTCGTGCTGGTGGCGCTCCAGAATGCCGATGGCAAGGCGGCGTTGAACGCCGCGGTCGAGCAGTTCAAGGCCGGGCAATACGAAGAAGCCCTGACCGCGCTTCAGGCGGTCAAGGCTGACTCGCTCGGCGATGACGACAAGAAGCTCCTCGCCGACACGATCGCTCAGGCCGAACAGGCCACCCAACTCCGTCGCAGCGCCCGGGCCGATTTCGAAAAGGGCGAAGCCGCCCTGACCGCCGGTCAGTATGGTGAGGCGGCGGCGCTCTACAAGTCGGTCGCCGGGAACCAGTACGCCGACGAGGGCACCAAGGCCAAGGCTCGCGAGCAACTCGCGGTTGCCGAGGCGAGCGGCAAGACCACCGACACCGACCTGAAGGCCGTTTACGCGTCGGCCGTCGCGGATTACAAGGCTGGCAACACCGAGTCCGCCAAGGCGAAGTTCACCCAGCTTCAGGATGCCGGCTACAAGCCCGCCTGGTTCGACAAGAGCCCCCGCGAATACCTCGAAAAAATCGATAAGGACGCCGCCGGCCCGTCTGGCGCCGAGCAGGCCCGGTCTGCCTATCTGACCGGCCGCGATCAGTACCGCAAGGGCGACTGGATCGCCGCCCGCCAGAATTTCAACAAGGCCGTGGAACTGGGTTACAAGCCCGGCTGGTTCGAAGACGCGCCGAGCAAGTACTTGGCGATCATGGACAAGAAAGAGCAGGCCGACGCCGAGAAGGCCGCCCGCGAAGCCCTCGTGGCCGCCCCGGTCGTCGTTGCCCAGAATAATGCGGTGCCTGCTCCCGCGAACACCGATGCCGCGGCTCCCGCTCCGGCTGCTTCGGGCGATGCCGCCCGGCTGCAGGCCGTCAGCGATGCCCAGCGCATCGAAGCCGAGAACAAGGCCGCCCAGGCTCGCAAGCTCGTCACGGATGCCCAGGCTGCGGAAACCGCTCAGAACCTCAGCAACGCGTCGCTTCTCTACGCTCAGGCCCTCGAACTCGACCCGAGCAACGCCGACGCGCTCGCCGGCAAGAATCGCACCTTGGCTGCCGCCGGCATCTCGCCGGTCCAGCAGGATATCGCGACGCAGACCGAAGCTCGCATCATCGCTCAGCGTCAGGCGATCATCTTCAATGTCGATCGCAATGTGACGCTGGCGCAACTTGAGATCGCGCGCAGCAACTTCGATAGTGCTCGTCAGGCGCTCACTCAGGCCGAGGTTGCCTCCAAGACGAACCCCGGCATCTTCACCAACGAAGAGCTCGCCGGCTTCGACACTCGCATCGCCCAGTCCCGCACGGAACTGGAACGGGCCGTCATCGCCAAGCGTGATGCCGACGCCGCTCAGGCGGCGTCGGATGCTGCCCAGCAGGCAAAGCAACGCGAAGAGACGCAGCTTCGAGCCCGGGAGCAGGCCGTCGCCACGCTCATCGCCGATTCGCGTCGTCTGACTGAGCAGGGCAAGTACGAGGAGGCGCTCAAGACCGTCAACCAGATTCTCACGATCGATTCCCGCAACGCTTATGCGACGGGCGTGCGTCAGATTCTGTTCGATCGCGCTTCGCTGCAGAAGCAGCGCACGCTTCGCGAGCGGTTCGACGAGCAGTGGGTCACGACGTTCAACCAGGCGGATGAGGCCAAGATCCCGTACGCCGACGTGTTGACCTACCCGACGGATTGGCCAGATCTCGCGGCCCGTCGTGACCAGACGGTTCGCGAAGAACGCGCGATCACGCCCGCCGACGAGGCGATCGGCAACCTGCTCGAAAAGAGCCTGCCGGAAATCCGCTTCCAGGACGTCGCTTTTGCGGATGTGGTTGACTTCCTCCGCGATACGACGCAGGCCAACATCTTCGTGAACTGGAAGGCCCTCGAGGCCGCCGGCATCGACCGCAATGCGCCGGTGTCGACCCGTCTCCGCAACGTCAAGTTCTCGAAAGTGCTCCGCACGATCCTCGAGAGCGTGGGCGGCGGCGCGACCAGCGCGCTGGGTTACACGGTGGACGAAGGCGTCATCACCATCAGCACTTCTGAAGATCTGGCCCGCAACGTCGAAACCCGCACCTACGACATTCGTGACCTGATCATCGCGATTCCTGACTTCACCAACGCTCCCGACTTCAGCATCACCACCAACGGAAATAACGGCCAAGGCACCGGTGGCAGTAGCGGCAATAATAGTGGCGGTGGTGGTGGATTGTTCGGCGGTAATTCGAGTAACAGCAGCGACGACGAGGACGAAGACACGCCGACTCGTGAGGAACTGGTTGAGCAGATCACCAGCCTCATTCGCGAAACCATCGGCGTCGGTACCTGGAAGGAAGACGGCGGCCAGCTCGGTTCGCTCCGCGAACTGGGCGGTCAGCTGATCGTCACCCAGACGCCCGAAGTGCATCGCCAGATTACCAGCCTGCTTGAAAAACTGCGCGAACAGCGCTCGATCCAGGTCATGATTGAGGCCCGCTTCCTCACTGTGCAGCGGAACTTCCTCGAGGATATCGGCGTCGACTTTGACTTCTTCCTCAATAACGATAACAACCAGTTCGCGAACCTGATCCCGGGTACCGACCCGCTTCCCATCGGCATCAACGGCCAGCAGCAGACTGGCGTTGGGCCGATCTCGGTTCAGCAGAACTCGTCGCTGTTCACTCAGGCTGGCGGTCTGCAGACCGGCGTGGGCGGCAATCTGGCCGGCCAGTTCTCGACGCCGAACTTATCGACGACCATCACGGCGTTCATGGATGACTTCCAGGCCAGCCTCCTCATCCGGGCCACGCAGGGCAACCAGAATGTCACCCAGCTGACCGCGCCGCGCGTCACGCTGTTCAACGGCCAGCGCGCTTACGTGCTGGTGGCAACCCAGATCAGCTACGTCAGCGACCTGACGCCGATCGTCGGCCAGCAAGCGGTCGGTTTTGATCCTGAGATCGACGTGATCCAATCGGGCGTCGTCCTCGACGTCGCCGCAACGGTATCCGCCGACCGTAAGTACGTCACCCTCACGTTGCGTCCGCAGCTGAGCCGCATCGTCCGCATCAGCTCGTTCCCCGTCTTCGGCGGCACCATTGGTGATGACGATGATGGTGATGATGATACCGGCGGCACCACGAGCGGTTACGGCTTCATCCAGCAGCCCGAAGTCGAAATCACCGAAGTGCGCACGAGCGTCTCGGTCCCCGATGGCGGTACGCTGCTGCTCGGCGGAACGACCATCAGCGGCGAAATCGAGCGTGAGGCCGGCGTGCCGGTTCTCTCCAAGATCCCGTTCCTGAAGCGTGCCTTTACCAACCGTGGTTATGCTCGTGATGAGAGCGTCCTGCTTATCATGGTGAAGCCGACGATCATCATTCAACGCGAAATCGAACAGCAGAACTTCCCGTTGCTGACGAGTCGCCCGAACTGATCAGTTCTCCATCTCCAGGGAACTTCATGTATTTAGAGCCCACGGCATGCGAGCCGTGGGCTCTTTTCATTCGTTGATTTGGCGAAAACTTACGAATCCCAGTTTGGCGGGATTGTCATTAAGCATGCCGAGCGTGCCATGTAAAAGAGGCCCACATCGAATCCGATGCGGGCCTCTTGATGAGCCAGGAAGAACCGACCATTGTGATTGGATCAGTCCATCTGATAGAGCTTAAGGTTTACGCTCGCCTGAGCCGGGTGGTATGACGCCGAGTGGAGAGGCTGTTTCAGCCAGACGGTGAAATAGTACTTCTCCACCGGCGGGTTCGGCGACGGATAGCTGCTGTTCAGCGTGATCTTGCTGACGAACGTCTGCGGCTGAGTTGTCAGCGTATATTGAGGCGTGCCGTCGTCGATCTCGTAGACGCCATTGCTGCTGTAATAATCCCTCGCTCCGGCCTGAATCAGGGTGGTGTCGGTGCCGGGGCTGGTCTGCGATGCCGTCATCACGACTTTAAGCCGACGAGAGGCGTGCACCGTATTCCCGCCAGCCTGGGCAGCATCAATCATCCACCGCCAGTCCGAAACCTCGTTGTACTGCGTCTTCGAAACATTGGCGATCTGCGTTCCGTGATACTCGCCGACATTCAAGCTCGTGCTGCCGCTGCTGACATAGCCAAAGGAGATCGATTGCAGGGAGGACATTGCTGCGCTGGTTGACTGGCTGACACTGCTTTGCAGAGTTGAGTTGCTCCAACTGCCCGGCGACCCCTTGATTAACCGGACTGCGCTGCCGCCGTAAGCGGTGATGTAGGCGGTGCCGGTGTCAGGGTTAAAGCTGAGTTGTGGGTAAATTCCCTGGTTCGAATAGGCCACCCCGTGCGACCAGGTTCCGCCCGAACTCCGGCTCGCATAGCGGACGTCGGCGTTCGCCGCGTCATAGTAGGCGATGGCCGGGCGATTGCTGGTGTCGAAGGCCAGCGACGTGTAGGTCGACAGCGTGCCGAGGCTGGACTGCACGGTAACCGGCGTGCTCCACGTGCCGCCCGAGCTTCGTTCGGTATAAGCCACCGACGCAGCGTCGGTGTCCTCATACGAGATCGCTACGCGGCCGGTCGAGGGGTTCTTGGCAATGCTGCTATAGCGGCCGGTATTTCCGCTGGTATCAATCGAGACCTTGCTCCACGACCCGCTCGTATAAATGGCGTGTTTCAGTTCGCCGGTGGCTGAACTATTAGCCCGGTAGAAATACGACACGTTCATGTTGTTGCTGCCGTCGAAGGCGATCGAAGGATAGAGGGCGCTGCCCGTGCTTTCGATCGTCGTCGTCGACCATGCCGTGCCTGAGTATCTCGCAACCTTCAGGTCTGACGTCGCCGCGTCAATATAGGCTACCGCGGGCTTGCCGGTGGAATCGACGGCGATCGAGCACCAGTTGCCGGCGCCAGACAGCGTGGCACTGCCAAGCGTCGTATCAGCCCAGCTGTAGGTCGAACTGCGTTTTGAATAGACGATCGTATCCGCCGAGCGATCGTAATAGGCGACGTGCAGGTTGCCCGAACCGTCGTACGTCATGGCGTTGAAACCATCTGCATTCGCAAATGGCGTTCCGGCCAATAACTGCCTGCCTTCAAGCGACTCACACAATGTGCACCGGGAGGTGACACTACGCATAGAAGCTCCTTCTTCCGCACAGCACGGTACTCGCGCGATCGTTTGCCAAGACACCCCAGCAAGTTTGACGCCCACACTTTTCCTTTAGTGCGGAGGAGCCACAAAAATAGGCTTATCTATGTAATAGTCAACTATAGACCATAAAAGTTGGTATTTCTTAATGAACTCTTGGCGATTGAAATGAAGTATTCGTTAACGGGCAGGAGCGCGTTCGAACAAGCGGGCGAAGCTCGTTCATTCGCAGTTCATGGGGTTGGACTAAGGATGATCGAGCGAAATGTTCCGTATGGCTAACTTGTTTCCATCTTCGATGCCGAGGACTCTAGCGATGCATGGTTGCTCGCTGATCGCCGCGTTGGTGATGAGGAGGCGGGAGGAATGCGCTGAGCCATGCACGGTGGAGTGGTGGTGGATGTGACCAGACAGAATGCCCAGCACGCGCTCGCCTCGGCCGGAACGGACGAGTTCGGCTTCGATGGCGTCGCGGTAGGCGCGGGTGCGTAGCGCGGTCATGCCGTCGGGCGCCTCGCCTGGGGCGGCGAGGTGTATTGGCGCATGGCAGACGAGCACGGCGGGGCGGTCGGCGTCGGCGACGGTTTCGCGGAGCCATGCTCGCTGGCCGTCTGTGATGGCAGGCCAGCAGGGTTTGCCGGGCGTCCAGCCGTCGCGGACCTGATCGTCAACGATCCAGTGCGTGTTGATCGCGATGACGTCCATCTCATTGGCGGTCACCATCGCGTCCGCCAGCGTTGCCTGCGGCCATCGGTTGGCGGACTTTCGCCAATGTTCCAGGGAGCCGGGCATCGTCAAATCATGATTGCCGAAGCAAACCAGCGTTGGCACGTAGATCGTTCGCATCAGGTCGACGAACTCGTCTATACGGCCGGCGTCGCCATGCTCGATCATGTCGCCGCCGATGACCAGAAGGTCGATCTTCTCGCTCAGCAACACGCGTTTCAGCCGGGCGACGATCTCGGTCGCCGGGAGGGACGTCACCGGCTCCGCCCAGCTCTTCGCCGGGTCGCGGCCGAGGTGTAGATCGCTGATAAAACAGATGGACATGTGTGCAAGTGCGGGTTTGTCGTGGTGGGCAAATGAGGATGTCAGGCGATCGCGTCCATCAACGTTCGCACGCGCTGCGGATCGACCGGCCGATCCACCTGTCCCTTTTCCTTGAAATACGTTCCGACGATCAACCCCCTCACGTGCGGCAGATAGCTCCCGGCCGTCTGGTGCGTGACGCCGGAGCCGACGAACACCGGCGTCTTCCCCGCCGCCCGGCTGACGCGCTGTACCTTCTTTGTATCCGTTGCCTTGCCCGTCCCGGCGCCGCTGACGATGAGGCCATCGGCCAGCCCGCGATCGATGACGTCGTCGATCTCGTCCTCCAACTCCACCGAGCCCAACGGCGACGAGTGCTTCACGTCCACGTCCGCCAGCACCTGGATCGACTCGGCATCGAGCGCCTTGCGCAACCGCATCACGTCCGCGGCCACGCCTTCGATCACGCCCTGGTCGGTCACGCGTGCGCCGGACAGCACGTTCACGCGGATGAATTGCGCTCCGCATGCGTGTGCGATCGATAGAGCGCTACAGCCGTCATTTCGCAGGCAGTTGATCCCCAGCGGAACGCCCGTCACCTGCCGCACGTGCCACGCGATGGCGGTCATATGGGCGACGGTATGGGCCGCCACGCCGGATTTGTAAAACGGGATATCCCCGAAGTTCTCGAGCATCAGCCCGTGCACACCGCCGGATACCAGGGTGTCGGCGTCGCGCAGGACTGCGTCGCGGATCGCTTGCAGGTCGCCGGCGTAGCGAGGCGATCCGGGCAGGGCCGGTAGGTGCAGCATGCCGATGACGACGCACGGGGATTGCGACCATTCGGGGAGCATAGGATCTTTCAGTATACGCGATGGACGAGGGGTCTGCGGCCGACAATGAAAACCACTTTTTCTCGAAGCACCGCACGCGGGCATAATCCACGGCGATGGTGGCATGCGACATCGTGTCGCCCACCTGCGGGCTGCCCGTTACGCTTCCGTCGCACTCGTGTTCCCTGTCGGCTATAATTCGGCACAGTTCGCCGGCGATCCGCCGTGCGGGCTGACAATTAAATTGACGCGTGTGCGTCAAGACGCTGCTTCAGACCGAACCGCCAAATTTTTACGAAGAAGCAGTGCCTTGTGTCCGCGCGCCCCGAAAGGGGCGTCGGCCGAGGCACGTTCTTCGTGGGCCTTGGCGGGCCTGGTCTGAGCGTCCTTGGTTCGACGCTCTTTTTTCTTTTGGGGATCGAATGGCCCGCCCGCAAATCCACGTCACGCAATCCGCCAATGCAGCGCCGTCTCCGCCATTTCATGTCTTCAGCGACGACGAATGGAACCGACTTTCCTGTTCCCTTTGCCTCACGCCGCAGCAGGCGAAAATCGTCGGGCTGATCCTTCAGGGGAAGCGCGACAAGGAGATCGCCGCCGCGCTGACCACCACCGTTCCTACCATTCGCACACACCTGGCTCGTCTTTTCGCCCGCCTCGGCGTCGCCGATCGCGTGGAGTTGGTCCTGCACGTCTTCAATCACTTTCGCCGCGGGGAAGAAACCATTCATCGGAAGCGATGACATCAAGGCTGATGACGTCATAAATGACGAATTGTTTCCGCTTCGCAGATGGTCAGAATCATCCGCGATTAGAGAGCACACGGATCCATTGCCGGATTCAAACTTCTGTCAAATCAATATTTCAGAACGAGGGTAAATGCGTAATATTTCTGTTCTCGTTGTGACGATCGCCATCGGATTTGTAGCCGCCACTCGTGTCATCGGCGCGCCATTTCAACACACGATTACACTGTCGCTCTCAAATCCCACCGTTGACGTTCAGGCGTACGACAGCGAGCTCAGGTTGACGCTATACGGTGAGTTTCGTGTTCCGATCATCGATCCTACAAAGTACGAAATCGTATCCCTGAGCGGCGCGTTATCCGAGGAGGCCGGCGGAGCGATTTGGCGAACCGGGCGACCGGAAGAGGTGATGTATGGGAACGTCGGGTCCAGTTGGGCGATTGGGCCGTATTCGCCGATTGGCTTCCACGGTAGTGGGGCAGGTACCGACGGCTGGTCATCGATCTTCTCCAAGGCTTATGTTGTGACGCTTGACGATGTCGCGCTGACCGGCCAGTACTTACCGAACGCCAGCCAAATTTACGGGCAAGACGTCTACAATGAGGGCGAAGATTACGTTCCTCTAAGTGTGCAAATTTATCAAAGCGCCGGGGGAGCATTGGCTTATGTTCCGCCACCATACAACCCGTCGGCGTTGGTCTTCATTGGCTCTCCAACACTCGAGTTCACATACGTTCTCGAGGCAATCGATCCAGAAGCCGGCCCGCTTCCAGAGTCGAATTTGGCGCCGTTCAACTTCTGGATGGAGTCCTCTTTCGCAGTAGATCCGGTCTATCCCCACGAGGTGGTGCAGGCCCTTCCCAGCTACCTTGCCATTCCCGAGCCATCCGTGCTGGGTTTCGTCTCCGGCACACTGTTGCTACTAATGCGGCGACGCCGGACATGGGCCGGACATACGGTGAAACGCAGCGGAGCCTGTGTTGCTCGTAGTTGTTTGGTTCGTTGAATACTTCGCGATCAGGTAGTTTCGCACCGAACCATGAGCAAGCTGACGATTGAGATTCCCGAGTCGCTGCGGAAGAGCGTTGCCGATCTGGCGGCGAAGGAGGGGGATTCGATCGACCAGTTTCTGGGCCGCGCCGCCGCGGAGAAACTCTCTGTCGTTCGCACGCTCGACTATCCTCTGCCACGAAGCCGCCGTGGGGCGTCGCGAAGGTTTTGAGCGGTATCTCGCCGCCGTGCCGAACGAGACACCGGAACCGACGAATCGCCTGCGCTGAGAAGTCTCGAATGACGGCCCCTGTGAGCCACGAGCTGGAAGTCGTGTTGCGGCGGGGATCTTCCGGGCGATCACTTCGTTGTCATGTAGCTGGTCGCGACGGCTCGGCGAGGGCGAATGATCTGCCCGGGCGACACATCTCCTTCGCCGACTGGCTCGACGCGGCCCGCAGGCCGGTGCTGACCGCCGGCGCGCTTTCCGATACAACAGGCGTTCGATGTCCCGGCGGATTTTCTTCACGGTCGGCGAGGTCAGCGGCGATAATCACGCCGCCGGCGTCGTTCGCGCGCTGCGGCGGCTTGATCCGACGCTGACGATAGAAGGAATTGGCGGCCCTCGCATGGCCGAAGCGGGGGCGAAAATCCACTTCGAAACCACGCGGAAGGCCGCCATGGCGCTTCACGGGCTTAAACGCCTGAACGAAATGCGTCGCCTCGAACGCTGGCTTGCCGACCGCTACCGATCCGCCGACAAGCCCGATCTGCACGTCTGCGTCGATTCGTCCGGCTTCAACCTTCGCTTCGCCAGGCTTGCCAAAGAGCACGATGTGAAGACGCTTTATTTTGTCGCACCCCAGCTATGGGCGAGCCGGGAAGGGCGGATCAGGCAGGTTCGCGCCTACGTCGATCGTCTGGCGTGCATCTTTCCGTTCGAGGAAAGGTGGTTCGGCGATCGCGGTGTGCGGACCGACTTCGTCGGCCATCCGCTCTTCGATCATCTTCCGCCCGACCGACTGAGCCGTGTTCCGAACGTGCGATATCCCGATCGCGGCCCGGTGATCGGCGTGCTGGCCGGCTCGCGCCGCAACGAGGTCAGCGGCAACCTGCCGGGCCTGATCGAAGTGATGAAACGCATCGCGGCGGCGCACCCAACGGTTCGCTTTCTGGTTCCCACCACCCCCGCGGGTGACGCGTTTACACGCGATCGATTGAAGGACGTCGGCCTCGACGTCGTCGTCGAGCAGGACGCCTTCGACGACCTGATCCCGCAATGCGACCTCGTGCTTTGCAAGAGCGGCACCAGCACGGTGCACGTCGCGGCGTACGGCGTGCCGATGATCGTCGTCTACCGCATCAACACACTGCTGTGGAAGGCGGCCGGGCAGTTTCTGATCAAGACGCCGAAGATCGCGATGGTGAACATCCTCGCCGGCAACGTCGACCTCGTGCCCGAGTTCATCCCCTGGAACGGCGACCCGACGCCGATCGCCGACGAGGCGCTGCGCATGCTGGCCGAGCCGTCGCTGTTGGAGCAGATGCGCGCCAGACTGTTGGAATTGGTCGGACCGCTCGATCAACGCGGCGCGTCGGACAACGTGGCGAAGCTGGCGCTCGCTATGATCTGATAGCGGGCGTCACGCCAGCGCCGCGATTTCGTCGAAGCGGGCCTTCAGGTCGTGGTAGAGCTTGCGGTAGATCTGGTAATGCTTCTCGTACAGGTCGGCGGCGCGCTTGGCGGGGGCGACTTTAAGGGTTTGCGAGATCGACGACTTGCAGGCTTCCTCCACGTTTTTCCATACGCCCGTGCCCACGCCGGCCAGCAGGGCAACGCCGTAGGCGGGGCCCTCGGAGGCGTTCGTCAGCACGATTGGATTGCGATAGATGTTCGCCTGCAGTTCCCGCCAGAAGGGGCTTCGCGCGCCGCCGCCGGAAGCGCGGATTTCCTTGATGGGGATGTGCATGTCGTTCATGATCTCGATCGCGTCGCGCATGCCGTAGGTGACGCCCTCGAGCACGGCGCGGATCATCATGCCGCGCGTCGTGCGGCTGGTGAGGCCGATCCACGCGCCGCGGGCGTTGGGGTCGGCGTGAGGACAGCGTTCGCCGGTGAGATAGGGGAGGAAGAACAGCCCCTCCGAGCCCGCCGGCGCGGCGTCGGCTTGCTCGATCAGGAGTTGATACGGATCGACTTTTTTGCGCTTGGCCTCCTCGACCTCGTGAGTGCCGAGCCGATTGCGGAACCACTGAAACGACCCGCCCGCCGACAGCATGCAGCCGAAGACGCACCACTTGCCCGGCACGGCGTGGCACATCGTGTGAACGCGGCCGAGCGGGTCGCGGGTGGGCTTGTCGGAATGGGCGAAGACGACGCCCGAGGTGCCCAGCGTCGCGCTGACGATGCCCGCCGAGACGATGCCGTTTCCGATCGCGCCCGCCGCCTGGTCGCCGCCGCCCCCGACGACGGGAATGCCTTCTGCCAGCCCCAGGTCCGCCGCCGCGCCGCGCGTGAGCGTGCCGGAGACCTCGAACGACTCGTAACATTTCGGCAGGAGCGCCTTGTCGATCTTCAGCTTGCCCAACAGTTCGTCCGACCATGTCCGCTGGCCGACGTCGAGCAGCAGCGTGCCCGAGGCGTCCGACACCTCGGTCGCGAACTCGCCGGTCATGCGGTAGCGGATGTAGTCCTTCGGCAGGAGGATCTGCTTCGTCTTCTCGTAGTGCTTCGGCTCGTGCTTGCGCAGCCAGAGGATCTTCGGCGCGGTGAAGCCGGTGAGCGCCGGGTTGGCGACCATCGCGATGAGCTGATCGCGCCCGCCCGCCTTTTCCTCGATCTCCTCGCACTCCGCGGCCGTGCGCTGGTCGTTCCAGAGCAACGCGGGACGGATGACCTTGCCCGATTTATCGAGAAACACCGACCCGTGCATTTGCCCCGAGAGGCCGATGCCGGTGATGGCAGACCCTTTCACGCGGGCCTTCTTCAGCACCGCTTTGGTCGCGGTTTTGGTGGCGGTCCACCAGTCTTCAGGCATCTGTTCGCTCCACCCCGGTTTAGGGGTGTGAATCGCGTGCTCCGCCATTGCGGTGGCGAGGACTTTGCCGGTCTGATCACAAATGAGGGTTTTGGTTCCGCTGGTACCGATGTCGATGCCGAGGAGATATGCCATGTGCCGGGTTCCTGTGCTAGGGCCAAGAGTATAGAAGAAGTCCGCCGGCAACCCAACGAACCCTCCCCGGCCTGTGACGGAAATGTCGGCGCTTCCGAGGATTACCGCGATCCGTTGACCGCGCCGGCCTTCAGCCCGCAGAATCGCCGGTTTTTTCTTGGCGGCCTTGTAGTGGGCGTTATCATGCAACAATTGCGTCATGAAAGACGATCGCTGCTATGTGTTGCATGCGCATCCCCGCTCGCTCGGCATTGGAAGGAGAGGTACACCTTGATTCGACACCTTGGATTTCGACGAATCCTCGTCGGGTTTGCCGTGTTGCTGTTGGTACGCGTTGGCCTTGGGCAGGACAACAAGCCCGCGATGCGCGATTTCATGGGGATCAACGGGCATTCAATCCCGTTCCGCCCCGCCCTCTACGCGCCGGCCGCGACGCTCGTGCGCGACTACCATAACTTCTCCTGGGACGTAGGGGACAACAGCAATTACAACACGACCTTCCCTTTGGCGCGCAACGGCGTGAACTGGAACACCATCTATCAGAGCTGGGCGAACGAAGGCTATCGCATCAACACTGCCATCCAGTTTTCCGGCTACCAGGCATCCGGCTTCAATAATCTTGCCGCCGACGCGAAGAAGTACGGCAAGGCGTTCGCCACGCACTTTGGCCCGGCGGTTGGCAATGGGTTGGTCAGCTCCGTCCAGATCGGCAATGAAGAAGGCCAGTTTTCCGATGCCGACTACAAAATCCTTTTCCAGAATATGGCCGCCGGCGTCCGAGAGGCGGATCCGACGATGCCCATCGTCACCATGAGCAGCCACGTCGGCCCGAGCGATACGTACACACGGTCGCTCGACGTGTACAAATCGATGACGGATTTGTTCGACGTGATTTCCATCAATACCTACGCCCAACTCGAGCCCTACCCCACCTGGCGTCGCAGTCACCCTGAGGATCCTCGCCTTACGCAGATGGCCGACATCCAGAACGTCGTCAACTGGCGCAATCAGTATGCGCCGGGCAAGCAGATCTGGATCACCGAATTCGGCTACGACTCCACCACCAAGCCCAATTACACCAGCGGCACGTTCAAGGATTGGGTGGGCGTAACCGACGCGCAGCAGGCCCAGTACATCACGCGATCGTTCCTGGCGTTTTCCAGGATGGATGTGGATCGCGCGTACATGTTCTTTTTCGACGACGCCGACGAGCCTTCCCTCCACGCCTCGTCCGGCCTGACGCGCAATTACGTTCCCAAGCCGTCGTACTATGCGATGGTTCACATGCAAGAGAAGCTGGGGAACTATCGCTTCAAAGAAGTGGTGAGGGAACTGGCGAACGACCTGTACGTCTATGCCTTCGAGCAGGAAGGGGATGCGGATAAGCTGATCTGGGTGGTCTGGTCGCCGACCGGCACGGATCGCACGACCCTGGCGGAGTTGGATTTGCCTGGCGAAATTGTCGGGGCGGAAACCATGCCGCTCGCCCCTGGTATTGCCCCGGCGGCCGCATATTCGGTGATCGGGTTGAACCAGGTTCAGCTGACGGTCGGCGAATCGCCGATTTACCTGTCGATCGCCGCCGTCCCCGAGCCCGCGATGGCGTTTGGTGTCGCAATGCTGGCCGGGCTGGCTTGGAGGCGTGTCCGGCGGGATCAATGAGGTTATCCGGGGTCGTGCCGTGGCGATCGGGTGGGAATGCGCCGGCATCGCGGTTACATTCTCCGCCCTGACGTCATGCCCCTGATCCAACTTAATAACATCGAAAAAATTCTCGGCGACCGCATGCTGTTCGAGGGCCTCGGCTTCTCGATCGAGAAAGGCGAGCGCGTGGGCCTCATCGGCAACAACGGCGAGGGCAAAACCACGCTGTTCCGCATGATCGTGGGGGAGATCACGCCGGATGTCGGCGAGGTGAACATCCCCCGAGGCACGAAGATCGGCTACCTGAAGCAGGACCCGGCGTTCGAGCCCGGCAACACGGTCATCGACGAGGCCGAACTGGCGTTCGCCGAACTGCACGACCTCAGCCATCGCCTGCGCGACATCGAGCACAAGATGGCGGAGGCGCAGGGGGATCAGCTCGATAAGCTGTTGGCGCAATACGAGAAGGTGCAGCACGATTTCGACGAGAAGGGCGGCTACGCATGGCAGCACCGGCTGGAAGCGACGCTGCTGGGCGTGGGCCTTGGCCGCGAGGTGTGGGAGAGCGTGGTGGACAAGCTGTCGGGCGGCCAGCGGTCGCGGCTGGCGCTGGCGAAGATCCTCATCGCCGAACCCGACCTGCTCTTGCTCGACGAGCCGACGAATCACCTGGACCTCGAGGCCATCGAGTGGCTGGAAGAATACCTGCTCAACTTCAATGGCGCGGTGCTGCTGATCTCGCACGACCGCTACCTGCTAGACCGGCTCGCCACGCGCGTCGTCTGGCTCACCCGGCGGGCGCTGAAGAGTTATCCGGGCAACTTTACCGCGTTCCTCGAACAGAAGGCGGTCGAAGAGCTGTCGCAGGCGCGGGCGTACGAACTCCAGCAAAAAGACATCGCCAAGCAGCAGGAGTTCATCCGCCGATTCAGCGCAGGCCAGCGGGCGCGCGAGGCGCAGGGACGGGCGAAAAAGCTGGATCGCCTGCTCAAAAGCGACGCGATGGTCGATAGCGTTCAGCACCGCAAGTCGATGCACGTTCGTTTCCGGAATGATGCCCGCGCCGGCGATCAGCTGTTGCGCGTGGCCGACCTCACCAAGTCCTTTGACGGCCGGCTGATATGGAAGGGGTTGGAGTTCAACGTGAAGCCCGGCGAGCGCATCGGCATCATCGGCCCGAACGGCTCCGGCAAAACCACGCTCCTCAAAACCCTCATCGGCGAACTCGACGCCGACGACGGCGAGATTCGCTGGGGCACCAACCTCAACGTCGGCTACTACGACCAGCGGCTCGACGACTTCGATCCCGACAACTCCATCCTTGAAGAAGTACACGACGGCATCGTCCCCGAAAAGAAGGTGCGCGACATTCTCGGTTCGTTGTTATTCAGCGACGACGACGTCGAAAAGCGCATGGGCGACCTCTCCGGCGGTGAGCGGGCACGCGTGGCGCTGGCGGAGCTGATGCTTGAACAGCCAAACGTCATCCTGCTCGACGAGCCCACCAACCACCTCGACATCCAGTCGGCCGACGCGCTGGAGCGGACGTTGAGCAACTTTGACGGCACGCTGCTGATCGTCAGCCACGACCGCTACTTCCTGAAGAAGATCGTGAAACGGCTGATCATCCTCAATCCGCCGGGCATGGAGGACTTCGACGGCACGTTTGAAGAGTGGCACGACAAGGCTCACGCGAAGGCCGTCGAGGCCGAGAAGCCTGCTAAGCCGCAGACGAAGAAGCAGGATCAGCCGAAAAAGCAGCAGTCGTCGTCTACATCGTCAAAGAAGGACAACCCATACGCCCGCCCGTACGGCCGGATGGACGTGAAGGACATCGAGCGGGCGATCACCGAAACCGAGGCCGAAATCATGGCGGCGCAGGAATCGCTCGCCCAAGCCTTCAAAGACGCGGCCAAATCGAAGAAACTCAACGCCCAGTTGGATCAGCTCTCGGCGAAGTTGAAGCAGCTCGAAGAGGAATATTTCCTGCGTGAAGCCTGAAGCCCACATCCCGACCGACACCTACAACCAGCAGCACCCGGTGCTCGCCAACCCCGGCGAAACGCACCTGATGCACCACATGCCACAGCTCGACGGCGTGCGGGCGCTGGCGGTGTTGATGGTCATCTGGTGGCACTTCATGCCCCGAGCGATCGCCCAGCCGGGATCGGCGCCGTGGGGGGCGATCGGCGTGGGGCTGTTCTTCGCGCTCTCGGGCTTCCTCATCACCCGCATCCTTCTGAACTGCCGCCAGAAGATCGACGACGGCAAGTCGTCGATCGGGCAGATGACGAAGCAGTTTTACATGCGGCGTTTCCTGCGCATCTTTCCGCTGTACTACGGCGTGCTGGCCGTGCTGTTTGTGCTAAACGTGGAGAATGTGGAGCAGGGTGCGCGCGTCGTGCCAGGCGACGAGGTGATTGCCGTCGTGGATGGGCAACAGATTCGCGCGCCAGTCGAAGAAGTGCAGAAGGACGCGCTGGTCGTACTTCACGACGGTCAGAAGCAGACTTTGGCGGCCGACGCCGTGCAGGGTGCGGTACGGGAGTTCCGCGATCGCATCTGGTGGCACGTGGCGTACCTGTCGAACGTGCGCTTCAGCTACTGGCCCAAGGGCGGGGAGATCGAGCGGCACTTGTGGTCGCTGTCGGTGGAGGAGCAGTTCTACCTGATCTGGCCGCTGTTGATTTTCCTTGTGCCGAGAAAGTGGATCGCGCCGCTGATCATGTTGACGGTGCTATCCGCGCCGCTGTGGCGCGCGCTCACGTATACGCCCAGGCAGTTCGGTCACGAGTGGATGATGCCGGGCTGCCTGGACCTGCTGGGGCTGGGGGCGTTACTGGCGCTGTTCAGCCTGCCGAAGTTTGGGCTGGCGCGGTGGTTTGATCATCTGGTCAGCTTCTGCGGGCTGGTGGGCGTGCCGCTGTTCATCATCTACGTGACGATGGCGTCGATGGCGGTGCAGGGCAAGGCGGGCGAGACGCTGGTGGTATCGCAGTGGACGGGCTGGGAGCAAGGGACGTTCAACCGGCTGGGGAATTATACGTTCCGCTTTGAATGGCCGGGCGGGGCGACGTATACGGTGACGGCGTTGTTCGCGGTTTGGCTGATCGGCATGGCGTCGCGCGGGTTTCGCGGAGTGCTGGGGTATGTGCTGGCGTCATCGCCGATGGTTTACATCGGGCGGATCAGCTACGGGCTATACGTGTTGCACATGTTCGTGCCGCACCTGGTCGATCACTTCTTCCCCAATCGCACCTTCGCGGCCGGCGGGACGTGGGCGGGGCTGGCGCTTTATACCGCCATCAGCATCGTGATGGCGACGGCGTCGTGGTACGCCTTCGAGGCGCCGATCAACCGGCTGAAGAAATACTTCGAGTACGACGGCGCGAAGCCCGCCGCGGCGGGTCTTAAGGTGTAGCTGCGACGCCTGCGTCGCCCATTGGGTTTCCCGGGTGCTTCGAATGGGCGGCAGCTACGGCGTTGGGTTCGCAGGGGACGACGCTGGCGGCTTTGTGATCGCGTCGGCGAGCGA